>NZ_JBHVOS010000031.1:0-49905 GCF_042887685.1 Oerskovia sp. NPDC057915 | reverse complement strand
CGGGGCGCCGTGTCACCCGGGGGGCGCCTGTCTCCCCCCCGGCGCGCTACCCCCCCCCCACACGGGTCTACCTCGGCGGGGAGGACAACGACTCCCGCATCACCTTCGCGAGCGAGAGCAGCCGCGCGTTGTCGAACAGGTCCTCGAGCAGCACCACGTTGCCCGACGAGTCTCCCAGCGGGACCTTCCAGTTGGGGTACTCCTGGTCCGTCCCGGGCTGGTTCTGCGTACGACGCTCCCCCACCGCGTCGGCGAGCGAGACGCCGATCAGGGCGGCTGGCGTCTGGGCGATCAGGACGTGCAGCGCCTCGACGAGCTCGCGCTCGGACGGGTCGTCACCGATCAGCCCGCGCTCGGCGAGGAAGGCCACCATGCCGTCGCGCTCCGCGCGTGCCGCCTGGCGGACCTGGGCGGCCGGCTCGGTGAGCAGACCCAGGCGCTCGCGCAGGTCGACGTGCTCACCCGCGAGGTAGCCCGCGGTCGGCGGCAGGTCGTGCGTCGTGACCGTGGCCAGCGCGAGCCGGCGGTACGCCTCAGGGGCCAGCGGACGCCCACCCTCGCCCTTCTCGAACCACAGCACCGAGGTCCCGAGGATGCCCCGCTCCGCGAGGTAGTCGCGGACCCAGGGCTCGTACACCCCGAGGTCCTCACCGATGACCATGGCCCCGGCGCGATGGGCCTCGAGGCACAGGATGCCCACGAGCGCCTCGTGGTCGTAGCGGACGTAGGCCCCGGCGTCCGCGCGCGCCGCGCCCGGTATCCACCAGAGCCGGAACAGACCGATCACGTGGTCGACCCGGACCGCGCCCGCGTGGCGCAGCACCGTGCGCAGCAGGTCGCGGAAGGGCGCGTACCCGGCGCGGGCCAGGGCGCGAGGGTCCCACGGCGGCTGCGACCAGTTCTGCCCCTGCTGGTTGTACATGTCCGGCGGCGCGCCGACCGTGACCCCGCCCGCGAGGACGTCGTGGTGAGCCCAGGCGTCGGCCCCGTGCGGGTGCACGCCCACGGCGAGGTCGTGCATGATCCCGATCGACATCCCGGCGCCCAGCGCCGTGCGCTGCGCGACCTCGAGCTGCTCGTCCGCGACCCACTGGAGCCAGCAGTAGAACTCGACCTGGTCGTCGAGCTGATCGCGCAGCGCCGCGACCGCGGGCGACGACGGGTCGAGCGCCTGCGGGGGCCAGTCACGGTCGCCGAAGTGGTCGGCGAGCGTGCACCACGTGGCGAAGTCCTCGAGCCCCTTGCCCTGCTCGGCCCGGAAGGCGTCGAACGCCGCCTGGCGCGCGGTCGACCGCGGCGCCGCGAAGACGACCTCGAGCGCGGCCTTCTTGGCCTCCCACGCCGCGTCCCGGTCGATCGGGCCGGAGTCGGAGCTCAGGTCCCGGATCGGGTCGAACGCCCACTCGACGAGCGAACGGTCCGCCGCCGACAGGTAGCCCGTCTCGCGCACGTCCTCGACACGGATGTACAGCGGGTTCACGAAGCGCCGGCTCGTGGGCAGGTACGGCGAGGGCGTCATGGGGGTGCGGGGCTCGGCCGCGGCCAGCGGGTTGACGAGCACGAAGTCCGCCCCCGCCCGGTGCGCTCCCAGCCACGCGAGGTCGGCCAGGTCGGCCAGGTCCCCCACGCCCCACGACGCCTTCGACCGGACCGAGTAGAGCTGGGTCATGAGCCCCCAGGCCCGCGCCTCGCGCACGGCCTCGGGCAGCTCGAGCCGCTGCGGCGTGACGACCAGCGTGGCTCGCGCCTGCGTGCCCTCGCTCGCGGCGTGGATCTCGTGCCAGCCCAGCGGGAGGTCCGCCGGGACGGCGAACGTCGCCCGCCCGATCGCCCGGCCGTCGACCGTGCGGGGCTCGACGTACGCGTCGACCTGGGTCAGGGCGCGGCGCTCCCGCACCGCGGGCGCGGTCGAGCGGAACCCGGGCTGCTCCACCGGCTCGAGCTCGGCCCACACCTCGACGGGCGCACCGTCGGCCACGTGCACGGGGAAGCGCACCTCGTCGCCCTGACGCACCACGACGGTCGGGGGCAGCATCTGCCGCCACTCGTCGTCGACCGAGTGCTCGAGGCTCACCGCGACCTTCTCGGGGGACGACGCGGGCACGCCGAGCGCCTCGAGCACCGCGACGAGGGTCTGCGCGCTCACCTGGCGCTGCGTGCCGTCGAAGCCCCAGAAGTCGGGCGCGACACCATGGGCCGCGGCCAGCTGGACCAGCGGTTCGGGCACGTCGGCCGTGACATGTTGTGGAACGCTCACGAGGGTGATCCTGCCAGAGCGCGGGGGCGACGGCAGACCTTGGCCCCGGTGTGGCGCGGGTGCTCGCCAGGTTCAGCCCCCCGGGCACGTGCGCACACCGCCCGCCCACCCTCCTCACAGGCCCTCCGCAGGACCCGTCCGCCCGCTCCCGGTGAGGCTCGTCACGTGGGGTGCCGGACGCCGTCGGGCCTCGCGCCGCGGAAGGTAACCTGCCGGGATGGCTTCCCCGTCCCCGTCCCCCACCGACCTCGGCGACCAGATCGCCGGGCAGGCCAACGTCTGGCTCGAGTGGTTCCTCGGCACGCCGCTGCGGATCATCCTCATCGTCGTGATCGGCTCGGTCCTGCTGGCCGTGATCCGCCGGATCATCCGCCGCGTGACCGAGCACATCGCCGACGGCACCCCGATCACCGAGCGGCGCGGCATGAAGGGCCTCAAGGGCCTCACGGAGTCGCCCGTGGGCAACGTCCTGCTGCGCGCCAACCCGCTCGCGAGCGCCCGGCGCGCCCAGCGGGCCCGCACGATCGGCTCGGTCCTGCGCTCGACCGCGAACATCCTGTTCGGGTCGACGATCGTCCTGATGGTCCTCACGGAGCTGGGCATGAACATCGCCCCGTTCCTCGCGTCGGCCGGGATCGTGGGCGTCGCGCTCGGCTTCGGCGCGCAGAGCCTCGTCAAGGACTTCCTGTCGGGCACGTTCATGCTGCTCGAGGACCAGTACGGCGTGGGCGACTCGGTCGACTTCGGGGTCGTGGCCGGGACGGTCGAGGAGGTCGCGCTGCGCGTGACGAAGGTCCGCGACGCCGACGGCACCCTCTGGTACATCCGCAACGGCGAGATCCTGCGCACGGGCAACAAGTCGCAGGAGTGGGGCCGCGCCTCGGCCGAGGTGCACGTCGCGTACTTCGCGGACCTCGACCAGGTCGAGCGGGTCCTGCGCGAGGCCGGCGAGGCCGTCGCCGCGGACCCCGTCCTGGGTACCTACCTCCTGGAGCAGCCGGCCGTGTCCGGCATCGAGTCGATGACCCCCGACGAGATGGTCCTCAAGGTCTCGGTCAAGACGCAGGCCTCGATGCAGGGCGAGATCTCACGGGCGCTGCGCACGACGGTCCGCGAGCGCCTCGCCGCCGCGCACGTGCCGCTGGCCGGTGCCGAGCCGCCCGCGGCCCTCGAGGAGGCGCCGCAGGACGTCGCTGCGCCGGTCCCGCCCCAGGTGTCGACCCCGGTGCCCGCCCACGGCACTCCTCCCGTCCGGGACGCGGTGCCGAACCGGGACGCGGTGGCCAACCGGGACACCGCGCAGAACCCGGGCGGCCTCCAGGCGCGGGACGCCGTGCAGCCGAAGGACGAGGTGCAGGCCGGGGACTCGCTGCAGAGACGCGACGCGCTGCCCGACGACCCGACGCAGCCGGACCGGTAGAGGGCCGTACTTCAGTCCCGGGCCAGGCTCCTCAGTCCCAGGACAGGAGGGGCTCGCCGGCCCGGACGGTCCCGCCCGGGGGGACGAGCATCGTCAGGAGCGACGGGTCGCCCTGGAGCGCGATGACCGAGCACACGGTCGACAGCCCCAGCGCGGCCACGCGCGGCGGCTCCCAGGAGAGCAGGGTCGTTCCCGCCTCGACCCGGTCGCCCGGCTCGACGTGGAGCTGGAAGCCCTCTCCTCCGAGGCGCACGGTGTCGATGCCCAGGTGGACCAGGACGGTGCGCCCACCGGTGGCCTCGAGCGCGAAGGCGTGCGGGAACAGGGAACCGACGGTGCCCGCAGCGGGGGCCACGACGGTCGAGATCCCGTCGCCGTCCACCGTGGGTTCGATCGCGAGGCCCGGCCCCGCGAACGCCTGCGCGAGCACGGGGTCGGGGACGTCGCGCAGTGCCACGACCGTGCCGGTCAACGGTGCTCCGACGCGCAGGACCGGCTCGTCCGTGGACGAGCCGGTCCTCGCGGGAGGTACGGAACCGGTCGGTGGCATCTGCTTCGTGTCAGCGCAGGGTGTCGAGCTCGGCGGCGAGGTTGTCGGCCTCGGGCCCCACGATCACCTGGATGACGCGGCCCGAGCGCACCACGCCGAACGCCCCCGTGGCCTTGAGCCCGACCTCGTCGACGAGCGCCGGGTTGGTCACCTCGACGCGCAGCCTGGTGATGCAGGGTTCGAGGTCGACCACGTTCGACTGTCCACCGAGCGCCTCGAGGATCTGCTGTGCCTTGCTCATCTACGAACTCCTGACTCCTGTGCTGCTGGGCGCCGTTGCCGGGGGAAGGCCTGCGAACAGGCCTCTTTCTCCCACCCTAGTCTCACAGCACTGGCCGGTGAGGGAGAACAGCGGGCGATTTCCCCCGCCCGACGGCGCCGCGCGCCACCCGCAGGCCCGGCAGGTCGTGCGCGTCCCGCCGGGCCGCACCCCCGCGGAGGGCGACCTGCGCGCCGGGCCCACCGGGCGCCGTCGGGAGGGCGCCGTCCCCGGCGACCACGCCCGGTCGCACGGCTCGTTGCCCGCTTGGCGCTCCGCTCGCGGCTGGGGAACACTGCGAGGTAGGGAAACCCGGCCGACCGCCGGGACCGGGCGAGCTCAGGAGGACGTCGTGGCCAGCGAGGAACAGCGGACGATCACCGGTATCGGGGTGTGCCCCGGGAAGGTCGTCGGACCGGTCGTCTTCCTGCCCGAACCGCTCGACGAGCCCTCCCCCGGACTCCGTCTGGCACCCACGGCCGACCTGCGTGCCGAGGCCGACCGCATCCCGGTCGCCGCCGCCCAGGTGCAGGCCGACCTCGACCGCGCCGCGGCCTCGGCGACCGGGGACACGCGCGACGTCCTGGAGGCCACGGCCGCCATGGCCACGGACCCCACGCTCGCGGCCGACGCCGAACGGCTCGTCGTCGAGGAGCACCTCATCGCCGAGCGCGCGGTGTGGGAGGCCGCCGAGTCGGTCGCCCAGCAGTTCGAGGCCCTCGGCGGGTACTTCGCCGAGCGTGCGCGCGACATCGCGGACGTGCGCGACCGGATCGTCGCCGCGCTCTCGGGACGCCCCGCACCAGGAGTGCCCGACCACCCGGAGCCGTTCGTGCTCGTCGCGCTCGACCTGGCCCCGTCGGTGACCGCGGGCCTCGACCCGGCGCGCGTGCTCGCGATCGTGACCGACGGCGCGGGGCCCACCTCTCACACCGCGATCGTCGCCAACGCCATGGGCATCCCCGCGGTCGTCGCGGCGGCCGGGGCGAGCGAGGCGCTCAGCGCGGGCGACACGGTCCTCGTCGACGGGTCGGCCGGGACCGTCCTGGTCCGTCCCACGGACGAGCAGGTCGCGGCCGCCCGGGCGCTGGCCGCGACCGTGCGGACCTTCTCCGGAGAAGGCCGCACCGCGGACGGCCACCGCGTCCAGCTCCTGGCCAACATCGGGGACCCCGCGGGCGCCGCACCCGCCGCAGCCGCAGGGGCCGAGGGCGTGGGGCTCTTCCGGTCCGAGTTCGCGTTCCTCGACCGTCAGGAGCCGCCGACCGTCGCCGAGCAGGTCGCGGCCTACCGCACCGTCTTCCACGCCTTCCCCGGCCGCAAGGTCGTGATCCGCACGCTCGACTCGGGCGCGGACAAGCCCTTGCACTTCCTGTCCGTCGACGACGAGGAGAACCCGGCCCTCGGGGTGCGCGGGCTGCGCACGGCCGAGAAGTGGCCCGACCTCCTGGAGCAGCAGCTCGAGGCCATCTCGCTCGCGGCCGCGGCCGAGGAGGCCGTGGTCTGGGTCATGGCGCCCATGGTCTCGACCGTCGCCGAGGCCGAATGGTTCGTCGGCCGGTGCACGGCCCACGGGCTCGACACCGCGGGCGTCATGATCGAGGTGCCCAGCGCAGCCCTGCTCGCCGGTCCCGTGCTCGCCCGCGCGCACTTCGCCTCGATCGGCACCAACGACCTCACGCAGTACACCATGGCGGCCGACCGCCTCCTCGGCTCGCTCGCCGAGCTCAGCGACCCCTGGCAGCCGGCGGTCCTCCAGCTCGTCGCCGCGACCTGCCGCGGCGGGGACCTCCAGGGGCGGCCCGTGGGCGTGTGCGGCGAAGCGGCGTCGAACCCCGTGCTCGCGGCCGTGCTCGTCGGGCTCGGTGTGTCCTCGCTGTCGATGACGGCGCGCGCGATCCCCGACGTCGCCGCCCTGCTGGATACGGTCACGATCGCCGAGTGCCGCGAGGTCGCGCAGCTCGCGCTCGCCGCGGAGAGCGCCGCCGACGGGCGCGCCGCGGTCCGGGCGGCCCTGCCCCGGCTCGACGAGCTGGGGCTGTGAGGAGGCCGACAGCGGCGAGCGTCACGTCCTCCGGGCGCCCGGGTGCGCACAGCCGGGTGGGATGATGGCCGCGTGACCAGCGATCCCGTCCCCCACCCCGGCGGCTCCTCCGCTGCCCTCCCGGTGAGCGCCGCGACCCCGCGCCTGCGCGAGTCCGTCGCGTCCTCGGACAGCCTCTACGACGCGATCGGGGGGCACGAGACCTTCGTGCGGCTCGTCGACGTGTTCTACGAGGGCGTCGCGACCGACCCCGTGCTCAAGCCCATGTACCCCGAGGAGGACCTCGGCCCCGCCAAGGTCCGGCTGACCATGTTCCTCGAGCAGTACTGGGGCGGCCCCACGACCTACTCGGAGCAGCGCGGCCACCCCCGCCTGCGCATGCGCCACGCCCCGTTCAAGGTCAACCCCGACGCGAGGGACCGCTGGCTCGCGCACATGCGTGCCGGCGTCGAATCGCTCGACCTCGCCCCGCTGCACGAGGCCACGCTCTGGGACTACCTGGAACGTGCCGCCCACTCGCTGATCAACACCTTCGAGGAGTGACGTGACCGACGTGACGGCCCCCCAGACGGCCTCGGCCGACCAGTCCGAGCACCGCGACCAGCCCCAGCCCCTGCGCACCAAGGTCACCGCGGACGAGCTCGCGCGCGACCCGCTCGGCAACCTGCTGCGCGCGCTCCAGCTCGAGGAGAAGCCGGCCGACGACTCCCGTTCCGACGGTGCCGACGTGCGCTTCGGCGGCCTGAGCGTCGACCAGCCCAACGCCCGGATCTACGGTGGCCAGGTGCTCGCCCAGGCGCTCATCGCCGCGGGCCTGACCGTCGAGGGCGACCGCCGACCCCACTCGATGCACGGGTACTTCCTGCGCGCGGGCGACCTCGACGCCCCCATCGAGTTCGCCGTCGAGAAGCTCCGTGACGGCCGCTCGTTCAGCGCACGCCGCACGCACGCCGTGCAGCACGGCAAGCCGATCCTGTCGATGATCGCGTCGTTCCAGGAGGAGCAGGACGGCGTCGAGCACACCTCGCCCATGCCCGAGGCCCCGGACCCCGAGTCCCTGCCGTCGGCGTTCGACGAGCTCGGCAAGATCCCGCACCCGGCCGCACGCTCTCGCTCGCACGAGGCCGCGTTCGACCTGCGCCACGTGGGCGGCTCGCTCTACCTGGGCCCCGGTGCCGAGCGCACCGACCAGCAGATGGTGTGGATGAAGGCCCGCGGTCCCGTCGAGGGCGACCAGCTCCTGCACCGCGCCCTCATGGCGTACGCGTGCGACCAGATCATGCTCGAGCCCGTGCTGCGCAAGACCGGGTCGAGCTGGGTCACGCCCGGTGCCTCGATCGCGAGCCTCGACCACGCCATGTGGTGGCACCGCGACGCCCGTGTCGACGAGTGGCTGCTCTACGTCCAGTCGTCCCCGAGCGCGCAGGGCGGGCGCGGGCTCGGCGCCGCTCGCGTCTTCACGCGCGACGGGACGCTCGTGGCGAGCATCGCGCAGGAGGGCATGCTGCGGCTGCCGGTCTGAGCGACGCGCTGAGCGGGCGAGCCGCCGGGGCGCGGGGCACGATGACCGGATGGTCCGTCTGCGCCGCGTCTCGGTCTCCTCGCCCGGCTACGGCCGACGCCGCCACGGCAAGGGCTTCTCGTACCTCGACGTGGACGGCTCACGCCTGACCGACGCGGACGAGCTCGCGCGCTGCACGCACCTGGTCGTCCCGCCCGCCTGGTCGGACGTGTGGATCTGCCGGTACCCGGACGGGCACATCCAGGCGTTCGGGTACGACGACGCGGGGCGCGGCCAGTACCTGTACCACGACCAGTGGCGCGAGCGCAGGGCCCGCCGCAAGTTCGACCACGTCCTGGCGGTCGGTGCCCGCCTCCCTGCCGCACGCCGCCGGGTCGCCAAGGACCTCGCGCTCGACGGGATGCCGCGGTCGAAGGTCCTCGCGCTCGCGTTCCGGCTCCTGGACCTCGCGTACTTCCGGGCGGGCAGCGAGGCGTACGCGAGGCAGAACGGCAGCTACGGGCTCGCGACGCTGCGCACCGAGCACGTGCGCGTGCGGCGCGACGGCTCGGTCCACTTCCACTACCCCGCGAAGTCGGGGCAGGTGCGCGACGTCGTCGTCGAGGACGAACGGGTCCGCGGGGCCGTCACGACGCTCGTGCGGCGACGTGACGCGGGCGACCTGCTCGCGTGGCGCGAGGAGACGCCGGACGGTGTCGTCTGGCACGACGTGACGAGCGCGGACGTGACCGCCTACCTCAAGGAGCGCCTGGGCGAGGACGCGACCGCGAAGGACTTCCGCACGTGGCACGCCACCGTCCTCGCGGCCCGCGCCCTCGCGGACGCGGGCGCACCGCCCACGGCGGCCCGCGCCCGGCGGGCCGTGGTCGCGGGCGTGGTCCGGGACGTCGCCGACGAGCTCGGCAACACCCCGGCCGTCGCGCGCTCGTCGTACGTCGATCCGCGCCTGATCGACCTCTGGGAGCGCGGGCAGACCATCGCCCCGCTCCTGGGCGGGCGCCGTGGTCAGGCCGCGGCCGAGCGTGCGGTGCTGGATCTGCTGGCCTAGGCACGGGCACGGTCGGGGCCGTCTCGGAGCTGCCGGGGTCCCCCGGGACGAACGGCCCTTCCTGGGAGTCTCCTGGACGTGCTACGTTCTGCCGCCATCTCATCACGTTCAAGCAGGAGCATCGACGATGATCTTCTTCGGCTGGGGCCGCAAGGCCAAGTCACAGCACATCTCTCCAGAGCAGGCGCTGGTCCTCGCCTACACCTACGTCCACATCTTCTGGCTCTTCCGCATCACGGTGCCGCGCGAGTACAGCCTCGCGACGCTCACGCCGTCGGGCTGGGCCCAGCGGCCGCTGACCGCGGACGAGGCGACGAACGCCCGGGGCGAGCTCTCGATCCACTGGTGGTGGAAGTGGGGGCTGGCGATCATCGGCGTCCCGTTCTTCGTGTTCTTCGTCTGGGCCGTCACGCTCCCCGCGTGACGCTCACCCGAGCCGGGTGACGGCCGGTCGCGAGCAGCCGTCACCCGGGTCACCATGGTGAGCACCATGACTCCCACCGATGACATCGCTCCCCCGCCGCCCCCGGAGACCGCGCCTGCCGACGGGCCGTCCGCGCCGGTCGCGGGGTCCCGACCCCTGACCGTCGCCGTCACGGGGGTGACGGGCTACGTCGGCGGCCGCCTGGTCCCCGAGCTCCTGGAGGCAGGGCACCGCGTCCGTGCGATCGCCCGCCGCCCCGAACGTCTGGCGGGGCGCGACTGGGCGCAGCGCGTGGACCTGGTTCAGGCCGACGCGTCGGACCTCGACCAGATCCGCGAGGCCCTGCGGGGTGCGGACGTCGCGTACTACCTGATCCACTCGCTCGGCACGGGCCGCTCGTTCGCGGCCCGCGACCGGCGCACCGCCCTGACGTTCGCCCGGGCGGCCCGCGAGGCGGGCGTCGGGCGGATCGTCTACCTCGGGGGCCTGTTCCCCGACGTCGACGACGCGGACCTCTCCCCGCACCTGGCCTCGCGCAAGGAGGTGGGCGAGATCCTGCTCGCCTCGGGCGTCCCGACGACGGTCCTCCAGGCCGCGGTGATCCTCGGGTCGGGCTCGGCGTCGTTCGAGATGATGCGCTACCTCACCGAGCGCCTGCCCGCGATGACGACGCCCCGCTGGGTCGACAACCGCATCCAGCCGATCGCGATCCGTGACGTGCTGCGCTACCTCGTCGGCAGCGCGACGATGCCCGCCGACGTCTCGCGCGCGTTCGACATCGGCGGACCCGACGTCCTGACCTACCGACAGATGATGCAGGGCTACGCGCAGGTCGCGGGGCTCCCGCGACGGCTGATCGTGAGCGTCCCGGTCCTGACCCCGCGCCTGTCGAGCCACTGGGTGGGCCTCGTGACCCCCGTGCCCGCGAGCATCGCCCGCCCGCTCGTCGAGTCGCTCGTCCACGAGGTCGTGTGCGACGAGCACGACATCGCCCGGTACGTGCCCGACCCGCCCGGCGGGCTGATCGGCTTCCGCCGCGCGGTCGAGCTCGCGCTCCAACGCGTCCACGACGGCGAGGTGACCACGCGCTGGTCGTCGGCCGCGGTCGAGGGGGCGCCGAGCGACCCCCTGCCCTCCGACCCCGACTGGGCGGGCGGCTCGCTGTACGTCGACGAGCGCCGACGCGTGGTCGACGCCCCGGCCGACGTCCTGTGGTCCGTGATCGAGTCGATCGGCGGGCAGCGCGGCTGGTATTCGTGGTCGCTCGCGTGGCGGGTGCGGGGCCTGCTCGACCGTCTGTCGGGCGGGCCGGGCCTGCGGCGCGGGCGCCGCGACGAGCGCACGCTCGTGGTCGACGACGTCCTCGACTTCTGGCGGGTCGAGGCCATCGAGCCGGGCCGTCGCCTGCTGCTGCGCGCCGAGATGCGGCTGCCGGGTCTCGCGTGGCTCGAGCTGCGCGTCGACGAGTCGGCCGAGGAGATCACGGGGCCCGACGACGTCGGTCCCGCTCCCGAGGACGCGTCCGGGCCGGGCCGGGCCTACTTCGCGCAGCGGGCGCTGTTCCACCCGCACGGGCTCGCCGGGCAGGCGTACTGGTGGTCGGTCGCGCCGTTCCACGGGGTCGTGTTCGGGGGCATGCAGAAGAACATCGCCGAGGCCGCGGAGCGGGCTGCGGCAGCGGAGCGGGCTGCGGTGGCGAGCAGGACCTCGGCCGGGCCTCCGACCGCGTGGCCTACTCCTCGAGCGCGGTGAGCATCCGGTCGACGAGGGCGAACGCGGTCTCGCTGACGACCATGCCGGCGAGCGTGACGTCGGTGAGGTCGGCGTAGTCCTCGATGAGCTCGCGGATGTCCTCGTCGAGCACCCCGGGTCGGTGCACGGCCCCGCGGGCGGGGACGGCACCCGAGACCAGGTCGAACGTGAGCGACGCGATCGCCGCGAGCAGCGGCTCGTCGTCCGCGACGAGACGGGCGATGGCCGCGCGCCCGGCGGCGGACGTCGCCTCTCCCGTGACGGCCTGGAACGCGAGCAGGGCGACCTGGAGGGTCCGAGGCCCGTGGAGGAAGGACTCGTCGAGAGCGGGCAGGACCTCCTGCGCGGCGAGCAGGACCTCGAGCTGGAGGTCGACCTGGTCGGCCGGCTCGCCGGGCAGGTGGGCGGCGCCCATGGTCAGCAGGAGGAGGGCGACCCCGCTGCGCACGTCCTCGGGCTGGCTGTCGTCCCGCACCACCGCGGCGAGCACGCGCAGCGCGGGCACCGACACCCCGTAGAGGGCGCCCTCGTGGTTCACGACCTGCCACAGCAGGTCGAGAGCCTCGTCCTGCTCCGCACCCGCCGGTCCGACGACGGCGCGCACCAGGGCAGGGACCACGTCGGCCGCGCCGAACGCCCCCTGGTAGGCGGCCCAGTCCACGGCGTCGAGCTCGAGCTCGACGTCCGAGACGGGCGGCTCGGACCGGGGCAGAACGGGCAGAACGTCTTCGGGTCCGGCGCCGACGGCCACGTCGGCGCCCACAACCTCTACGGTGTCCACGCGCGCATCATGACATCTACCGGGGGTATCCGTCACGGTCGTGTTCGTCACCGGACCGTCCGACGTCTCACCGAGCACCGCCGCGGGACGCCGGCCGGGCCGGACGGGCTCAGCGCCCCCGGCGACGGAACTCGAGCGGCTCCTCGACGAACGGCTGCCAGGCCGCACGCTCGGGCTCGGTGATGCGTCGCGGCGCTCCGGTGGCCGCGTCCACGACGACGATGGTCGTCGCGGCCTTGGCGTAGGGCCTGCTGCCGATCGAGGGCCCCGTGCGCTCGGTGCCGTCGGGCCACTCGGTGTGCACCTCGTAGCAGACCTCGAGGCTCGCCCCGCCCAGGTGCCCGAGCCACATCTCGACGCGCACCGGGCTCCGCGTGAACCCGAGCGGCCGCAGGTACTCGATCTCCTGCCGGGCGACCAGGGTGTGCGACGTCGCGTGCGGGCCCGTGTCGAGGACCGCCGTGGGCCAGCTCTCCTCGGTCGAGGCCTCGGGGTGGCGCCAGAACGCGGTGATGCGGGCATCCTCCAGGAGCCGCAGCATCTCGACGTTGTTGACGTGCTGATAGGCGTCGAGGTCGGACCAGCGCAGGGCGACGGGGACGTGCAGGCGGGTCATGGAAGTCCTTTCTTCGCGTGGGGCTCGGGCCTCTCGTCCGCCGGGGATCGGCGGGGAGGCACCCGGGTCACCTTACGCCCGCCTCAGGTCGCCGCGACCTGGGCGGCCACGCGGCACGTCGTGAGCGCCGAGAGCTCCTCCGCGACGGGCAGCCAGACGAGGCGCCCCGCGACCTTCCCGATGCTCGCCCGCAGCCTGCGGCGCGCGCGGGCCGCACGCCGTCGGGCACCGAGGGCCCCCACGACGCGCGCCGCGAGGGCCAGCACGATGCCGACCAGCACCCCGCCCACGACCAGGAGCGTCGGCCAGGGGAACCCCCGCCACACCGGGGTCTCGGGGGTCGGGAGCTGGAGGTAGGCGAGCACCGCGAGCACGCCCAGCCAGACGAGCCCCACGACCAGCGCACCCAGCACGACCCACTGGAGGACGCTCACGACGCCCCACCAGCGCGGGCGCCGCGCGGCCTCGAGCTCGGTCCCCGCGACCGCCTGGTCGAGCTCGTCGGCCAGCCCTCCGGTGCTGTCGGTCACGCGCGCCCGCGCGCCGAGCGCCCAGTCCTGCGGGGCGCCGGCCGTCATGGTCGACACGTACTCGCGGACCGCGACCTGCGCGCGGGCTGCGACCGTGGGCGAGGCCCGCGGGACGGACGTCCGGGCGAGGTCGGGCCGGTCGGTGCCGCGCGTGAGCCCCAGGCGTCGCAGGGGGTCCACGCGGAGCCGCCCGATCCACCGCGTGGGCGGCCACCCGGTCGCGGCGCGGGCGCGCCGGTTCGCCGAGCCGCGGACGGCGTCGACCACGGTCGGCACCCCGGCCGCGGCCTCGAGGGCGTCGACGAGCCGTGACCGCGCCGCGTCCTGCGAGCGCTCGGGCACCTTGTCCCCGCACGCGTCCACGATCCGTCGCGCGACGGAGCGCACGTCCGCGACCAGGCGCGCGACCGCGGCCTCCCGCCGGGCGGCGGCCTGGTCCAGGAGCGCGTCGAGCTCGTCGACGCCCTGCCCCGTCGTCGCCGAGACGCCCAGCACGCGCGCCGCGGCGAGGCCGTCCTCGGCCACGAGCCGGCGCAGGTCCGCGAGGCACGCGGTCGCCTCCTCGGGGGTCAGCCGGTCGATCTGGTTGAGCACGACCACGAGGACGTCGCCGTGCCCCGCGAGCGGGCGCAGGTAGCGCTCGTGCAGCGCGGCGTCCGCGTACTTCTGCGGGTCGACGACCCACACGAGCAGGTCGACGCGCTCGACGAGCCGCTCGGCGACCGCGCGGTGCTCGGTCACGACCGAGTCGTGGTCCGGCAGGTCGAGCAGGACGAGCCCGTCGGTGGCCACACCCGCACGGTCCGCGGCGTGGTGGCGGTCCCCGACCTCGAGCCAGCCCAGCAGCGGGTCGGCCCCCGGCCCCCAGACGACCGCCATCGGGCGCGACGTCGTCGGGCGCGTGATGCCCGGGCGGGCGAGCGGGGCACGCGCGATCGCGTTGAACAGCGACGACTTGCCCGACCCGGTCGAGCCCGCGAGCGCGACGACCGTGTGCTCGGCCGACAGGGCGGTGCGCGTCGCGGTGCGCGCGAGGACGGCGCGCGCGTCGTCGAGCAGGTCGTCCGGGAGGCGGGCCGTGCCTGCCGAGACCGCGGTCTCGAGCGCGGCGACGCGGGCCGTCAGGTCGAGGCGGGCCATCAGCGCTCGTCCCCGGTGGGCGCGGCCGGGTCCGTCTCGCCTGGACGAGCGCCGAACAGCCGGCGCCAGAACCCGGGACGCTCGGCCACCGACGCGTCGTCGAGGGCCGGTGGTCCGGACGCGGGGGCGGCACGGGCCCCACGCAGGGCACCCCCCTGCCCGACGGCGCCGCTCACCTCCCCCGTCACGCCCGCCCGGTCGCGGGCCTTCTGCTCGCGGCGCGCTGCCTGGCGCACGTCGTACGCCGCGGCCCGGAGCGGGGCCCCCGTCGCGTCCCCCGTACCGAGCGCGTCGAGCTGCGACGTGTAGCGCCGGGCCTCGCCGTCGAGGACCGCCGCGACGCGGTCCGCGAGCCGGTCCTGCGCGGTGCGGGTCAGACGGCGGACCGCGTCGTCGCCGAACACCGCCTCGAGGAGCTTCTGCGCGAGCACCGCGGTCCCGCCCGCGATCCCGATCTCCGCCCCGGTGATGCCACCCGTCGACGCGAACACCAGGACCATGAGCGCCACGCCCAGTCCGTTGAGCCCGAACGACAGCGCGCGAGCCGTGCCACGCCTGCCCGCGGCCTGCTCGCCCACGAGCGCGAGGACGTCGGACTGCCAGCCGCGGATCTCCTCCGCGACCCGGATCCGCAACGACGCCGACGCCCGGGACAGGTCGAGCCCGTCGAGCAGCGCCGCTCCTGCCGGGTCCGCACGCCACGCGCGGTAGGTACGCTCGGCGGCCTCCTCCGCGGCGTCGAGCACCACGGACTCCAGGCCGTGCGAGATCGCCTCCTCGACGCCCGGGACCTTGCGCCCCTTGCCGCGGAAGAAGCCGCCGATCGCGTCGCGGACCGAACCGACCTTCTGCTCGACCGCCCGGAAGAGCTCGCCCGTGCCCACGAAGTCCTGCCAGCGCGCGAGGACCTCGCCGCGCAGCATCGCGCCGTCGCTCGTCGCGGCCAGGACCGTGCGGCGTGCGTCGTCGTAGGCCGACTCGACCGCGGACCGCAGGTGGTCGTCGGCCTCGTGCTGCACGTCGACCGCGCCCGCGAGCCGCAGCGCGCGCCGCACCAGGTCGTCGACCACGCCGTCCCGGGTCGCGTCGATCACGGCCGAGCGCGCGCCCGCGTCGCCGCCGAGCGCGGTCAGCCAGCGCGAGATCTCCCCGACCGCGGTCTCAGGCAGCAGACCGTCCGTGAGCGGGGCCTCGGGCACGACGAAGATCGGTGCGTCGCCCAGGCCGTTCTCGGTGGCGAGCCGCTGGAGGTCCGCACCGACGGCCTCCGCGCCGGGATCCACGCGGTCCAGGACGAGCGCGACCTGCGCGCGCCGGGTCGCGGCCTCGTGGAGCAGGTCCCAGGGCACCGCGTCGGCGTAGCGGGCGGCCGTGGTCACGAAGAGCCACAGGTCCGCGGCCCCCAGGAGCTGCGCGGCGAGCTCGCGGTTCTCGACCACGACCGAGTCGACGTCCGGGGCGTCGAGGAGCGCCAGGCCCGGCGGCAGGACCTCGGACCCGACGAGCCGGACCGAGCGGTGCGCCCCCTCGGCGGACCCGTGGTCCACGGGTCCCGTGACGCGCGCGAGCCCCGGCAGGATGCGGTCCGTGCTGAACCAGCGGGCGTCGAGCGGGTGGTGCACCAGCACGGGCGAACGGGTCGTGGGCCGCAGGACCCCCGGCACGGTGACCTTCTCTCCCAGGAGCGAGTTCACGAGCGTCGACTTGCCCGCCCCCGTCGAACCACCGACCACCACGAGCAGCGGCGCGGACCGCGACCGCAGGCGCGGGAGCAGGTAGTCGTCGAGCTGGTCGACCGCGAGCGCGAGCGTCCGACGGTCCTCCTCGACACCGGGCGTCACGAGCGGCAGGCGCTGCGCGGTGAGCTCGCCCCGCAGGACGTCGAGCGCCGCGACGAGCTCGTCGGCGCCCTGCGACGTGCGGGCCGGTGCGCGCTCCGTGCCCGCATCCTCGTCCGCGACGTGCCGGCCGTGACCGGCCTCGTCGAGGCCCTGGTCGAGGCCCTGGTCGGGGGCCTGGTCGAGGCCCTGGTCGAGGCCCTGGTCGGGGGTGCCGGTGGCGCGGGAGCGGTGGTCGCCGCCGTCGGACGTGCCGTCGTCGGTGGTACCGCCTTCGGTGGCGCCGCCGACAGGCGGGCCGGCGTCGTCGCTCGGGTGGGTCATGCGCCTCAGTCTGCCGGACGCAGTGCCCGCGCGACCGGTGAGCGCGCCGGGACGACGAAGGGCCCCGGCGGATCGCCGGGGCCCTTCGGTCGCGGTGCCGCCCGTCAGGGGACGAGTACCGGGCGTGCGCTGGTCAGTCGCGCGTCAGCTTGCGGTACGTGACGCGGTGCGGGCGCGCCGCGTCGGCGCCGAGGCGGCTGATCTTGTTCTCCTCGTACGAGGCGAAGTTGCCCTCGAACCAGTACCAGTTCGCCGGGTCCTCCTCGGTGCCCTCGTACGCGAGGATGTGCGTCGCGACGCGGTCGAGGAACCACCGGTCGTGCGAGACCACGACAGCGCAGCCCGGGAACTCGAGCAGGGCGTTCTCGAGCGAGCCGAGGGTCTCGACGTCGAGGTCGTTGGTGGGCTCGTCGAGCAGCAGGAGGTTTCCACCCTGCTTGAGGGTCAGCGCGAGGTTCAGACGGTTGCGCTCACCACCCGAGAGCACGCCGGCAGGCTTCTGCTGGTCCGGGCCCTTGAAGCCGAACGCCGCGACGTACGCCCGCGAGGGCATCTCGACGTTGCCGACCTTGATGAAGTCCAGACCGTCCGAGACGACCTCGAACAGCGTCTTCTTGGGGTCGATCCCGCCGCGCGACTGGTCGACGTAGGAGATCGACACGGTCTCGCCGACCTTCAGGTCGCCGCCGTCGAGGGGCTCGAGGCCCACGATCGTCTTGAACAGCGTGGTCTTGCCGACGCCGTTCGGACCGATCACGCCGACGATGCCGTTGCGCGGCAGCGTGAAGCTCAGGCCGTCGATGAGCCGGCGGCCGTCGAAGCCCTTCTGCAGCTTCTGGGCCTCCAGGACGACCGAGCCCAGGCGCGGGCCCGGCGGGATCTGGATCTCCTCGAAGTCCAGCTTCCTGGTGCGGTCCGCCTCGGCGGCCATCTCCTCGTAGCGCGCCAGACGCGCCTTCGACTTGGTCTGACGCCCCTTCGCGTTGGAGCGGACCCACTCGAGCTCGTCCTTCAGACGCTTCGCGAGCTTCTGGTCCTTCTTGCCCTGGATCGCCAGGCGCTCCTGCTTCTTCTCCAGGTACGTGGAGTAGTTGCCCTCGTAGGGGTACAGGCGACCGCGGTCGACCTCGCAGATCCACTCGGCGACGTGGTCGAGGAAATAGCGGTCGTGGGTCACGGCGAGGATCGCGCCGGGGTACGACGCGAGGTGCTGCTCGAG
Organism: Oerskovia sp. NPDC057915; assembly: GCF_042887685.1. Taxonomy (NCBI): domain Bacteria; kingdom Bacillati; phylum Actinomycetota; class Actinomycetes; order Micrococcales; family Cellulomonadaceae; genus Oerskovia; species Oerskovia sp. NPDC057915. The sequence goes on along the minus strand of NZ_JBHVOS010000031.1, from coordinate 32,181 downwards.
CCACAGGACGGACTCGGCGTCCAGGTGGTTGGTCGGCTCGTCGAGGAGCAGGAGGTCGGGCTTCTCGAGGAGGAGCTTGCAGAGCGCGACACGGCGGCGCTCACCACCCGAGAGCACCGACACGTCGGCGTCCGGCGGCGGGCAGCGCAGCGCGTCCATGGCCTGCTCGAGCTGCGAGTCGAGGTCCCACGCGTCGGCCGCGTCGATGGCCTCCTGGAGGGTGCCCATCTCGGCGAGCAGGGCGTCAAAGTCCGCGTCCGGCTCGGCCATGAGCGCCGAGATCTCGTTGAAGCGGTCGAGCTTGCCCTTGATCTCGGCCACGCCCTCCTCGACGTTGCCGAGGACCGTCTTCTCCTCGTTCAGGGGCGGCTCCTGCAGCAGGATGCCGACCGAGTAGCCGGGCGAGAGCCTGGCGTCACCGTTCGAGGGCTGCTCAAGGCCGGCCATGATCTTCAGGATCGTGGACTTGCCGGCACCGTTGGGGCCGACCACACCGATCTTGGCCCCGGGAAGGAAGTTCAGGGTGACGTCGTCGAGGATGACCTTGTCACCGTGCGCCTTGCGCGCCTTGTACATGGAGTAGATGAACTCAGCCACTGGCTCTGTTCCACCGTTCGATCGCTCGCGGGATGCTGTGCGCCCGCCCCGGACCCGGGGGTGCCCCGGTCGGGGCGGGCGTCTTCGACCCCCCAGCCTACGCGGTCGGGCCTCAGCGCGTCGCCAGGAGCTCGCCGGTCGGCACGTCCTCGCGGGTGTCGTCGGCCGCGGCCTTGTCGTCGACGGTTCCCGAGTCGTCGACCCCCGCGCCCCGTTCCCTCAGCGCGTCGTCCACCAGGCCGTGCTCGGCGTCGTCGTCCTCGGGGAACGGGTCCTCCCCCAGGCGGCCCAGGTCCCACGCGCTCCCGTCGCCCGGGCCCTCGCTCAGTCCCGTCCGGTCACCGGGCACGGAGGTCCCCGAGCCCGGGACGACCCCGGGCGCGCCGGGCGCCGGGGCGTCCGCGGCGCCGTCGGGCTGGGCGGTGCGGTGGACCGTGTGCTGGAACTGCGCGCGACCGCGCGTCAGGTCCGGGCCGAGCGCGCTCGCCTCGATCACGAGGTTGGTGCGCGGGCCCTCGGGGCTCGTCCACTCGTCGACCGCGAGGCGGCCCGTGACCACGACCGCATCGCCCTTGCGCAGGGATGCCGCCACGTTCTGCGCCATGGCCCGCCACGCCTTGACGGTGAACCAGATGGTCCGCCCGTCGACCCACTCGCCGCGCGACCGGTCGAGGTAGCGCGTGGTGCTCGCGATGCGGAAGCTCGTGAAGTCGTTGCCGGTCGGGGACGTGAAGAGCTTGGGGGTCGTGCCCATGAAGCCTGCCAGCGTCACCGTGACGTCGTTGCCCATCGTTCCTCCTGGGTGCGGGGCCGGCCTGGTGCCGACCGCGCACTCAGGCTGACGGTTCGCGCGTCGCGGCGTCCTGGGCCGAGGGGGCGTCTGTGGACAGGTCGCTCAGTTCCTTGGCTGTGGGCAACGTCAGGGGCCCGGTGAGCGGTGACGCCTTGCCCGTGTCGCGCGCGGACTGCGCCAGCTCGCGCACCCGCCGGTGCTCGTCGAGGAGCTTCTGCGTGGGCTTGCCCATGGTCTCCTGGACCACCCGCTCGACCGCGCCGTGCCCCGATGCCAGGACCGTCGCCTCCCGGCGGCGTGCCAGCGTGCGACGGATCTGGATCCCCGCCAGGAAGAAGCCCAGGGCGACCAGGACCGCGACCCCGGCCACGATCGCGGACGTCGCCACGATCGCCCTGTCCAGGTCCAGCACTCCCAGCGAGCTGAGGATGGCGAGCGCCCCCGTGACCACCGCGACGCCGATCGCCGCGAGGGCCGTGGTGCGGGTCGCGCGCGCCGAGGACGGACCGCGGGTGTCGAGCGAGACCTTCGACAGCGCGCGCTGCGTGTCCTCGACCAGCCGGTCCGCGGGAGCCACCGCCTCGTCGAGCGCGTGCTTCCAGCCTGGGCGCAACGCCTTGCCCGCCCGCGCGAGCCACCGGCTCCGGGACAGCGCGACGGCGTCGACCTGCGGCGGGGCGAACTCGGGGCGGCCGTACCCGTTGCGCACCGCCGCGGCGACCTGCCCCGCGACGGCAGAGAGCCCCGTGGCCTCGCCGATCGCCGCGACCTCCTCGTCGACCGCGGTGCTCATGGTCCACGGCACCTCGCCCGGCGTCTCCTCGAGCAGGAGCGCACCCGCACGGTCGAGCTCGCCCGCGACGCGGCTCGCAGCGACGCTCCGGCGGGCCACGGCCTGCTCCAGGAGCTCGCGCACCTGCCCGAGCCCCTCGCCCGTGCGCGCCGAGACCATCGTCACGAACACGCCCGAGAGGCCGTCCTCCTCCAGGAGACGCCCCATGTCCGCGACGAGGTTGCCGCGCTGCGTCGTGGGCACCGTGTCGATCTGGTTGAGCGCCACGACCATCGACGCCTCGAGACCGACCGACTTCTGCAGATAGCCCGAGTGCAGCGCGTCGTCCGCGTACTTCTGCGGGTCCACGACCCACACGAGCAGGTCCACGAGCGGCAGGACGCGGTTGACGACCTCCTGGTGCGCGGGCTCGATCGAGTCGTGGTCAGGCAGGTCCAGCAGGACCAGGCCCTCCAGGCCCTGCTCGGCGTCGCCGTCGAGCTCGCTGCCGCGCGTGATGCGGCGCTCCGGGTCGACCTCCAACCAGTCCAGCAGCGCCGTCGCCCGGTCGCTCCACGAGCACGCGGTGATGCGGGCCGTCGTGGGCCGCTTGGCGCCCACGTCCGCGAAGTTGAGCCGTGAGATGCGGTTGAAGAGGCTCGACTTGCCCGACCCCGTGCCTCCCGCGAGCGCCACGACCGTGTGGTCCACACCGAGCGCCAGGCGCTCCCGGACGCCGCCGATCGCGGTCCGGACCCGGGCTGCGACCTCCGGGTCGAGCCGGTCGCCCGCGAGGTCCAGGGCCTTGGCGAGGTCGTCCGTGCGGGACCTGAGCTGGGTGTCGTGGGACGTCATGAGAGCCTCCTGAGCTCGGCGAGGCGCAGGCGCAGCCCGACGGCGGCATCCGGTGCGAGGGCGGGGACGTCGAGGCGTTCGTGCAGGTCGACGGACTCGCGGGCCACCATGGCGGCGGCACGGTCCGCGAGGTCCGACGTCAGGGTCGCGACCGACGCGTCCCCGGCGTCGCCGAGCAGGCCGTGCACGAGGCGAGCGGCGTCGTCGGACCCTGCAGCGGCCGTGAGGAGCAGCGCCGCGACCCCCGTGGGGCCGAACGCCTTGACGGTCGCCTCGGCCCGGCGCGTCTCGGCCGTCTCCTGCGGGGCGATGCCGGGCTCGTCGACGCCCCGCAGGGCCTCGACGGCGCGGTCGGCGACGGCGACCCACTCGTGGACCTGCGTCGCCGCGGCCTTCTCGCGAGCGGCCTCCCGGACCGGGTCCCCGTGCTCGGGGGCGAACGCCGGGCCGCCCGGAGGCGCCGACGGGCCGGAGAGCGCGGCGCGCAGCGCGTCGTCGGCGCTGGCCCCCGCGGCGACCAGCGTGCGGGTCGCCGCGGCGCGCACCTCGTCGAGCAGGGGTTCGAGCGCGACCTCGCGCGCACGCCCGCGGCGCTTGGTCGAGCGCGCGAGCCCGTGCCTGATCTTGATCCGGTCGATCTTCTCGGCGCCCGCGAGCTGGGCCCAGCGCGAGGCGACCGACCCCCCGGCCACGACGCCCGCGGCGACGGTCCGGCGGGCCGAGGCCTCGGCGTCGGGCAGCGCGCGGTCGATCGTCTCGCGCAGGACCTCCGCGGCCTCGACCTGCTCCTGCACGGCGTCCGCGATGCCCGTGACCCACGCGGGCAGCGCCGCGAGCGACCCCTTGAGCGTGCGCACGATCACGGCGCGCGAGCGGTCCGGCCCCGCGAGCATCGTGAGCCAGCGCGCGATGGGCGCGACCGTCGCACGGTCGAGCATGCCCTCGTGCGGGCCGGCGTCGGGGATCACGAACAGCGGCACGCCCTCCATGCCGTGCTCGCGCAGGCGCGCCAGGAGGTCGCCGCGGATCGTCGTGAGGTTGTGCTGCGGGACGCGGTTGAGGACCATCGCGACGCTCGCGCCACGCTCCATGGCCTGCCCCAGCGCGACCCACGGCAGGGCGTCCCCGTACCGCGCGGCCGTGGTCACGAAGAGCCACAGGTCCGCAGCCTCGAGGAGCTGGGCCGCGGTCGACCGGTTCTCCGCGAGCAGCGAGTCCAGGTCCGGCGCGTCGAGCAGCGCGGTGCCGCGCGGCACGCCGTCGTGCTCGACCACGCGCGACATGGCCGTCGTGGGGCTGTGGACCAGGACGTCGACGTCGAGCGGGTTGTAGGCGAAGACGGGCTCACGGGTCGTCGGGCGCAGGACCCCCGCCGTGGAGACCTCCTCGCCCAGGAGCGAGTTGTACAGGGTCGACTTGCCCGCGCCCGTCGACCCCGCGATCACCACGACCGCGGGCGAGGACAGCTCCTTGAGGCGCGGCAGCAGGTGCTCGTCGAGCTGGTTCAGGAGGCGCTTGCGGGCCTCCTCGGCGTCCGCGGCCCCCGCGAGGTCCAGCGGGAGACGGGCGTCGGCGACGTCGCGCCGCAGGTCCCGGCCCACGTCGTAGACGGTGGTCCCGATCTCCTCGGGGGCGTTGCCTGGCGTGTTGCCGGGCGTCCTGCCCGAGGCGGAAAAAGCCCGCGGGGCACGGTCGGCAGCATGTCGGGTCGTCACCCGTTCATCTTCTGTGGTTACCGAGGCGATGCCAAACGCGCGCGCCGATGACCGGGTGACGGACTGCGGCCGGGCGGGTGAGATGGCGGGCAGGGACGGCCCGACGGCGGCGCGCGCCCCGGGCGACACGTCCGCCTCGCGCGCGTGCGCGCAGGTCACGGCCGGATCCCACTACGATGGTCCCCGCGCCCCGATAGCTCAATGGATAGAGCAACGGCCTTCTAATCCGTAGGTTGCAGGTTCGAGTCCTGCTCGGGGCACCCCTACGCCCGGCGCCCGACCTCACGTCCCGCACCCTCCCCGCGTCTTCAGGACGAACCTGTCCACCCGTCGCGGAGGTACTCCCATGCTGGCCGTCCAGAGCTCCGAGCACGTCACGATCGACCCGTCGATCCTCTACTTCGGGACGCCGGTGGTCCTCGTCAGCACCGTCGGCGACGACGGACGGCCCAACCTCGCCCCGTTGTCGTCGATCTTCTGGTTGGGTCACACCGCGGTGATCGGCGTGGGGGCCAGGTCGCAGACGGCGATCAACCTCCGCGCCACGGGCGAGGTCGTGCTCAACCTGCCTTCGGTCGAGCAGGTCTCGGCGGTCGACCGGATCGCCCTCACGACGGGCCGCGACCCGGTGTCGGCGCGCAAGTCCTCCGTGGGGTACCGGTACGAGCCCGACAAGTTCGGACGCGCGGGCCTGACCCCGGTCGGGTCGGACACGGTGTCCGCGCCCAGGGCGGGCGAGTGCCCGGTGCAGCTCGAGGGTCAGGTGGTGGACGCCCACCGCTTGCGCGGCGACGACCCGGTCGCGGCGGGGAGCATCCTCGCGGTCGAGATCGCGGTCACCCGGGTGCACGTGCACGAGTCGATCCGCCTCGCGGGTTCGGCCCATCGGATCGACCCCGACCGGTGGCGCCCCCTCATCATGAGCTTCCAGCAGTTCTACGGGCTGGGCGACCGTGTGCTGCCGTCGAGGCTCTCGTCGATCGACGAGGAGTGGTACCGCTGACCGGCTCCTCCGCCGGTCGCCCTCGTCCTCGGTGCCGCCTCTGACACGATCTCCCCATGTCTCTCCCCGACCTCGTGCGGCTCGCCGTCGCAGTCCTCGCCCTGGTGGCGCTCGCGTGCGGGGTCATCGCCTGGACGGGCCGTCGCACGATCCCCGACGCCCTGGTCGCGGTCCTGCGCGCAGCGGTGCAGCTCGCCCTGGTGGCCATGGTGATCGGGTGGATCTTCGCGCACCCGGTCGCGGTCGGCCCGTACCTCGCGGTCATGCTCGTCGCGGCGGCGGTCACGTCGGCGCGACGGATCGGCGGCGGCTGGGCGGCCCTGCCGTCACTCCTCGTCTCGATCGGGACGGGTGCCGCGATCGTCCTGGGCGTCGTGCTCGCCGCGGGGGCGCTCGCCCCGACCGGGCAGGAGGTCCTGCCCTTCACGGCGCAGGTCATCGGTGGCGCCATGACGGCCGCCTCGCTCGCGGGCCTGCGCATGCGCGACGACGTCGCTCACCGCTGGGGGGAGGTCGAGGCCATGCTGGCGCTGGGCTTCTCACGGCGCGAGGCGGTCGCGGACCTCGGCCGGCAGGCCGCGGCCCGCGCGCTCGTCCCGGCGCTCGACCAGACCCGGGCGGCCGGTCTGGTCACCCTTCCGGGGGCCTTCGTGGGGTTGCTGCTCGCGGGCGCCCCGCCGTGGCGGGCCGCGCAGGTCCAGCTCCTGGTGCTCGTGGGCCTGCTGGCCGCCCAGGCGATCTCCGCCGTCGGGACGGCCGTGCTGACCGCTCCGCTGTGGGCGGCGTCCCGACCTGTCGTGACGGTCCGGTGACGGGCACCGTGCCGTGGTCGGCTGAGGGCGGCAGGCTCGGGTCGGGAGCCGCACGCGTGGAGCGGCAACAATTGTTGGCGCTCCACGGAGAACACCACCCCGCCCCCACCCCCTGGTGAAGCCCGCGGGGAGACGGTCCCCCGGCGGACGGCGGCCGTCAGCCCCCGATGCCGGCGCCCGCGAGCACCCCGTCGAGGAACGCCGACACGTCGGCGAGCTCCTCGGCGCTGATCGAGTGCGGCAGCCCCGCGTACTCGACGTCGGTCACGTCCGTGAACTGCGGCAACCAGGCCGAGGTCCGTGCGGTCGCGTCGGGCGAGATGACCTGGTCCGCGTCCCCGTGACCGAAGAACACGGGCGGCCGCCGCTCGGCGAGCACCGCGTCGCCCGGGAGCGAGGCGTCGAGGACGAAGCCCGAGAGCACGACCCCCGCCGCGAAGCGCTCGGGCGCGGCGCGCAGGAGCTGGGTCACCATCAGACCGCCCTGCGAGAAGCCCACGGGCACGACGACCGTCCCGGGCGTCACGTTCGCGTCGAGCCACGCGAGCACCGCGTCGGTGGACTCCGCGACGGGCTGCGGGTCGGGGCGCCCGGGCACGCCCAGAGGGAACCACGAGAACCCGCCGTTGCCCGCGTCGAGCGGCGCGCGCAGCGACGCCCAGTCCCAGACCGGGTGAAGATGACCGGCGATCGCGGGCAGGTCGTGCTCGTGCGCGCCGAAGCCGTGGAGCAGCAGCAGGAGGGGACGGCCCGCCTGGTTGCTGCCTCGGACGTGGACCGTGATCGGGGTGCTCATGCCGAGAATCCTCACATGGGGAGTTCTCTCCTCTCCCGGGGCGTGAAAGAGTAAAGAACCGGCCACCCGTCGCGGATATACTCCCCGGACCGGCCGGTCGACCGGCTTGCCCGGTTCGCCGGGTTCCAGGGGTGGGTGTTCGGACCGACCTCCGTCAAGGACGAGCGAAGGATCACGATGACCGAGGCAGCACCGCTCCAGCCCCCCGCCGCGACCGAGCACCTCGTGCTCTCCGCGCCCGAGCCCGTGAAGCCCGTCGCGACCACGCAGGCCCCCGCGATGGCCCCGCGCGTCGACGAGGCCGCGATCCCCGGCCTGGACCAGAAGGTCACGTCCTACCTCGACGCGCTCATGGCCTCGGACGCGCGCTCGCCCGAGTTCGCGGCCAAGGCCAACGACGTGCGCACCATGGGTGACCAGGACATCCGCACCGCGGCCGACTCCTCGAACCGTCTCCTCGCCACGCCCGTTCGCGCGCTCAAGGAGGGCGGCCTGTCGGAGGGCTCCAAGGTGGGCAGCACGCTCCTCGAGCTGCGCCGCACGGTCGAGAACCTCGACCCGTCCGAGGCGAGCGTGGGGCGCAAGCTCCTGGGCATCATCCCGTTCGGCGACAAGCTGACGGACTACTTCCGCCGCTACGAGAGCGCGCAGGGCCACCTCAACGCGATCATCCGCGCGCTCTACGACGGTCAGGACGAGCTCCGCAAGGACAACGCCGCGCTCAACCTCGAGAAGCAGCACCTGTGGGACACCATGGCGCGCCTCAACCAGTACATCTACGTCGCCGAGCGCCTCGACGCCCAGCTCTCCGCGAAGACCGCCGAGCTCGACGCGACGGACCCGGAGAAGGCCAAGGCGCTGCGCGAGGACGTCCTGTTCTACGTGCGCCAGAAGCACCAGGACCTCCTGACGCAGCTCGCGGTGTCCATCCAGGGCTACCTCGCGATCGACATCGTCATCAAGAACAACGTCGAGCTCATCAAGGGCGTCGACCGTGCGACCACCACGACCGTCTCCGCGCTGCGCACGGCCGTCATCGTGGCGCAGGCCCTCGCGAACCAGAAGCTCGTCCTCGACCAGATCACCGCGCTCAACACGACGACGTCGAACATGATCGCCTCGACGTCCAAGATGCTCGCGGACCAGTCGGCGACCATCCAGTCCCAGGCCGCGAGCGCGACCGTCGGCCTCCCCCAGCTCCAGGCCGCGTTCCAGAACATCTACGCGACCATGGACTCGATCTCGACGTTCAAGGTCCAGGCGCTGGACTCGATGGCGCAGACCATCGGCGTCCTGGAGACCGAGACGACCAAGGCGCGCGAGTACCTGGACCGCGTGGCCCAGGGCGACCAGTCGGGTGCGGCCTCGGGCTCGCTCGACCTCGGGAAGGTCTGACCCGGACACCATGGGCTGGTTCCAGAACCTGTTCGGCGGCGGGCGCAGGCGCCCGTCGGAGGTCCCCGTGCTGCCGCCGGCACCCACGAGCGCGGACATCCTGGCCTCGGTCGACGCCGTGCAGGCGCAGATCGAGGGCCGGGTCCCGCCCGCCGTGACGGCGCGCGTGAACCGCATCGCGAGGACCGTCGACGACATGGCCCCGCGCCTGGACCGCCTCGGTGGCGGCAGCGCGCAGGCGCACACGGTCGTCGCGACGGCCACGAGCTACCTGCCGGAGGCCGTCGGCGGCTACCTGCGCCTGCCGCGCGACTTCGCGGACACGCGCGCCGTCAACCGCGGCAAGACGTCGCTCATGATCCTGTGCGACCAGCTCGACCTGCTGGGCGTGACGCTCGACAAGATCTCGGACGCGGTCTCGCGGGCGGACGCCGCGGCGCTCGTGGCGCACGGACAGTTCCTCGCGGAGAAGTTCCAGTCCTCCTCGATCGCGCTCGCCCCCGACGCGGGGGTGGGCACGGCCCAGCCGCAGGCGCCGGGCACCCTGGGCGGGTTGGAGCGGCCGTGAGCGCCGCGCGCCAGGGGGCGCTCGCACGGAGCATCGAGGCGCTCGTGACGGTGGGCCGTGGCGCAGGCCTCGTGCCCGACGACGTCGCGCACGAGGGCGAGCGGCTCGCCGCCGCGGTGGCCGAGTCGTCCACGGGCGCAGCCCCCGCGTGGCTCGAGGCCGTGGGCTGCGAGCCGGGCGACTACACGGCGTTCTTCGAGTCCGCGCAACGGGGCCGGCGTTGGCGCTCGGCCCCGACCGACCAGCTCACGGCCCTCGTGGTCGGGGGCTCGGAGCACGCGGCCGCGTACGCGGAGGCTCTCGCGGCCGTCATCGCCGCGGCGAGCGCCCTGGGATCCCCCGGACTCTCGACCTCGGCCAACGCCGCGACCACGACGGCCGTCCAGCGGGCCGCGGCCCAGCCGCACACCGCGACCCCGCGCCCGGCCGTCCAGCACGCGCAGCCTCACGGCACCCCCACCCGCTTCCCCGCGCCCACGTTCGACCCCACGCTCCCGAGCGGCACGAACCCGTTCGACCTCGGCTCGCTCGTCGGCGCGGGCGGGCTGCGTCCCCCGGCGCAGGACGTCGTCCCGACGGTCGACGCGATCCTCGACGCGCTGGGTGCCCGCACCCCCGGCGCCCCCGTGGGTGGGCCGGCCTCCGGGACGCACGCGACGCCGTCGGGCAGCGAGGACGGCGTCGCCGCCGACCGCGGGCAGAGCACGACGACCGGCGCCGCCCCCGCGAACGCGGAGGAGGAGACCGAGCCGCCCCGCTCGCTCGAGGAGCTGCTCGCCGAGCTCGACGCGCTCGTCGGGCTCGACCGGGTCAAGCACGAGATCCGCCAGCAGACCGAGCTCCTGCGCGTCGAGAAGCTCCGCACGGCCGCTGGCCTGACCACACCCACGCTCACGCGCCACCTCGTGTTCCTGGGCAACCCCGGCACGGGCAAGACGACCGTCGGGCGCCTCGTCGCGGGCATCTACCGCGCGCTCGGGCTGCTGAGCAAGGGGCACCTGGTCGAGGTCGACCGCTCCGAGCTCGTCGCGGGCTACCTGGGGCAGACGGCCGTCAAGACGTCCGAGGTCGTGGCGACCGCGATCGGCGGCGTGCTGTTCATCGACGAGGCGTACGGCCTCGCGGAGGACCAGTACGGCGCCGAGGCGATCAACACGCTCGTCAAGGACATGGAGGACCACCGCGACGACCTCGTGGTGATCGTCGCCGGGTACCCCGGCCCCATGGCCGGGTTCGTCGGGACCAACCCCGGGCTCGAGTCGCGCTTCTCGACGACCATCACGTTCGACGACTACTCGGACGCCGAGCTGCGCGGCATCTTCGAGCGCATGGCGACGTCGGCCGACTTCGAGGCGCTGCCCGAGACCCTCGACCGGTTCGAGGAGATGGTCTCGCTCGTGCCGCGCACCGAGGGCTTCGGCAACGGTCGTCACGCGCGCAACGTCCTGGACGCGGCCATCGCGCGCCATGCGTGGCGTCTCAAGGACACCCCCGAGCCCACGCTCGACGAGCTCCGCCGGATCCTGCCCGAGGACCTGCTGCCCCAGGACGGGTCGGCCACCGAGGGCGCCGGGAGCATCCTGGCCGAGCCAGCCGAGCCTGCCGAGCCTGCCGAACCGGGCGCGACCGGCGACCCCGGCGACCCCGGCGACCCCGACGACCTGCCGGAAGACCTCTCCGACCACCCGACCGTCTCCCCTCAGGAGGAGCCTGCATGAGCCAGACCCTGACGCCGCCGCCCGGGTCCGCCCCGGCGGTCGGTCGGGCCGTCCAGCCCTCCCACCCCGGGCAGCCGTCCGCACCGGCGGGCGCCGCCACGCAGGCCAAGGAGCGGGCCGCGCGTCGCGCGGGGGTGCGCAGCGCGCTGCGTCGCTCGCCGGGCAAGCTGCGGATCGCGCTCGCGCTGTGCGTGCTCGCCGCGGTCGTCTTCGGCGCGCTGGGCTTCCAGGCCGCGCGTGTCCAGGGCGTCGCGCTCGACGACGCCCGCGCGGACACGAGCCAGCTCCTGGGCGTCCAGGACGTGCGCAACAACCTGGTCGTGGCGGACGCCGCGGCGACCAACGCGTTCCTGGTCGGCGGCCTCGAGCCCGTGGACCAGCGCGAGCGCTACGACGACGCGATCACGAACGCCTCGATCCGCATCGCCGAGCTCGCGGGGTCCAACAGCGCGGACGCGACCGAGCTCGGACGGGTCGCCTCGCAGGTCGCGGTGTACACGGGCCTCATCGAGCAGGCGCGCGCGAACAACCGCCAGGGTTTCCCGGTGGGCTCTGCCTACCTGGACCAGGCCTCGACGCTGCTGCGCGACGAGATCCTGCCGACGCTGACCACGCTCGTGGACGACAACGCCGACCGCGTGGCGTCCGACCTGTCGATGGTGCGCAACGCGCTGTGGATCCTCGCGGCGGGCGTGCTGTGCCTGGCGCTGCTGGTCGCGACGCAGGTGTGGCTCTCCAAGCGCACGCACCGGGTGCTCAACGTGGGTCTGCTCGCGGCGAGCGCGGTCGTCCTGGTCGTGGGGGTCGTGGGCGCGGTCCTGCTGAGCCAGACCAACGGTGCGGCCGCAGCGGTCCGCGACGGCCCCTACGCGGCGACCCTCGCGGCGTCGACCGCGTACTCCGAGGCCAACGACGCCAAGGCCATGGAGAGCTTCACGCTCATCAAGCGCGGCTCGGGCCAGACGTACGAGGAGTCGTTCGTCGAGCTCACGGCCGACGCGACGCAGCGCCTCGACGAGGCCGGCGCGGCCGGGGTCCTCGACGGGACCGCCGCCGGGAGGCTGGGCGACTGGATCACGCAGCACCAGGCCATCCGTGCGCTCGACGACGCGGGCGACTGGGACGGGGCGGTCGCGCTCGCGACGAGCTCGGCCGAGGGCAGCCCGAACGCGGCGTTCGCGGCCTTCTCCCAGTCCGTGACGAACGACATCACCGACAACATCCGGGCCACTCAGGCCGACCTCGCCTCGGCGGGCACGAAGTCCGCCCTCGCGGGCTGGCTCCTGCTGGCCGCGGGCCTCGTCGCGGCGGTCCTCGCCTGGCGCGGCCTGAACGTCCGACTGGAGGAGTACCGGTGAGCACCACGACCTTCCGCAGGAGCGGGCGCCTGGGCGCCCTGGTGGCGCTGGGAGTCTCGGGCCTCCTGGTCCTGGCCGGCTGCGCCACGCCCGACGCCGGACCGTCCGCAGGTGCGCCCGCGGCCTCGGTCGTCGGTACGGCGGGCAGCACCACGACCGGGGGCGGCACGGCGGGCAGCGCCGTCTCCGCGGCCGCGACGTGCGACAACCCGGTCGCGTCGTACGCACCCGACGGTCCTCTGCCCGGCCCGGGCGCCCTGCCCGCGGGCAGCACCATGGCGGCGATCCGCGACCGCGGCTCGCTCGTCGTCGGCGTCTCGGCCGACACCCTCCAGCTCGGCGCCCGCAACCCGTTGACGGGGCAGATCGAGGGCTTCGACATCGACGTGCTCCACCAGGTGTCGAACGCGATCTTCGGCGACCCGGACCGGCTGCAGTTCCGCGTCATCACGTCGGGGCAGCGCCTCGAGGCCCTGGAGAAGGGCGAGGTCGACGTCGTGGCGCGCGCGTTCACGATCAACTGCGAGCGCTGGGAGACCATCGCGTTCTCCTCGGAGTACTACCACGCGGGCCAGAAGGTCCTCGTGACCAGGGACTCCGAGGCGCAGGGCATCGCGGACCTCGCGGGCCAGCGGGTCTGCGCCCCGGACGGCACCACGACGCTCGAACGTCTCCAGGAGTACCCCGACATCGAGGCCGTGCCCGCGACGACCCACACGGGCTGCCTCGCGCTGTTCCAGCAGGGCAAGGTCGACGCGATCACGGGTGACGACACGATCCTCGCGGGCTTCGCCGCGCAGGACCCGTACGCGAAGGTCGTCGGTCAGGCGATCTCCGACGAGCCGTACGGCCTGGGCATCCCGGCGGCGAACGTCGACATGGTCAGGTTCGTCAACGGCGTGCTGGAGCAGATGCGCACCGACGGCACCTGGACGGCGATGTACGACGAGTGGCTCGGTGTCCTCGGTCCGGCCCCGGCCCCGCCGGTCGCCGTCTACGGCCGCACGCCGTGACCCCAGGCTCCTCGCCCTCCCCTGCCGCTGCCGGACCACCCGTGGCCCCGCGCACGCAGCAGGCTCCGAGCGCGCCCGGACGCCTGGGCGAGGCGAGCCCAGCCGCCGAGCTCTTCACGTACCTCGCGGCCCTCGAGGAGTGGCTGCGGGCGCGGCGCACCGAGCTCGACCGCCTCGACGCGGCAGCCCAGGCCGCGGCGTCGCCCGAGACGTACACCGCCGACATGCTGCTCGCCATGACCCTGTGGCAGGCGGCCCGCACGCGCGCCGACGAGATGGCCGTGGTCTGGGACTCGGGGCGCGCGGACACGGTCGCGCGCGAGAAGATCTCGCAGCTTGTCTGGGGGCGGCTCAGCTCGCCCGACGGCTCGTCGCTCGTGTCCCTGGTCGAGGCGACGCGGCTGTGCGACGCGATCGTGGCCGCGCTGCGCACCCGCCTGTCGTTCGACCCGAACGCGGCCGACGAGGTCGCACGGTTCCGTGGCCTGCGCGCCGAGCTGGCCCGGTGCGACGAGCTCGCCGGGTCCGACACGTCGGCCCGGGGTCGGGTCGAGAAGCTCCGGGAGCGCTGGACGCGCCTGCGCGACAAGGCGTCGAACGGCGCCGACGTGACCGGCCCCCTGACCGAGCTCGAGGCCGAGGTCGCCCGCACCGAGCGCGACCTCATCGTGGGCGCGTCCGAGCGCCGCGAGCTGGCCCGTGACCGCAAGCAGGCCGTCGAGCGCTACGCGGCGCTCGAGGCGCGCGAGCCCTCGCTGCGCGACCTCGCGGCCCGCGCCCGCCGCGAGATCGCCGCTCCCCCGCGCCTCGCGGTGCCCGACGTGTCACGCCTGGGCGAGGTACCGCACGACCGCGCGGGGCTCGACGGCTTCCTGACCCGGCTCGCGACCGTCGCTCGTGCGTTCGACACGGTCGAGTCCGCGTACACCGCGCCGCTGCGCGAACGGGCCGAGCTCCGCTACCGGCTCGACGCCTACCGCGTGAAGGCCGACGCCAACGGCCGCAGCGCCTCCCCCACGGTCCGCTCCGGGCTGGCCGAGGCCCGCGAGGCGGGCGAGGCCGTGCCCTGCGACGTCGTCCTCCTGCGCTTCCTCGTCGAGCAGTACCAGTTCCTGTCCCGAGACCTGCCCGCACACCTCTCGTCGCCCGGACCGTCGCCCGCACCGGGCCAGGAAGGATCGTCCCGATGACCACGACCGCTCAGGAGCCCTGCTCCCAGCCGGGCTGCCCCGGCTTCATCGAGGACGGCTACTGCAACGTCTGCGGTTCGCCCGCCGCTCCGTCGGCCGCGGACGGTGCTCCCGGCACGGCTGGGCCCTCGACGTCCGCGACCGCAGCCGCCGCCTCGCCGTCGGCCATGCTCGGGACGGGTATCGCGCAGGCCGCGCCGAACTACGCGGCCGGCCCCGGCCCCGAGGGCGAGGCCGTCTCGACCCGTACCGGGCGCACGAGCTCGACCCAGCTCGCGAGCGCCGCGCTCGGCTCGGCCCGCTCGGCCGTGACGGGCACCAAGTCGACTCGCCGCGTCGGCACCTCCTCGACGCGACTTCGCGGCCACCGCCTGGGCGCGGGCCTGACGACCGTGCCGAGCGCCCCGGTCCGTGACCCGCTCCAGGCCATCATGGCCGTGCCCGAGCTCGCGGAGTCCAAGCGCTTCTGCCCCACGTGCGGCGCCAAGGTCGGCCGGTCGCGCGACGGCGTCCCGGGCCGCACCTCGGGCTTCTGCCCGCAGTGCCGCACGGCGTTCTCGTTCGACCCGCAGCTCTCGCCGGGCGACGTCGTCGGCGGGCAGTACGAGGTCGTGGGCTGCCTCGCGCACGGCGGCCTCGGCTGGATCTACCTGGCCCGCGACCAGAACGTGTCGGGCCGGTGGGTCGTGCTCAAGGGTCTGCTCAACTCGGGCGACCCCGACGCGTTCGCGGCCGCGATCTCCGAGCGCCAGTTCCTGGCCGAGGTCGAGCACCCGCTGATCGTCGAGATCTACAACTTCGTGATGCACGACGGCGCGGGCTACACCGTCATGGAGTACGTGGGCGGCAAGTCGCTCAAGGAGATCCTCAAGGACCGCCGCGACGACAACGGCGGGGTCGTGGCCCCGCTGCCCGTGGACCAGGCGCTCGCGTTCGTCCTGGAGATCCTCCCGGCGTTCGCGTACCTGCACGACCTGGGCCTGATCTTCTGCGACTTCAAGCCCGACAACATGATCCAGCAGGGCGACGGCGTCAAGCTCATCGACCTGGGTGGCGTGCGGCGCCTGGACGACATGACGTCCGCGATCTTCGGCACGGTCGGCTACCAGGCCCCCGAGGTCGCGGAGATCGGGACGTCGGTCGCGTCCGACATCTACACGATCGGGCGCACGCTCGCGACGCTCGTGCTGGACTTCCGCGGGAACCAGACGACGTACGTCGCCTCCCTGCCGCCCGTGGCCGAGACCCCGGTCTTCCAGCAGTACGACTCGTTCTACCGGCTCCTCGCCAAGGCGTGCGCGCTCGACCCTTCGGACCGCTTCGCGACGGTCGACGAGATGCGCGCCCAGCTCATCGGGGTGCTGCGCGAGGTCGTCGCGACCGACCGCGGCCCGGGCAGCGGCGCGCTGCACTCGGCGGCGTCGGTCCTGTTCGACGCGCCCGTGTCCGACGACGCCGACCACCCCCTCACGTGGGACGCCCTGCCGACCCTCAAGGTCGACGAGTCCGACCCCATGGCGAGCTGGCTCGCGGGCGTCAACATCGCCGACCCGGCGGCGCGCATGGCGGCCCTGGCGGCGGCTCCCGAGTCGACCGTCGAGGTGCGGCTCGCGTACGCCAAGGCCGCGATCGAGCACCGCCGGTTCGCCGAGGTCGACAAGACGATCGTCGAGATCCTCGCCGACGACCCGTGGGAGTGGCGTGCGGCCTGGATCGGCGGGCTGGCCGAGCTCGCGCGCGGCGAGGCCGCGGACGCCCGCGCGTCGTTCAACGCGGTCTACGGCCAGGTCCCCGGCGAGCTCGCACCCAAGCTCGCGCTCGCGGTGGCGTGCGAGGTCAGCGGGGAACCGGACATCGCGGAGTCGCTGTACGTGATCTGCGCCCGGTCGGACGCCAACTACACCGCGCCCGCGGCGTTCGGGCTCGCCCGCATCCGGCAGGCGCGCGGCGACCTCGACGGGGCGCTGCACGCCCTGGACCTCGTGACCCCGACCCGCAGCTCGTACACCGATGCGCGCATGCGCCGCGCCCGGCTCCTCGCCGGCTCCGACCGCGGGCTCACGGCCCTGGCCGAGGCCCTCGCCAGCGTCGAGTCGGTCGCGATCCCCCAGCGCGACCGCGTGGCCCTCTCGATCGATGTCCTGAGCTCGGCGCTCGAGGAGGTCACGGTCAAGAAGCAGGTCGGCACGGCGCGCCTCGGCGGGGTCGAGCCCAAGGAGCCGCCGCTGCGCGACGCCCTCGAGGGGGCCTACCGCGAGATGGCGACCCTCACCGAGGACCGGGTCGCGAAGATCGACCTGGTCGACCGGGCGAACGCGGTGCGCCGCTGGACGACGACGTGAGCGCGCAGGAGGACGCATCGGGCCTGCTCGCGCCGTGCGCCACGTGCGGTGAGGTGCCCGCGCCCGGGGCGAGGTTCTGCGAGAACTGCGGCTCCGACGTCGGGCCTGCGGTGGCCGCCGGCGACGGGCCGCCCATCCTGGCGCGCCCGCCCGTGCCCGCGCTGCCTCCCCTCACGCTGCCCGCGCCGCCTGCCGACCTCAAGCCCACGGACCCCGACTCGGGCGCCGTGCCGCCGCCCCCTCCTCCGCCGCCTCCCGCGGCCCGGCGACCCTGCACGAGCTGCGGCGGGACGGTCGCGGACGACGGCTACTGCGAGCAGTGCGGCGAGAAGGCCCAGGTCGAGCGCGACCACTGGGTCGAGCAGCCCGCCCCCTGGGTCGCGGGGGTGTGCGACCGCGGCATCCGGCACTCGCGCAACGAGGACGCCATGTCGCTCGCCGCGTCGGGCGACCCGGCCACGGCCGGGCGCTTCGCGGCGCTCGTGGTGTGCGACGGGGTCTCGGCGGCGCCGGACTCGGACGTCGCGAGCCTCGCGGCCGCGCGTGCGGCCCGCGACGTGCTCGCGTCCGGTGGGCCCGACGGCGCAGCCCCCGTCACGGGCGACCTCACCGAGCGCATCCAGGCGTGGCAGGCCCTCATGGTCGCCGCGTCGACGACCGCGAACGACGCGGTCCTGGTCGCCGTGGGAGACAAGGCCGAGCGGGCCGAGCCGCCGTCGTGCACGTTCGTCGCGGCCGTCGTCGACGGACCGCTGGTCGTCGCGGGCTGGGTGGGCGACTCGCGCGCCTACTGGATCCCCGACGCCGGGACCGCCCGCCAGCTCAGCGTCGACGACTCGTGGGCCCACGAGCTCATGGCCATGGGCACCCCGCGCCACGTCGCCGAGAACGCGCCCCAGGCGCACGCGATCACGCGCTGGCTCGGGCCCGACTCGACCGACCCCGCGGCGCGCTGCGCCCCGACCGTCCCGGACTCCTCGGGGTGGCTGCTGGTCTGCTCGGACGGCCTGTGGAACTACTGCTCCGCGGCCGACGACCTTGCCGACCTGGTCCGCTCGACCGAGGCCACCACGGGACGCGAGCCGCGTGCCCTGGCGACCGAGCTCGTGCGCTGGGCCAACGCCCAGGGCGGCCGGGACAACATCACCGCAACCCTTGCGCGGTTCGAGGCGCTCGCCGCCCCGGACACCTCCGATAACCTGCACACAGACGCGTTCTCGGGCGACGAGCCCGCGACACGCGCCCTCTGATCCACGAAGGAGCCCAGAACCCATGGCCGAGTTCTCCGCCGAGGTCTTCCAGAACGAGTTCCTGTCCGAGGGCGCCACGGATGTGCACGCCATCGTGACGGTGACCGCCCGAGGGGCAGGTCAGGCGGGGGCCGCGACGTCGGGCGGCGGCGTCGCCGAGATCATCATGGTCGACACGTCCGGCTCGATGTCCGGGCGCAACATGGAGTCCGCGAAGTACGCCGCGCAGGTCGCGGTCGACCAGATCCTCGACGGGACCTGGTTCGCGATCGTCGGCGGCAGCCACGTCGCGCAGCGCGCGTTCCCCTACCCCAACGCGCGCGTCGCGATGGTGCAGATGGAGCCCGCAGCGCGCGAGGAGGCCAAGCGGGCCATCGCGATGATGAGCCCGTCGGGCGGCACCGCGATGAGCACGTGGCTCCAGCTCGCCGCCCAGCTCTTCGACACCGTGCCCCAGGCCGTCCAGCGCCACGCGATCCTGCTGACCGACGGCAAGAACGAGTCCGAGCCGCGCGAGAACCTGTCGCAGGTCGTGCGTGCCGTGACCGGGAGGTTCCAGTGCGACGCGCGCGGCGTCGGGTCGCGCTGGCAGGTCGACGAGCTGCGCGAGATCTCGACGGCCCTGCTCGGGACGGTCGACCTGATCGCCGACCCGAGCGAGATCGCGGCCGACTTCTCCTCGCTCGTCCAGAAGTCCATGTCGCGCGGCGTGGCATCCGCGGACCTGCGCGTGTGGGCCCCGCAGGGCGCCCAGGTGCTGTTCGTCCGCCAGGTCGCCCCGACCGTCGAGGACCTCACGACCCGTCGCGCCGTGGTCAACCCCCTCACTGGCTCCTACCCCACGGGCTCGTGGGGCGACGAGTCGCGCGACTACCACGTGGCCGTGCGCGTGGCCTCGAAGCCCGTGGGCTCGGAGCAGCTCGCGGCGCGCGTGCAGCTCGCCGTGAACGGCGAGGTGGTCTCGTCGGGTCTGGTCAAGGCCAAGTGGTCCGACGACGGCTCGCTCACCACCCGCATCAACCCGGAGGTCGCGCACTACACGGGTCAGGCGGAGCTCGCGTCCGCGATCCAGGAGGGCCTCGCGGCCAAGGCGGCGGGCGACGAGGCCACGGCGACCGTCAAGCTCGGGCGCGCCGTGCAGCTCGCGGCCGAGACCGGCAACGACGAGGCGACCTCGCGCCTGCGCAAGGTCGTCGAGATCGAGAGCGAGGAGCAGGGCACCGTGCGCCTCAAGCGCAACACCGACAAGCTCGACGAGATGGCCCTCGACACGGCCTCGACCAAGACCACGCGGGTCAAGCGATGAGCGCGATCTGCCCCAACGGGCACGCGTCCGAGTCGACCGACTACTGCGACGTGTGCGGAGAGCCCATGGGGGCCGCGTCGAGCAGCGCATCGGGGGCGGTGTCCTCCGGCTCCGCGGGGGTCGGCGCGCCCGCTGCCCGTGCCGGTGCCGGAGGTGGCGAGCCCATCGCGTGCCCGCACTGCTCCTTCCCGGCCGCGGCCGGGGCACTGTTCTGCGAGAACTGCGGCTACGACTTCACGACCGGCTCGCTGCCCGAGCCGGACGGGGCACCATCGGCTGCGACGCCGGTCTCGGTCGGTGCGCCTGCACCGGCTGCGGCGTCCGGTCCGCTCGCTCCCCCGGCGTCGTCGCTCGACCTCGACCCGGTCGCTCCCCCCGCGGGGTCCCCCGCGGCCGCACCGTCGGCCGACCCGCTGTCGGCGCCGGCGGCGCTCACGCCGCCGATCGGCGACCCGGAGGCGGGTGACCAGTCGTCCGCCCCGGTCGCTGGTGGAGCCCCGGGAACCGGACCTCTCGTCGCGCCGGGGGCTCCTGGTGCTCCTGCCGACCCGGCCGAGGGCGAGGCGACGCCCTCGACGGGTGCGACGCCGTCGGGCAGCGGGACGCACCTGCCGACGCCGCCCGTGCCGGGCGAGGACCAGTGGGTCGTCGAGGTGTGGATCGACCCCGACTGGTACCAGGCGCAGAAGGCCGAGGACCCGCTCCCGTCGGCCGGGCTGCCGGGTCTCGTGGTGCTGCGCGAGCGCAGCGTGCTCGTGGGACGCCCCTCGGTGTCGCGCAACATCCACCCGCAGATCGACTGCGGCGCCGACACCGGCGTCTCGCGGCGGCACTGCCAGCTCAACACCGACGGGCAGCGCTGGTGGGTCGAGGACCTCCAGTCCTCCAACGGGACCTACCTCAGCCCCGCGGGCGGCGAGCTGCCCGTCGACCCGATCCCGGCCGGTCAGCGCCGCGAAGTCGCCGACGGAGACCGCATCTACCTCGGCGGCTGGACGCGGCTCGTGATCCGCAAGGCGATGCCTGGGGAGGTCTGAGCCCTTCGCTTCGTACGCGACGGGTGGCGCGGTCCCCGGCTGAGGCCGGGGCCGCGCCATCTCCATGCGGCGCTACACAGGCACGGCCGGCACATCTCTTCGACGTCGACCTGCGGATCGGGCTACCTGCCGTCCTCCCAACAGTTCGAGCGCGTTCATCGTCGATCCCCGCGGGTGGGGGTGGCCTGCGCAACGTCGTCCGGGTGCTCGCACCTCGACGGTCCAATCTCCGTGCGACTCGACAACGGGTGATCGGGCCTCCGTCATCGCCTGAGTACTTCGGCGGGATCGACGCCGAGCTCTTCGAGATCGGACTCGACCATGGCGACAAAGAGTCGACAGGGCTCTTCGACGCCGGAGCGATCAGTCGGCGCTGTCGTCAGCCCCGGCGCGAAGACCGAGCCGACCACCCAACCTGCTTCCGTCTGCTGTATCCGGATCGCGCCGCTCTCCTCGTACGACATCGATTCGAACTCGAAATCGCCGTCCGCGGAACCTTCGAGCCAGGCGAGCAGGCTTCGAGCAAGCTCTACGACGGGGAAGCCTGTCTCTTCGAGGAGCGTGATGCCGCCGTCCATGAGGCGGAGACGGGCGTCGAGAGCAATCACGTAGTCCGCCTGTGTCGTTCCCTGGAGTTCGTCAGTTCTCCACTGGTCGTAGGACATCTCCAGCTCCATCACCCCCGATGACGAACCCCACACCCAACCCTGACCCTGACGGGCGAGCCCCGACGGACTCTCGGACAACACCCAGCCAGCAGCGGTAGCTGGACACTAGGGCCCCGACGGACTTCCGCACAAGCTCGGGGACGACGAGCGCTCACACGGGAACGGTCTGCGCGCCCGCGGGGACAACCTTGCCGCTCGCGTCGTCACCGACGGCCGTCCGGTCGCCCCTCGACCCCTGGTCGTCAGAGGTCGTCCAGCGTGGACGTCAACCTGGGGTCGGCCTCGACGGCGTCGAGAAGCCGGGAGTGCTCTGCGATCAGGGCACCGGACACGTCACCGGTCAGGACCGTTGCCTTCGCGTCACCGAGCGAGACGTCGAAGGCCGTGGCGACGACGAACATCGTCTCGACCACCGAAAGACCGGCGGCTCTCAGCCGCTGGGCCTCATCGATCATGGCCGCTGGATCACCGGGGGGCTTGCCCGGCCGCAAACCGGCCGCGAGCACCTCAAGCTCCTCTCTGCTCCTCACCGTCACTCCCTCCGCGAAGCCATCGCGCGCCACCACGACTCGTCACGCCCGGCAGTCTCGAAGGCCTCGGTCGTCGTCGCCACGTGCGAGACGAACTCCTGCGGAAGACGTACGTCGTGGTCGACGACGTAGTGCCTCAGCCCTTCCGGCCAGACGTAGACGCCGTCGCTGAGCTCCAACGCGCCGTTGTTCATCCCGCAGAGCCGGCACGGCGAATACCCCATGTAGTACCGGACCACGAACCCGCGCGCGAGGTAGCGGACGACGAGATCGCGCTCGTCGTCGTCCCAGTCAGGGTCGACGAAGTCCGCAGGGTCGGGCCAGCCGTCGGCCCCTCTGCCCTGCCAATAGCCGATCAGGACGAGGTCGGGGAGGTTCACGGGCTCTCCTTCAAGCTTCGGTCCCCGTCGAAGAGATCCCCGAGCGCTCCACGACGGGCGCCATGACGGTGCCGTCCGTGACGTCGTTCTTCCTGCCCCGTCGAGCGGGCGACCGGACCGACGTCGTCCCCGACGGCGCCGTGAACTTCGCCTTCTTCGGCCAGCTCGCCGGGACCACTCGCGACACGATCTTCGCGACCGAGGACTACCGGCATGGAGGCGGCCTACCAGCTCCTCGGGTCGAGCGCGGCGTCCCCGAGGTCTTCATATTCGACCTACGACGTGCGCAAGTTGCTCGCCGCGACCACGCGCCTGCGCGACGGCGAGGAACTGCACATCCCCGGCCCCGGCATCCTGCGCAACCGCCTACTGCACAGGATCGACACGACCGAGATCGGAGAGTTGCTCAGCGAGTTCGGGCTGATCTACGAGAAGAAGTAGTCGATGGGTCGGGGCCGTCGGCGGAGGGCCGAAGACCCACTGACGACGGGCGGGCTGCCAGGTCTCGTGGGACTGCGCGAGCGCAGGATCCTCGCAGGCGTCGGCCTCGCGCACGTCCACCCGCAGACGATTGCGGAGCCGACACCGGGGTCTTACGGAGGCACTGCCAGCTCAACACCGACGGATCGAAGACCTTCAGTCGTCCAGTGGCACATACCTCAGCACCGAGAGCGGCGAGCTCGCCCATCGACCCGATCCCTGCCCGGCCAGGGCCGTGAGGTCGCCGACGGCGACCTCAACTAACTCGGCGGATGGTCGCGTCTCGTAACCAGTACGCGACCTGTCCTCGATTCTTCCCTAGGCCGAGCACAGCACCCCCACCCTCACTTCAAGAAGTGAATCCAAAGGGTATTTCCGTACTCCCAACCGTTATCAGTCGCCTCTTTATCCCGTCGCGAGACATGCTCGAGATGGACGATGCGCTCTCCATACTGCGACGGCAAACTCGAATATGGAAGGATGTGTCGATCACTCAAGTCGCCAACGAGTGCAAAGTACCGTTCGGAAAATAGGTAAAATGAAGGCGGCTCAAACTCCGAGAAGGGCAACTCTTCGAGGATGGGCTTAACCAATACGGGCCCATCCGAGTCGTCCAGTGGCACCGCTAGCGAAAGGCGAATGCTATCGGGCAATCCAGTCGAAGCCTGCGCGGCCATCGCAATTACGTGCGGGAGATTTCCAGTTTCCCAACGCACACCAACTTCATCGAGGTGCCGACTTTCGAAGTAGCAAGCGTCGCTTGCAGAATCCAGCCGGCCAGCGGTATCGCGAATCCATGCATCCAGTTGACTACTCACCAGGCAATGTCCATCCATTCTTCGTTAGCCACTCAGACTGCGACCTCGTCAGGTCGCCCCCCGGGTGCTTCCACGTACCGTCCTTGTTCAACGCTCCCCCGTCCCTGAAGTGCACATGGTCCTGCTCCCCTAGGATCTTACCCTTGTCCACGCGCGTCACGTCCGTCGGCGCCTTACCCCGCTTGATCTCCTGGTTCATCTGGTTCGGCGATTTCGCGTTCGACCCCGACGAGCCTCGCTGCATAATCTCGACGCGATTCTCACCCATGGCTTTCTGGCCAAGGCTCGAAAGCGAGAGCGCGGTTGCAGTCCCCCCGGCGGCCGCGACCGCGACCCCTCCGGCTATGGCAGGAGCGCCAGCGACGCAGCCTACACCTGTCAAGCAAACCGCGCCTCCGCCCGTAATGATCCCGGCCCCGGCGTACATCAACGCCAATCCAACCCCAGCCATGGTTGTTTCCACAGGATTCTTGATAATAGCATTTCCAAACGACGCGGCCCCGTTAACCATGTCCGCGACGCCAGGACGAATTGCGTCCCACAGATTGAAGGAGCCCTTGTTGGAGTTCCGGGCAGAACTCCCCTTCGCGGCAAGTTTTCCTATCGCCCTGTAGCTGCTCGAAAGGTTGAACTTCGAGTTGATCGGCACCACCACCGTCTTTGTGGCAGCTGCATGACCAGCCGCGTTGGTCTTCGTCGCCCTGGGTCTCGTTGACATCCCGTCGGCAAGCATCCCGATCAGGAGCCCGGTCGGATCGGAGTACGTCGTGGGGTTGTTGTTCGAGTACGCGTACCCGTTCCACTGCTGCGGATCCATCAAATCCATCAGCGGATCGACCGAGATGAAGCGCCCCGTCTGCGCGTCGTAGTAGCGCGCCCCGACCTGCGTGAGCCCTGTGGAGTCGGTGGGCTTGTTGAGGAATCCACGATCCCCGACCCAGGTGGATGCCGCTGCGCCACGGGGGTTCCCGTACGGGTCGTGGTAGCGCCGCGTGAGCTGGTTGGTCGAGTTGTTGATCGAGATCTCGGCCGTGGCGTGGTGGTCACTGATGAGCGTCCGCACACCCGCCGGGCCGGTCGCCGTTCGGGAGGCGACGGTCTTGCCGGCGAACGAGTAGTACCGCGTACCGGTGATGGTGCTTCCGGTGAGCGTGAGCTCCTGGCCGCCCGGCAGGTAGACCGTGGTCACCCCGTCCTGGTGCCGGACGAGGCGCTGCCCGTCAGCCGAGTAGATGTACTCGTCCGATGCCTCGGTCCCCTCCTTGAGGGAGTCGAGCTTGCCCTCGGCGTCCCACGTCAGCGTCTGCGGAGCCTCGCCTGCGAGGTTCCGCGTCAGGAGATTGCCCGCTGCGTCGTAAGAGTAGGCGTCCGTCGTGGGCGCGGTCGGCGCAGCGGCGGAGTGGGTAACGGTCTTCAGCGCGTGCGGCTGGCTCCCACCAGCGGCCGGATAGGCGTACGTGCTCGTCGTGTCACCCGTGCTGGTGTGCTGGGTGCTCGTGGTGCGGTTGCCTACCAGGTCGTGCGTGTAGCTCGTCCAGTAGGGGGCAGGCCCGCCGAGGTTGGCCACCGTGCGGCCCGCAGGTCCACAGTCAACGGTCTTCGGGGTCCACGCCTCCGTCAGGCGACGGAGCGCGTCGTAGGCGAAGCACTGCGTGTCAGCAGGCTTTCCCGGAGGAGCGTCGGCGATCGACAGGATGTTCCCTGCGTCGTCGTACGTGTAGGAGAGGTCGAGGTCGTACGTCGTCTTGTCCTCGCGCTGGAGCCAGGTCTGCTCCGCTCGACGCGTGCCGTGCTCGTACGAGAAGTTGAGCATCTGCGCCTTCCTCGACCCGAGGTCGAGCACCAGCGGCTCACCGTACGGCGAGTACTGGCTACCCGCGACGTACACGCCCCACCCGACGCCCCCACCCATCCACTCGGGAACGGACCGGCTGTCGAAGTAGGTCGTGACGGTCTCGGCGCCCAGCGCGCCTGCGGCAGGGTACTTGGTCGTCTTGACCTGGCCGTCGACCGTGTACGTGTACTCCGTCTTGTGGGTGCCTGCGAGGGCACCCTCAGCCGCAGGCAGTGTGACGGCCTGCCCCAGGGGGCGCCCCGCTGCGTCGTACCCCGTCACCGCGGTGACGTACTTGGACGTCCCCTCGTGCCGGGTGCTGGACGTCAGGAGCCCCTTGGCGAGTGTGTCGTACTCCCACGAGGAGCGCAGGGGGCCTGTTGCGGTGTTCTCGCGCAGCTGGGTCTTGCGCCCGAGCTGGTCGTAGACGGACGCGAGCGTGACGCCGCGAGCGTCCGTCGTCGTGAGCAGCTGACCCGCGTCGTCGTACGTCGAGGTGGTCGTGCCCTTGTCGGGGTCGGTCGCCGACGTCTGAAGACCCCGGAGGTCGTAGCCGTAGGTCCACTGGTTGCCTGCCGGGTCGACGACCTTGCTCAACCGACCAGCCTGGTCGTACGTGTAGCTCGTGGCCTGGCTGGTACCCGTCGGACCGGCGCCCGTGTACTGCAACAGCGAGGTGGTCTTCCCACGGGCGTCGCTGATGGTCGTGGTCGGGACAGCCCCTGCCGGCGGATCGACGCTCACGCGGTCGCCGCCGTACGTCGTGGTCGTGCTCCACCGGTCCTGCTCGGCGACCTGGAACACCGACGACGTCGGTCGGCCCGCGCCGTCGAAGGTCGTCTTGGTGCGTGCCGGGACTGCCGTCGTCGGGACGACCGTCGTCGTAGCGGGGTCGCCCGTGGTGTACCAGGGGGCGTTGGTGGTGGTCGCGAGTCCGCGCGAGTCGTAGATCGTGTCCGTCACGATGCGTCCGGCATCGGTCCGCGAGGCCGACGGTGCCTGCGTCTGACGTGCGCGCAGCAGACCGTCGAAGAGCGCGACCGAGGTCTGGTACGTGCCGTTGTGGATGAGGGACTCGGACGTGACGGCATTCGAGCCTGCCGTCACGATCTTGTAGGTGTACTTGGCGCTCGGGGTGTCCGTGCCCTGGACCCGGCCCGGCTGCCAGACCTGGGTGAGACGTCCCAGCGCGTCGTAGGTGCCGCTCGTGACCTTGCCGCTCGCGTCCGTGACCTTCACGGGCGTCCCGCGCAGGGGCTCGACGTCGGTGGTCACGGCGTGAGCCGTCAGCGGGCCCGAGCCGTCAGGGTCGGCACTGGTAGTGGTCGTCTTCGTGACCGGTCCGCCCGTCGCGGGGACGTAGGACGTCGTCGTCGCGCGGCCGAGCGCGTCGGTCGACTGCGTGACACGGCCGTAGACGTCATAGGTGCTCGTCGACGTCGCCACGTACTGGGCCGTAGCGCCCGTGTACGCCTTGAGGTGCTCGGTCCTGGTGACAAGCCCCTTGGTCGGGGCTGCGCCGTAGGCTCCGCCGTCGAACGACGAACGAACGTCACTGATCACATCGACCGGGCGGGACGGAGTGGTCGCGCAGCTCTTCGCGACCGTCTCGGCGCGCATGACGGTGCTGAGAATGTTCAGCCCGACGTTGCGGTTGTACTCGGTCCGCGTGCACTGGTCGTCCGCCGCGGTGGAGACGTCACCCTGGTCGTCGACCTGCGTCGGCATCCCGTACTGGTCGAACGAGGTGACCGTGCGCGTGGTCCGCTTGCCGCCCGGCAGCGCGGGTGCGGTCGTACGGGACTCGACCGTGCCGACCCCGACGTACCGGGAGGACGTGCCGTCGGCGCCCGTCGCAGTCACTCCGGAGGCCCACGGAACGCTCAGCGTTCCCGACACCTCGGTCGCGCCGTCGAAGACGATCTCCTCGCGGGCCATGCCGTTGAACCAGTCGTGGTCGACGATGCCGTCGACGCTCACGCTCTTGGATCCACCTGCCGCATTGGCCCGGTCGCCGTTCATCCCGCGGAAGAAGCGCGAGCGCGTCTTGAGCTGGTTGGTGGTCGAGTCACCTGTAGTCACATCGACCGTCGCGTAGCCCCTGAACTGTCCCCAGGTCCGCTGCTTGACGGGGACGAGCTCGTTGTCGTCGTAGTGCCAGGCCGCGTCGCCCACGTAGGAGTACGCCGTCACGGTGGCCTGCGACTGCGAGTCGTTGCCGCTCGCGACGATCGAGGACACCAGGTACTTGTGGAAGTACTCCATCGTGGAGCCGATCCCACCCTCGGGATCCCAGAAGACGGGGAAGCAACGTCGGGTGTTGGACTCCGGCGCCGCGGGGGTGTTCCCCGAGGTGCAGTCCTGCGGCGTGTAGTTGACCGAGACCGTACCGCCGGACTCGGTGTTGATGGCGATGATCCGATAGCGGTTCATCGCGGGACCGATGTCCCCGAGCGTGTCCACCCGGTTCGCCTTCTGCTCCCCGACGAACGTGACCTTGGGCAGCGTGACCGCCGTGCCGACGTGACCGGTCCGTTCGATCGAGGCGAGCCACAGGACAGCGTCGGTGCCGTCTCCCGGATCGGGGAACTGGTGACCCAGCGTCCACGAGTCGACGCTGCGGTAGGTCGAGCCGTCCAGCACCTTGGTCGTGACCGTCGTCAGACGCTTGCGCGTGAAGAACGCCGGCGAGACCTGCTGGGGGCACGTCGACGAGGACGTGCAGATCAGGTCGAACGGGACGTCCGGCCACTTCGAGGCATTGGCCGCGGTCAGCTGCGACGGGTCGCACGTGACACCGCCCGAGGGCAGGCAGCGTTCGGCCACCGTGAACTCGACACGCGCCGGGGCCTTGGTCGCCTCGGCGCCCGCACGCTGGCCGTAGTCGATGCTGACCATGTAGCCACCCCGGTCGTACGACGACACCGCGGTGTTGAGGTTGCGACCGTAGCTGTTGGTCTCCTTGGCGTACGTGTAGGTCAGGGAGTTGCCACCAGGATCGACGACGTAGTCGAGGTTCCAGCGCCACACCTGGTTGCAGGACGAGCTCGCAAAGGCAGCCTGGTAGCAAGGGTCGCCCGGGTGGTTGCCGAAGACAGGCACCGTCCAGGCCGAGTTGAGGGAGGCGGTGTCGGCAGCCGAGCGCTTGTCTCGGCCGAAGAAGTACTGGGTGCCGTCACTCGTGGTGACCTTCCAGTACTCGCCGTTCTGCCCCGCGTTCCACGAACCGGTCAGGCGCTCGATCTTGGTGCCGTCGTCCTTCTTGGGCTTCCACACGCCGCTCGCGGCATCCTTGACGAGCTCGACAGCACCGCCGTTGAGCGCCAGCGTCGCGTTGTCCGACTGCCAGCAGAGGTCCCCCGTCTTGCGGGACGCGTTGTTGGCCGCGCCCGCCATGTCGTCGGCGCACGCGACGTACTTGCGTTCGACGTACCCGGAACTGAGGTCCCAGCCGTCGCCGACCCACGACGACTGGTTGTTGGTGCTCGACACACGTCCGTCGACGGCACCCGACGAGTAGGACAGGGCGAGCTCGGGCTCCGGTCCTCCGGGGCCGGCGGGAACGGCCATCGGGTAGGACCAGGCGAAGTCACCCGTCTGCTCCGAGACCTGCCAGGTCGCCGAGGGCGAGAGAGAGGTCGCCGACCAGTTCCCGGCCGAGCCGGAGGCTCCGGCAGTGACGGCGAGTGCGCCCATCGCCGCGGGGGCGACTCGGGCGGTCACGACTCCGGCGGCGCTGTCGTTCGTGGAATCGAGCACGACCTGCTCGTCACAACCGGCGCTCGGTGCCGCAAGATCACAGTCGGGGAGGGACACGACCTGGAGTCGTGAGGCCCAGTCGCCGCCGAAGGCGTCTGCAAAGCCCGAGTAGTCGATGGACACCTCGAGCGTCCCGACGTCGTCACCCTCGGTAGCAGGCTCGACGCTCAGCAGCAGTCCGTCCAGGTCGGCCTTCTTCGTGGTGTCGCGATCAGCCACAGCCACCTCGACCGGGGCACCCGCCACCTCGACGGGCGGAGCATCGCTCGCCGTGGCTTCCTGCCCCTCGTCATCGGGGAGTGCCGCCACGGTGACGGGGACCTTCGGAAGCTCGGCCTCCACGGGCTCGCCGCTGAGCGGCACGTCGACCGTCGCGGCGCCTCCCTCGGGCCACTCGACAGCGGTCGTGGGGCTCGAGGTGCGCGGTGCACGAGCCGGCTTGTCGGCGGGTGGCGCGTCCTTCGACGGGACGACCTTCTCGTCGTCCCTGTCCGGCCACAGCGTCTGGCCGTGGGCGCGTCGTTCCTCGGCGGACCAGGACGACCTGTCGGCCTCGGTGCGCTCGTCTGCTCCTGCTCCAGGAGCACCGGCCAACGTGACCACCAGCGAGGCGATCACTGCCGTAGAGATGCCAAGCCGTGCTGACCGACCGTTGCTCTTCACCATCGAGGTGCCTTTCGCTCCTACCGAGCCGAACCGAGGACTTCTATTGCTCTTCACGCGTCACCCTGCCTTCTGGCACGCACGGCGGATCGCGTCGATGGTCACGATGGAGTCGTAGACCCGTACGTCGTCGATCGCGCCCGACCAGTTCTCGCCGTGGGACCCGGCCACGAGGCCGCGGCCCACCTGCAGCGGGCCCCCGCTGCTCCATGTGACGGGCCCCAACGGCGTCGTCGCGGCCAGTACCGGCTCGCCCGACTTCGGCGCCTCGGGCGTGCCCAGCTCGCAGACGTACAGGCTCACCGTCCCGGCGCTCGCGTCGCGTATCCCCGTCAGATGGACCCACGACTCGGGCTCGGCCACTGCAGAGCTGGCCGCGATCGCCGGAGGTGCACCGGACTCGTTCTGCGAAGCCCAGAAACCCCAGCACCTCGCCGCTCCTCCCGTGCAGTACGGACCGCTCAGCTGCCCCAGCTTGAACGCGCCATAGCTCTGCCCGTCCTGACTGACCGCAACGCCGATCCCGGCAAGATCCTTGGCCTTGACGAAAGCCATGACCGAGTAGCTGCCGCTCGTGTTCACCACCGGCCCGGTGGTGTGTGCCGCGTCAGAAGCCCCGTCAAAGACGAGGGCACGGTCCGAGGTGTCCCCAGCGAAGTCCGCCAGCGGCCCTCCGCCCCGCTGCA
This sequence comes from Oerskovia sp. NPDC057915, assembly GCF_042887685.1. NCBI lineage: Bacteria > Bacillati > Actinomycetota > Actinomycetes > Micrococcales > Cellulomonadaceae > Oerskovia > Oerskovia sp. NPDC057915. The sequence goes on along the minus strand of NZ_JBHVOS010000031.1, from coordinate 1,843 downwards.
CCGAGGAGGACAGGCCAAGCGCTCGCCCACCACCCGACGCGTCTGAGACCACAGCACCCGAGCCCTCGTCCATGCGCCACGAACCGCTCGTCCCCAGGAAGTTCACGCTGAAGCGATACGTACGCACCGGACTCGTGTTCCCCGCCCGGTCGACAGCCTGCACGAGGAGTCTTTGAGAACCAACACTGGTCGGCGTGAACGAGATGTCGGCCGCGTACCAGTTGGCGATGCCGATGTAGTTGTTGAGCGCGTCGGAGTTGAAGGAGTACTTGTAGCCGACGATGGTGAGGTCGCCGTCGGAGCCGAGGGTGAAGCGTCCGAGCTGGCCGATCCCGCCTGCGATCTGGTTCTCGAGGTAGGCCGCGGTCCCACCGTTGGCGATGGTGATCAGCGCCGGTGGCGGCGGCGTGGCGTCGATGGTGAACTCGCACGCGGACATGGGGCCGTAGCGGCTCGTCCCGGGGTCGAGGCCGCCGGCGCGCCACTGGTAGGTGTGGCCGTCGAGGAGCTTGCCCGGGGGCACCGTGCGTGAGTGGGTGCTTCCGGAGGCCATCGCGGTGTCCTCGGGGGCGTCCCAGGCGAAGCCCGGTGCGGCGAGGTCGACGAAGTCGAGGTTCCCGATGACGTTGGTTCCGTCGGGGTCCCCGACCGTCCAGTGCATGGTCGGGGTCGTCGAACGAATGTAGGGGCGCCCGGCCCCGACGACGCATCCGGCGGTGTCCGGGTTCGAGATCCACACGCTCGTCGGTGCGCTCGGGGGCCGGTCGTAGGTCACGGACAGGTGCGAGTCGAACCGGTACCGCTTCCACCCGCCAGCCATCGAGCCCTCGTCGGCGGCCTTGAGACCCATCGTCAGGGTCCCGCCACCGAAGGCGGCCAGTGCGCGAGCACCGGCGGTCGCATCGAACTCGATCCACCGGTCGCTCTGACCGGCGCACGAGGGCTTGTGGGCGACGTTTGCCGAGCCCGTCTGCGCCCCCCACCCGAGGTTGTTCCAGGTCGTACCAGCGGACATCATGCCCGTGTACCAGAGCTGGGTGGTGGTCGCCGAGCAGCTCCACGAGTGCGTCCCGTAGACGGTGAACGTCGCCGAGATGACGTCACTTCCGTTCGCCGCCCCGAACGAGCCGTAGCCGCCGAAGCCCCAGACGAGGCGATGGACGTCGTTGTACTTGGTGCACGCCGAGGTCGCGTTCGGGTCGCACAGCCCGAGCCCCGCGTCGCCGCCGAACTTGTACCCGGCCACGGCGTTGGGCGTCCCGGACCGGATCAGCGTCCATTCGTTGCGGCTGCCGGAGACGCTGGGGTCGATGTAGATGGGCCAGACGGTCTCGGGGTCGGTGATCATCTGCGCGTCGGGGGTGATCGTCACCGCCTCAGCCGTGACCTCGGCGGGCATCGCGGCGATCTCGTCCCCCTCACGCGGCGCCAGGACCGGGTCACCGGCACCCACCCCCGACTCCGGCTCAACCGCGCCAGTGGCCGGGAGCGCGAACAGGCTCGCCCCGAGCGACACGCCCCCGCCATTCCGCAACGCCTGCGGAGCCAACAGCGCCAGACCCCCAGCACCGCCGACAGCGTCAGTCACCTCATCGGCGCCCGAGTCCCACATCAACGGCGTCGGGGACGTGAAGACCTCCTCACCCGCGTCGTCGACGGCGACGAACCCGCCCTCGTCCGAGACCACACTCAACCCCTGGGTGGTCTGCACCGGGAACGACAACGACGCCAACGCCGGATTCGCCGCAGCCGCCGGAGACTCGACCCGCAACACCTCCGAGAAGCCCGTCCCGTCCTCATGCACCGAAAGAACCAGGTCCACCCCCTCGAACACACCCGGGTA
>NZ_JBHVOS010000030.1:0-57000 GCF_042887685.1 Oerskovia sp. NPDC057915 | reverse complement strand
GACTCCCTGGGCTGGCCCCCCCCAAACCGCATGCTCGGCACCGAGAGGAGGGGAACCAGCTACTTGAAGCGGCGGCCCTCGTCGCGACGGTACGCCCACACCGCCAGGACCGCGAACACCACGGTCCACCCCAGCAGCACGACCCACGCGAGCCCGTACGCCGGCTCGCCCGTGAGCGCCTGGACCAGCAGGTCACGACCGGCGCGCGTCGGGGTGGCCATCGAGATCGCGTCGAGCCACGGCGGGAACAGGAACGGCGGCAGGAACAGCCCGCCCGCGAACGCGAGCGGGAACAGGATGACCTGCACCACCGGCAGCGCGGCCTTGGCCGAGAGCGAGTACCCGATCGCGATGCCCAGCAGCACGAACGGCACCGACACGAGCAGTGCCGTCCCGACGCCGGCGAGCAGCTGCGGCCACGTCACGGAGGCCGCGGTCAGCAGCCACCCGATGAGGATGAGCGGCACGAGCCCGAACAGCGAGAAGATCCCGCCGTTGAGGATGCGCGCGATCATGCGCGGCGCGGGACCTGCGGGCAGCGAGCGCAGGAACGGGTCGAACGGCAGCGCCCGGTCCTCCGCGACACCCAGCCCGTAGGTGAACAGGCTCGCGGAGCAGATCGCGAAGAGTCCGAGCGACGCGACGGCCGTCGTCGCCGCGACGGGATCGCCCGCGACCTCCTTCTGCGGCACGACGAAGAAGAACATCGCGAGCGCGGGGAACAGCAGGTTCCCGAGGACCGCGATGGGCACGCGCACGGTCTCGAGGAACTGGTACTTGAGGTGGATCCAGGTGAGGGTCGCGGCGCTGGGCGGGCGCCCGCTCACGCCGGGGGTCGTGGTGGTTGCGTGGGTGCTCATCGCGCGCTCTCCTCCTCGGAGGCCTGCTGGCCCGGGGTGCCCGACGACGTCGCCCCCGTCGGGGGTTCCGCGTCGCCGTGGTCGGTGGTCGCGGTCCGCGAGACCATCTGCTCGAAGGCCTCCTCGAGGCTCGCGCCCCGGATCTCGAGCCCGTGGAACGGCAGGCCCGACGTCACGAGCGTGCGGACCAGCTCGTCGGCGTCGGCCGTGAACAGCTCGTAGCGCCAGGTGCCGGACGCCCCCGCGTCGCTGTCGGCCGCACGCTCGGAGCGCACCACGCCCGGCAGGTCGGACCCCAGGTCCGCGGTGCTGCGCACGACCACGCGCCGCAGCCCGACGCGGCGCAGGATCGCGTCGAGCGTGTCGTCGGCCTTGACGACGCCCTGGTCGATCACCACGACGCGCTGCGCGAGCACCTGCACCTCCTCGAGGTAGTGGCTCGTGAGGAGCACGGTCCCACCACCCGCGTGGTACTCGCGGATCGCGGCCCACAACGCCTGGCGCGCGCTCACGTCGAGCCCGGTCGTGGGCTCGTCGAGCAGCACGACCCGCGGGCGCCCGACGAGCGAGAGCGCGACCGCGAGGCGTCGCTTCTGCCCGCCGGACATGGCCCCGGTCTGGCGCCCGGCGAGGTCGGACAGCCCGAACTGCTCGAGCAGCTCGCCCGTGGGCACGGGGTTCGCGTAGTGCTTGCCGACGAAGTCGACGACCTCGCGCACCTTGAGGGTCGCGGGCAGGCCGGTCTCCTGCGGTGTGAGGCCGAGGCCCTGCCGGGACGAGGCGTCGCGCGGGTCGCCGCCGAAGAGGCGGACGACGCCCGTGTCGGGCTTGCGCTGCCCGCTCACGAGCGAGAGCAGCGTCGACTTCCCTGCGCCGTTGGGGCCCAGGAGCCCGACGAGCTCACCGGCCCCGACCTCGAGGGTCACGTCGTCGAGCGCGACGACCTCGCCGAAGCGGCGGGTCACGTGCTGCACGGACACGAGCGACCCGTGCGGTACGGCGGGGCCTCCTCGTGTCGCGGCGGCCGCGCGCCCCCGACTGACGGCTGAGTGCTGGCTGGTCACGATCCGGCTCCTCTCAGGAGCATGCTCAGGGACTCGGTGTAGACCTCGAAGGCACGGCGCCCGCGAGGGGTGAGGCTGATGTAGGTGGCCGGGGTGCGGCCCTCGTGCGTCTTGGTGACGGTCACGTACTCGGCGTCCTCGAGCTTGCGCAGGTGCGTCGAGAGGTTGCCCGCGGTCATGTCGAGGAGCTTCTGGAGCCTGGGGAACGTGATCTGGTCGCCTGCGCCGAGCGCCGAGAGCGTCGCGACGACGCGCAGCCGCGCCTGGGCGTGGATGACCGGGTCGAGCTCGACGTCAGGCACGGGCACCTCCCGCGATCCGGCGACGGGTCCGCAGGCGCAGCACCTGCTCGACGAACGCCATGAGGAGGAAGCCACCTCCACCCGCGACCGCCATGACGAGGTAGAGGCCGGGCAGGCCCACGATCGTCGCGGCCCCGGCGACGATCAGGATCCACACGCCCAGGACGTACAGGCGGCTCTCCTGCCACATGGCGCCGCCCGCGAGGTACATGATCCCCACGACCAGGCACGACAGCGAGTTGCTCGCGAGGGCCATGATCTCGGGGCTCGCGTCCGCCCGGGCGAGCCCGCCGAGCACCATGCTCATGGCCGCGAACGAGATGAACCAGGCCCAGCCGTACAGCGCACCCGACCGGGCGCTCGTGCCGCGGAGCCCGCTCGTGCGGGTCATGATGTGCACGATCGTGATCGCCACGGCCCCGACGATGAGGAACGTGAACGCGAGGAAGGCCCAGGGCTCCGGCTGCCCGACGGCGGCGCTCGACCCGATCTCCAGGGTCGCCGTGGCGGGAGGGGCGGCCGAGCGCAGCGAGCTCAGGTAGAGCGTCGTGTAGCCCAGGAGCCAGGCCAGTCCCCAGACGCCGTAGAGGACCCGGCCGTCGGGTTCGACGTCCTTGGCCTTCTCCTGCTGGGCCGCGATGAGGCGCAGGCTCGCGGCGGGGTCGAGCGGCCGGTCGTCGTCGGGCCCCTGGGCGGGTCCGGCGGGCAGGTCGGGCGTCTGGTCCGGCACAGGGGCTCCTCCTCCACCACGACGATCGTGGTTTGTGTTGCAAACTACTTTGTAGCCTGCCAGGAGGAAGGGGGCGCGCGCAAGGGGTCCCGGGTGGAGGCTCCTGCACCGAGAACGAGCAGATGCCCCTGATCCGCGTGGATCAGGGGCACCTGCTCACTTCTCGGCGCCGGAAGGTGCCGACCTGCTGCGTGTCAGGACGTCGCGGATCCCGAGGTCCCGGTCCCCGGGACGCCCTCGGCCCCCGCACCGCCCCCGCTGCCCGTCCCCGTGCCGGGCAGCTGCTCGAGGTCGGTACCTCCCGAGCCCGAGCCCGCACCCGAGCCACCGGTTCCGCCCGCGCCACCGCCGTCCCCGCCGGAACCCGGCGTCGGGTTCGGGTCAGGGGTGACCGGCGTGGTCGGCTCGGGCTCGGGGACCGTGGTCGGCGGATCGGTCGGCGCCGGGGTCGGGACCTCGCTCGGCGCCGGGCTGGGCGTCGTGCCCGTGGCCGGGGTGTCGGTCGTCGTGCCGCCGGTCGTGTCTCCCGTGTCCCCGGTCGTCGCGGGCTGACGGGACACGACGTGGCTGATCGACGTGCCCGACCCCTCCTCGCCGCGCAGGATCTCGCTCAGCGGTCGCCCGGCGACGACCTCGACGAGCGTCACGCCCACGATGAGCACCAGGAAGACACCGACGGCCGAGAGGATCAACGTCTTGCGGCTCGGACGACGGGACGTCGTGCCGTCGCCCTCCGCAGCGTCTCCGTCCGTGCCGTCGCCGTCCACCGCCCCGCCCGAGGCGCCGCCGCTCGCGGGACCGGCCGTGCCGTCGTCGGGCCCGTCCACGGCTGCGGTGCGCAGGTCGTCGAGGCGCGTGCCGCCCACGTCCTCGGCCGAGAGGACCGCGGTGTCCGCAGCCTGCCCGCCCGTGCCGGCCGCGGGCAGCACCGCGGTGGTCTCCGTGGTGTCCCCGGAGTCCTCGCCGCTCGCCGAGGCCGACCCCGCGAGCGTCGGCAGCAGGACCTTGCGGCCGTTCTTCCCCACCGGCAGCACCACGCCCGCCTTCATCGCGGCCTTCATCTGGCGCCGCGTCTTGAGGATCGAGCGCGTGTACAGGTTGTTCCCGACGACCGTCAGGACCGACGCCACACCCGCACCGATGATCGTCCCGGCGACACCCAGGTACGACAGCAGGACCGTCGAGCTCACGGCAGCGAGCGCGCTCGCGACGACCTGCGTGACGGAGAGGCCTGGCGGCTTCTCGTCGAGGTCGTCGTCGGTCGCACCCTGCGCAGGGGTGTCTCGGGCGGTCGGGCTGATGGAAGGGGGTCTGTTCGAAGTCACGGTCCTCCCAGCGTAGGAAACCCGTCTGCACGCCCCCAGGACGCCTGTTGACCAACCGACGAGGATTGTGTGAAGACCGCACAGCACTCCCCCGCAGCGGGTGCTATAACGGCCAGGTGACCACTCCTCCCGGCACTCCCTCCGGCTCCGAGGCCGAGCCAGCATCGTCCGGCGCACCCCGAGCGCCCGGTGCATCAGGAGCCGCCGTGGCGACGGCCGGCCGGGCCGAGGGCGGGAAGCACTCGCGCTGGGCCCCGACGACGGCCGACCACCCCGAGACGCGACGCAGGATCGGGGCCGAGATCTGGATCCTGCTGGGCCTGAGCCTCGGCCGGTCGGGCGTGTACGCGATCGTCAACATCGTCGCGCGCCTGACCGAAGGCACCCCGCTCGCCGAGCAGAGCACGAGCCTCAACAACTCCCAGTCGCCCCGCCCGTACCTCGACCTGACCTATCAGATCCTCAGCATCGGCTTCGCGCTCATCCCGGTCGCGCTCGCGCTCTACCTGCTCTCGGCGCGCGGCCGGTCGGTCACGCGAGCCATCGGGCTCGACGGCAGCCGCCCGTGGCGCGACACCGGGTGGGGGTTCGCGCTCGCCGCGGTCATCGGCATCCCGGGCCTGGGGCTGTACGTCGCGGGGCGTGCCCTGGGGATCACGGTCGAGGTCAACCCCGCCAACCTCGCCGACTACTGGTGGACCGTGCCGATCCTGATCCTCGCGGCCCTCCAGAACGGCCTGCTCGAGGAGGTCGTCGCGGTCTCCTACCTGTTCGAGCGCACCAAGGACCTCGGCTGGGGCCGCGTGAAGTTCGTCGTGTGGAGCTCCCTGCTTCGCGGCTCGTACCACCTGTACCAGGGCATCGGCCCGTTCGTCGGGAACGTGGTCATGGGCGTCGTCTTCTCGTGGTTCTACACGAGCAGGTGGGGGCGGAACCGCGTCGTGCCGCTCGTGATCGCCCACACGATCCTCGACGTCGTGGCGTTCGTGGGCTACGCCCTGCTGCCGCGCGAGTGGCTGGAGGCGCTGGGCGTCGGCTGACCGCCGACGCCCGGCCCCGGCCCCGGCCCCGGTCACCGGCGCCGTCACCGCCACCGCCACCGCCACACCGTTGAGTGCGGAGCAGTTGTCGCCAGAACCGTGAGTGCGGAGCAGTTGTCGCCAGAACCGCCGTTCGGCAGCAACTGCTCCGCACTCAGCGGACCGGGCCGTCCCGTCAGACCCGCAGCGCCCTCAGCTCCTCCCGGCGTTCCGCCTGGAGCACCGGGTCCGGGACGGGCAGCGACGCCAGGAGCTGCTTGGTGTACACGTGCTGCGGCGCGCCCAGCACCTCGGCCGACGTGCCCTCCTCGACGAGCCGACCCCGGTAGAGCACCGCGATCCGGTCGGCGAGCAGGTCCACGACCGCGAGGTCGTGGCTGATGAACAGGCACGCGAACCCGAGGTCGCGCTGGAGCTCGGCGAACAGGTCGAGCACGCGCGCCTGGACGGACACGTCGAGCGCCGACGTGGGCTCGTCCGCGACCAGGAGCTCCGGGTCGAGCGCGAGGGCCCGGGCGAGGCTCGCACGCTGACGCTGCCCGCCGCTCAGCTCGTGCGGGTACCGGTCCCCGTACGAGCGCGGGAGCTGGACCGACTCGAGCAGCTCGTCGACCCGGCCGCGCGCGTCGCCCGCGTCGGCCGCGCGCCCATGCACCACGAGCGGCTCGGCCACGCACTCGGCGATCGTGAGCAGCGGGTTGAAGCTCGACGCAGGGTCCTGGAACACGAACCCGATGCGCGGCCGCACGGGCCGCACGTCGCGCTCGCGTGCACCCCGCATCTCGACGCCCAGCACCGACAGCGACCCGCCCGTCACGGGCGTGAGCCCGCCGATGGCCCGGCCGATGGTCGTCTTGCCCGACCCCGACTCGCCCACGAGCCCCAGCACCTCGCCCGGCCGGATCGACAGGTCCACGCCGTCGACGGCCACGAACGCGGGCTTGCGGAAGCGGCCCGGGTACTCGATCCGCAGCCCCTCGGCGACGACCACGGGCGCACCCTCGGCCCAGCCGTCAGCACGTGCCTCGACCCGTGCGGCCGCGTTGACGACGCCCCCGCCGACCCGCGGAACGGCCTCCAGGAGCGAGCGCGTGTACCCGGCCTGCGGGTTCTCGAACAGCGACCGGACGTCCGCCTGCTCGACGACCTTGCCCTGGTACATCACGGCCACGCGGTCCGCGAGGTCCGCGACCACGCCCATGTTGTGCGTGATGAGCACGATCGCGGTCCCGAACTCGTCGCGGCACCGCCGCAGCAGGTCGAGGATCTCGGCCTGCACGGTCACGTCGAGCGCGGTCGTCGGCTCGTCGGCGACGATCAGCCCGGGGTCGAGCGCGAGCGCCATCGCGATGACGACGCGCTGCTTCTGGCCGCCCGAGAACTGGTGCGGGTACTTGTCCACGGCCGTCTCGGGGTCGGGGATGCCGACCCGGCGCAGGACGTCGATCGCCTGCGTGCGACCTTCCGCGCGCCGCACGCGCCGGTGCGCGCGCAGCCCCTCGACGATCTGCCACCCCACGGTGAAGACCGGGTTGAGCGCGGCCGACGGCTCCTGGAAGACCATCGCGACGTCCGTGCCGCGCACGGCCCGCAGCTGGGACCGGCTGAGGGAGACCACGTCGGACTCGCTCGTCCCCGCCTTGTTCGCCAGCACGACGGCGCCTCTCGCCGTCGCGGTCTCCGGCAGCAGGCCGAGGATCGTCTTGGCGGTCACGGTCTTCCCGCTGCCGCTCTCCCCCACGACCGCGAGCACCTCGCCGGGGGCGACCTCGAGGTCCACCCCGTCGACGGCGAGGATCGGTCCCGCGTCGGTCGCGAACGAGACCGTGAGGTCCCGGACGGTGACGACCGCGCCCGAGGTGCGCGACGCCGTCGGGCGTGAAGCCTGTGCCGGTGCCGAGCCCGGCACCGCGTCCTGCTGCGCGCTCACGGGCGCACCTCGATTCCCTCGTCGCCCAGCGTCCCCGAACCTTCCAGCCCGCCCAGCCCCGCGGGTCCCGCCGCGAGCGTGCCGCCCGGCACGACCGACGTCTCCGCGACCTCGCCCGCCCCGACCGCGGCCGCCCGGCGGCTGCGCAGGCGCGGGTCGGCCAGGTCGTTGAGGCTCTCGCCCACGAGCGTGATGCCCAGGACCGCGAGCACGATCGCGAGCCCCGGGAACAGCGCGGTCCACCAGATGCCGCTCGTGACGTCGGACAACGACTTGTTGAGGTCGTAGCCCCACTCGGCCGCGGCGGTCGGCTCGATGCCGAAGCCCAGGAAGCCGAGCCCCGCGAGCGTGAGGATCGCCTCCGACGCGTTGAGCGTCACGATGAGCGGGAGCGTGCGCGTCGCGTTGCGCAGCACGTGCCGCCCCATGATGCGCCGGTGCGGCGTCCCGATGACGCGCGCCGAGTCGATGAACGCCTCGGCCTTGATCCGCACCGTCTCCGCGCGGATCACGCGGAAGTACTGCGGGATGAAGACCACGGTGATCGAGAACGCAGCCGCGAGGATGCCGCCCCACAGGTCCGACTGCCCGCCGCTGATGACGATCGCGAGCAGGATCGCGAGGAGCAGCGACGGGAACGCGTAGACCGCGTCGCACACGACCACGAGCACGCGGTCGAGCCAGCCCCCGAAGTACCCCGAGACGAGACCCAGCAGGACGCCGATCACGATCGACGCCGCGATGGCGACCACGATCACGAGGGCCGCGGTGCGCGCCCCCCAGATCACGCGGGACAGGACGTCGTACCCGCCCACGGTCGTACCCAGCAGGTGCTCGGCCGAGGGCGGCTGCTGCGCCCCGAACAGCACGTCGCCGCTGCGCAGCTGGCTGAACCCGTACGGCGCGAGCCACGGCGCGGCGAGCGCCGTGAGCAGGAAGAGCGCCGTGACGACCAGGCCCGCGACGAGCATGCCGCGCTGGAGACCCACGCTCTGACGGAGCTGATGGACCACGGGCAGACGGCCCCAGGAGAGTCGGCGTGCCATGTCAGTACCTCACCCTCGGGTCGATGAGCGCCGCGAGGACGTCCACGAGGAAGTTCGTGACCGCGACGATCACGGCCAGCAGGACGACGATCCCCTGGACCGCGACGAAGTCCCGGGCCTGGAGGTACTGCGCGAGCATGAATCCGAGACCCTTCCATTCGAACGTCGTCTCGGTCAGGACCGCCCCGGCCAGGAGCATCGCGATCTGCATGCCCATGACCGTGATGATCGGGATGAGGGCCGGGCGCCACGCGTGCGTGCGCACCAGCCGGTGCTCGGAGACGCCGCGCGAGCGGGCCGCGTCGACGTAGTCGGTCGCGAGGGTCCCGATCACGTTGGTGCGCACGAGCCGCAGGAACACCCCGGCCGTCAGCAGGCCCAGGGCGACGCCCGGCAGGACCGCGTGCATCAGCACGTCGCCCAGGACCGCGGGGTCGCCCGTGCGGATCGCGTCGACGACGTAGAAGCCCGACGGGTCGGGCAGGGCCATCATCTGCAGCTCGGCCCCCGTGGACGCACGCCCCGCGACGGGGAACCATCCGAGACCGACGGAGAAGATCAGCTTGAGCAGGAGGCCCGCGAAGAACACGGGTGTCGCGTAGCAGAGGATCGCGAAGACCCGCAGGAACGCGTCGGGGATCCGGTCGCGGTGGTGCGCCGCGAGGAGCCCGAGGGGCACGCCGACCAGGAACGCGATGATCAGGGCGTAGACGGCGAGCTCGAGCGTCGCGGCACCGTAGGTCGCGAGGACCTCGGACACCGGGCGGTTGTCGCTGATCGTGGTGCCGAAGTCGCCGCGCACGATCCCGCCCAGGTACTCGAGGTACTGGACGATGATCGGCCGGTCGTAGCCGGCCTCGTGGATGCGCTCGGCCAGCTGGTCCGCTCGCAGGCGCCCACCGAGCGCCGCCGTGATGGGGTCGCCGGTCGAGCGCATGACGACGAACACGGTCGTCACGAGGATGAAGACGGTCGGGATGATGAGGAGGAAGCGGACCAGGACGTACCGTCCCAGCCCACCACCTCCTGACGTCTTCTTCCGCGGGGGTGTGGAGCGGGAGTTCCCGGTGCCCGGCGGGTCGGCCGTGGTCACCTGGTCGGTCGTCGTGGTCATGTCGTCCGTTCGTCGTGGTCCGAGCCGCGCTGCTCGGTGGCCTGCGGTGCTGCTGCGCGGGCTCGGGGCCGGCCCGAGCCGGCTGTGCGGGGGCCGGCCCGAGCCGGTGCCGCGCTCGGGGCTGTCCGAGCAGCCTGTGCCCGAGGTGGTCCGAGCCGCCGTGCTCGGGGTGGTCCGGACGTCGTCGGCCGGACCACCCCGAGCGCCTGTGGGGTCAGCCCTTCGAGAGCGCTCCGTAGCGGAACTTGAAGGACGCGTCGAGCGTCTTCTCGGTCCCCTCGACACCCGTGCCCACGATCGCGACCTGCGCGCCCTGGAGGTACGGGACGGTCGAGAGGTCCTCGGCGACCTTGCCCTGGATCTCCTCGATGAGCGCCGTGCGGGCCGCCGGGTCGGGCGTGGCGGCCTGCTGGAGGATCAGGTCGTTGACATCCTGGTCGTCGTAGTGGTTCGCGAGGAAGTTCTCCTGGAGGAAGAACGGCGTGAGGTAGTTGTCGGCGTCGGAGTAGTCCGGGAACCAGCCGAGCTGGTACGCCGGGTAGACGTCGGCCGTGCGGTCCTTGGCGTACTGGACCCACTCGGTCGTCTGCAGGTTGACCGTGAACAGCCCGCTCTGCTCGAGCTGGTCCTTGATGAGCGCGTACTCCTCGCCCGAGGACGGGCCGTAGTGGTCGTTGCTGTACTGCAGGTCGAGCACGACGGGGACCGTGACCCCGGCGGCCTCGAGGGCAGCCTTGGCCTTGTCGGCGTCGGGTCCGCCCTGGCCGTCGCCGTAGAGCTCCTTGAGGGGCTCGACCGCGCCGGTCAGGCCAGCGGGGACGTACGAGTACAGCGGCGTGTAGGTGCCCTTGTAGACCTGGCTCGCGATGGCCTCGCGGTCGATCAGGTCCGCGACGGCCTGGCGCACGGCGAGGGCCTTGGCCGGGTCGGCCCCCTCGGCCTTGGCGCCGTAGGGCTGGGAGTCGAAGTTGAACGTGATGTAGCGGATCTCGCCGCCGGGGCCGTCGACGACCTTGACCTTGTCGTTGCCTCGCAGGTCGTCGATGTCGGTCGCAGACAGGCTGCGGAAGGCGACGTCGATGTTGCCCTCCTGGATGTCCAGCTTCAGGTTCGACGCGTCGGCGTAGTACTTGGTGTTGACCTTGGCGGTCGCGGCCGGGCCGAGGACCCCCTGGTAGTCGGGGTTGGCCTCGTAGGAGATGAGGTTGTTGAAGTCGTACTTCGCGATCGAGTACTGGCCCGCGAACGCCTTGCCCGAGACGATGTCGGCGTCCGGCGTCAGCGCGTCGGCCGCGAACACCTCCTCGTCGACGATGGGGCCGGCCGGGCTCGACAGGATCTGCGGGAAGACCTGGTCGTCGGGGGACTTGAGCGTGAAGACGACGGTCGTGTCGTCAGGCGCGGCGACCCCGCTCAGGTTGTAGAGCAGCGAGGCAGGGCCGTTCTCGTCGTTGATCGCGACCTGCCGGTCGAACGTGAACTTCACGTCGGAGGACGTGAGGTCGTTGCCGTTGGCGAACTTCAGGCCCGGCTTGAGCTTGACGGTGTACTCGGTGGGACCGGTGAACTCGGCGGACTCCGCGATGTCGGGCTCGACGTCGGGGCTGCCGTAGGGGGTGTTCAGGAGGAACGGGAACACCTGGTTCATGACCGCGAAGGACCCGTTGTCGTAGGAGCCCGCGGGGTCGAGGGTCGTGACCTTGTCGGTCGTGCCGATGGTCAGCGCGCCTCCGGCGCTCGCGCCGCCACCGCCGTCGTCGTCGTTCCCGCCGCTGCCGCATGCCGTGAGCGTCAGCGTCACGACGGCGATGCCCGCCGTTGCGGCGAGGAGCCGCTTCCTGGAAACGGTCGTCATCCGTCACACCTCTTCTTCGGGGTCGTCAGGTGGGTGCGCGGTGGCGCTCCCACGACCTGGCGCTGTGACCAAGGTGCGTGATGTCTAACACATCGTTGTTTCGGTCAAGCACCTCGGAAGGGCGAGATGGTGCGGTTCCGGTCATGTTGTTACCGGGTCGTAACTCCGGCCTCCACATGGTGAGACAGGTCACACGGGTGAAGTTACCGAGGGGTACGTTCCGGTGCGTCACGGCTGTTTCGCGGCGCGTCGTGTCATGCGTGGCAGCGCTGTCATCCGTGCCGCTCCCCAACGGGCCACCCCTGCCCGACGTCGGAGCCCGGCTCCCGCGGCCAGGTCGCCCGACCGGGACGCCGGCGGGGGCGCGTGGCCGGTCGGCGCGGCGGGCGCGGGTGCCACGCCCGGGCCTGGGCGTGGGCGTCGTCGCACGTCGTCGTCGCACGTCGTCGTCGCACGTCGTCGTCGCACGTCGTCGCACGTCGTCGTCGCACGTCGTCGTCGCATGTCGTCGCCCCCGGTCAGGTGGGAGCGCTACCTGCGTTCGCCGTGGTGGACGTTGGTCACACTCGCTCGTCGAAGCACCCCGGACACCGGGACCAAGCGGGCAAATCACCCGGCCGAGAATGGCGTAATACCGCGCCTCGCGAGGCCCCCAGCCCTAGACTCGCAAGCATGTCTGCGCGCGCTCACGACCCGGCCGGTCCTCCGGCGACGGCCGAGCCGCGCCCGCAGGTGCACGAGGTCGGGTCACGCTCCGGCGGCGAGCATCCTGTGACGGACCCCCGCTCGTTCCGCTCGTTCCTCGCGACGCCCCGCCCGGTGGGCGACGGCACCGACCCGACCGTCATGGTCGTCGACACCCCCGAGGCGCGCGTCCGCCATCCCAGCGACCTCGTCGGGATCGTGCTGTGCGCGCTGGGCGTCGCGCTCGTCATGTTCATGTCCGTGTACGCGCACGGCACCACCGCGGGCGTCGCCGAGGACGTCCAGGGGTTCTCCGACCTCCTCGCGCGGATCCTCTTCATCCCGGTCGCGGTCCTCGAAGGACTCGTGACGCTCGCGATCCCGACGGCCGTCCTGATCGAGCTGGGCATCCGCAAGCTCGGGCGACAGGTCGTCGAGTCGATCGCCGCCGCCGCGCTCGGCATGATCCTGGGCATCGCCGTCACCTTCTCGGTGGTGACGTTCGGCTCCGACGACCTCATCCAGGGACTGTCGGTACGGATCCGGGGCGAGTGGCACCTCAGCATCCCCGGTTACGTCGCCGCGATCAGCGGGCTGCTCACCGCGGCGGGACCGCGCACCAGGCGGCGCACCGTGGCCTGGTCGTGGAACCTGCTGTTCATCGCGCTCGGCGTCGTCCTCATCACCGCCCAGGTGTCTCTGCCCGGTGCGATCATCACGCTCCTGCTCGGCCGCATCGCGGGCAACACGGTGCGCTGGGTGTCGGGCGTCCGCAGCGAACGGGCCTACGGCCCGCACCTGGTCGACGGCGTGCGCCGGGCCGGCTACTCGCCCACGGCTCTCGTGCGCGTCCGCGACGTGTCCCAGCCCGCGGAGCTCGCCGAGGCGGCCGAGGACCCCATCACCGAGGTCAACGCCGACGGCGAGATCACGGCCGAGGTGCACGTCGGCGTGGTCCGTGTCGCCGGGTCCGACGAGGACTCCGCGCTGACGGCTGACGCGCGGATCACGGGTGACCACCTCTCGGGCGCGCTCGGAGAAGGGGTCCGCGAGCCCGCCGAGGCCCCCTCGGACCCCGCGGCCATCGCCCTGACCCGCTCCGGGGACAACCGCGTCTACGCGATGTTCACCGAGGACGGCGCGCGCCGCGACGTCGTCGTGCTCGACGGCGACCGGCAGGTCGTCGGCTTCCTCACCCGGCTCTGGCGCTCCCTCCGGCTGCGCGGCATCGAGGGCCGCGCCGCGATCTCGCTCAAGGCCGTGGCCGAGCGCACCGCCCTCCTCGCCTACGCGGCCCGCGCCGCAGGCGTCCGCACGCCACGCCTGCTCGGCGTGGCCGAGGCCGACGACTCGATGATCCTCGTGCAGGAGCACGCGGTGGGTGCGGTCTCGCTGCGCGACCTGCCCGACGACGAGGTCACCGACGCCGTCCTCACCGAGGCCTGGCACCAGATCCAGCTCGCGCACGACGCCGGGCTCTCGCACCGTGCCCTGACCTCCGACGTCATGCTCGTGAGCCGCGGCGAACCGGGCGGGGCCTCGACGCACCCCGCCGGGACGGGCCCGGGCACCGGGTCCGCGACCGTCGACCTGAGCCCCCGGAACGGCCCGGACGACTCCGAGGTCAAGGTCTGGCTGACCGGCTGGGAGCAGGGGGACATCGCGTCGTCCGAGCTGTCGCGCCGCATGGACCTGACGCAGATGGTCGCTCTGCTCGCGCTGCGCGTGGGCGCCGAGCGGGCCGTGGCCTCGGCCGTGAACGTCCTGCCCAACGAGGACATCGCGGCGATCGGGCCGCTGCTCCAGTCGATCGCGCTGCCCGTCAGCACGCGTGAGGAGATGCGCGCCAACAAGGCGCTCTTCAAGGACCTGCGCGCGGCGCTCGTCGAGCGGCTGCCCGAGACCGACGTCGAGCCCCAGCGCATCACGCGCTTCGGGGCCCGGACGATCATCACGCTGACCCTGACGATCGTCGCCGTGACCGTGGTCGTCACGACCATGAACTTCCAGCAGATCACCGAGGCCGTCTCCCAGGCGAACCCGTGGTGGGCGGTCATCTCGTTCGCGCTGGGCATCCTCACCTGGTTCGGCGCGGCCCTGACGTTCGTGGCGTTCTCGCCCGTGAAGCTCCCCATGATCCGGGCGACGCTCACCCAGATGGCCGGGTCGTTCGTCGCCCTCGCGGCTCCCGCCGGGATCGGGCCGGCTGCGCTCAACCTGCGCATGCTGACCAAGCGCGGCGTCTCGGCCCCCATGGCCGTCGCGACCGTCGCCCTGGTGCAGGTGTCGCAGTTCGTCATCACGATCCTGCTGCTCGTCGTCCTGTCCATGACGACCCGCTCGGGCGGGCTCATCAGCCTGCCGTCGACGACCGTCCTGCTCGCCATCACGGGCGTCGCCCTCGCGGTGATCGCGACCCTGCTCGTCCCGGCCGTGCGGCGCTGGGTGCTCGCGAAGATCCGGCCGACCGTGCAGCAGGTGTGGCCGCGACTGTCCGAGATGCTCAGCCAGCCGGGCCGACTGGCCCTCGGCTTCGGCGGGAACATCGTCATGACGCTCGGGTACGTGCTCGCCTTCGACGCGGCCCTCGCGGCGTTCGGCCAGGAGCTCGCGCTCGTCGACGTGGCCGTGATCTACCTCGTCGGCAACGCGGCGGGGGCCGCGGTCCCGACCCCCGGCGGACTGGGCACGATCGAGATCGCCCTGACCGCCGGCCTGACCGCCGCCGGGATCCCGCCCGCGATCGCTACGTCCGCCACGATCCTGTTCCGCGTCGCGACCTACTGGGCCCGTATCCCGATCGGCTGGGGCGCCATGCGCTACCTGCAGCGCAAGGGCGACCTGTAGGCCGCACGACGCGCGGGCGCCCGTCCGCTGCTGCCCGCACGACGCGCTGCAGCCCGTCCGCTGCTGCCCGCCCGCCGTGGCCCGGACGCCCTCCTCGTCGAGTGTGCAGTTCGGGTCGTTCGCAACGGCCGCTGACCACCCGAACTGCACACTCGGCGGGGCCGGCACCCGGCCGGCGGCCGCCCGGCCCCGCCGGCACCCCGGGCGCCGGGCCCTACCCCTGCAGCACCACCGCCGAGCCCTGTCCCCCGCCGCCGCACAGCGCCGCCGCGCCCACGGCGTCGCCGCCCAGCGCTGCGAGCCGCCGCGCCAGGTGTCCGACGATCCGCGCCCCCGACGCACCGATGGGGTGCCCGAGCGCGATCGCGCCGCCGTGGGCGTCGACGATCGCGGGGTCGACGCCCAGCAGGTCGATCGACGCGAGGGCGACCGCGGCGAAGGCCTCGTTGATCTCGATCGCGGACAGCTCGCCGACCGCGAGGCCGGCTCGCCCGCAGGCCGCGAGGATCGCGTTCGCGGGCTGCGCGTGCAGCGAGACGTCGGGCCCGGCGACGAGCGCGTGGCCCAGGAGGCGGGCGCCGGTGAGCCCGCGTCGCGCGGCCTCCTCGTCGCTCACGAGCACGAGGGCGGCGGCGCCGTCGGAGATCTGCGAGGCGTTCCCGGCCGTGATGGTGCCGTCCTCGCGGAAGGCCGGGCGAAGCCGCGCCAGGACCTCGACCGTGGTGTCGGCGCGCACGCCGTCGTCCGCGTCGACGAGCCGGCCGCCGCGCCCCGGTGTCTGGAAGGGGGCGATCTCTCCCCGCAGGAAGTCCGCGGCCGCGACGGCCCGGGCGTGCGACGCCGCAGCGAACGCGTCCTGCGCCTCCCGGCTGATCGCGAGCCCCTCGCCGTGCCGCTCGGTGCTGAGTCCCATCGAGTCCCGTTCGAACGCGTCGCGCAGCCCGTCGTGCGCGAGTGTGTCCACGAGTGTCACGTCGCCGAACTTCTGGCCCGACCGCGACCCGACCCACGCGTGCGGCGCGAGGCTCATCGACTCCTGCCCGACGGCCACGACGACCTGCGCCTCGCCCGCGGCGATCAGCCGGTGCGCCTGCACCACGGCCTCCATGCCCGACAGGCACACCGCGTTGAGCGTCATCGCGGGCACCGAGAAGGGCACGCCCGCGCCGACGGCGGCCTGCCGTGCGGGGTTCTGGCCCGCCCCGCCCTGGAGCACCTGCCCGGCGAGGACGAGCTCGACGTCGTCGGGCGTGATGCCGGCGTCCGCGAGCGCCGCGCCCAGCGCGTGGGCCCCGAGGACCGCGGCGGGCACGGTCGCGAAGGCGCCGTTGAAGCGGACGAACGGGGTGCGCGCGTATCCCACGACGACGGTCATGACTCCTCCTGGTGCCCGGTGAGGGTCGCCCCCGCGTGGGCGTCGGGTTCCTCCAGCCCGACGGCGTAGCTCGCCTCGGTCGCGGCACGCACCTCGTCGAGGGTCACGCCTGGTGCGACGGCGCGCAGCACGAGGTGCCGCCGCGAGCTGTCAGGACCGCCGTGATCTCGCGTCCCCGCTGGCCCTGACCCGGCGCCGGGCTGGACGTCGAAGACCGCGCGGTCCGTGATGATGCGGTCCACCACGCCCTCGCCCGTGAGCGGCAGACCGCACTCGTGCCGGAGCTTGGGCGACCCGTCGCGCGCCACGTGGTCCATGAGGACGACGATCCGGGGCGTGCCCGCGACGAGGTCCATGGCCCCGCCCATGCCCTTGACGAGCCTGCCCGGCACGGTCCAGTTGGCGAGGTCTCCCGTCTCGGAGACCTCCAGGGCCCCGAGGATCGCGATGTCGACGTGACCGCCACGGATCATGGCGAACGACGTCGCGGAGTCGAAGTAGCTCGCGCCCGGCAGGGCCGTGACGGTCTGCTTCCCCGCGTTGACGAGGTCTGCGTCCTCGTCGCCCTCGACCGGGAACGGCCCGATGCCCAGCATCCCGTTCTCGCTCTGCAGCGTGATGGACACGCCGGGCGGCAGGTGGTTGGCGACGAGCGTGGGGATGCCGATCCCGAGGTTCACGTAGTCGCCGTCGTGCAGCTCGGCCGCGGCGATCGCGGCCATCTCGTCCCGGTCCCAGGGCATGTCAGGCGTCCTTTCCTGCGGTGGCGGGCGTGGGCAGGGGCGCGGGCGGCGCGGCGCCGCCGGCCGCTCCGGCGCCGCCGGCCGCTCCGGCGCCGACCTCGCCCGGACGCGGCCGCACCGTGCGCTGCTCGATGTCCTTGACCCGGGGCCGTGCGGGCACGAGCCGGTCGACGAAGATCCCGGGCGTGACGACGACGTCGGGGTCGAGGGGTTCCCCGGTCAGGATCTCGGCCTCGACCACCGTCACGCGCCCGGCCGTCGCGACGAGCGGGTTGAAGTTGCGGGCGGTGAACCGGTAGGTGAGGTTGCCGTAGGGGTCGGCGCGGTGCGCGTGCACCAGGGCCAGGTCGGCGACGATGCCGCGTTCGAGGACGTAGCGCCTGCCGTCGAACTCCTCGACGGGCTTGCCCTCGGCCACCGGTGTCCCGACGCCCGTGGCGGTGTAGAACGCGGGGATGCCCGCGCCGCCTGCGCGCAGCCGCTCGGCGAGCGTGCCCTGCGGCACGAACTCGACCTCGAGGTCGCCGTCGAGGTAGCGCTGCGCGAACAGCTTGTTCTCGCCCACGTAGGACGACAGGACCTTGTCGACCTGGTCGCTCTCGAGCAGCAGCCCGAGCCCCTTGCCGTCGACGCCCATGTTGTTGGACACGACGGTGAGCCCGCGCACGCCCGAGTCGCGCACGGCCTCGATGAGGTCCGACGGGATGCCGCACAGGCCGAACCCGCCGACGGCGATCGTCATGCCGTCGCGCAGCAGGCCGTCGAGCGCGCTGGCGGCGTCGTGGTGGTGCTGGACGCCGGGCGCGCGCGGGGTCGTCCCGGGGGCGGGGGCGGGGGCGCCGTCGCTCGTGGGCCGGGTTCCGTCGGTCGTCATGTCGGCCTGCTTCCTGTGCGGAGGGCTGGGGACGGGGTGGGGGCGGTCGTGCCGCCGGGCTGGGTGGTACCGGCCGGGGGCGCGTGGGTCCCGGCAGCCGCGCGCGCCCGTCGCAGCACGGCCTCGGCGTGCCGCAGCGAGGGGCCGTCGATCATCACGCCGGCGTGCACGAACACGCCGTCGTGCCCGGTGGCTGCGGCGAGCAGCGCGCGGGCGGCCGCGACGGCGTCGGGCGAGGGTGCGTACGCGGCCCGGACGACGGGGACGTGCGAGGGGTGGATGCACGCGGTCGCGGCGAACCCGACGGCCGCGGCGTCGAGCGCCTCGTCGCGCAGCCCGTCGAGGTCGTCGATCGCGAGGTGCACCGCGTCGATCGCGGCGATGCCTGCCGCCCCGGCCGCGAGCAGCACCGCCGACCGGGCGGCCCGCGCGACGTCCCGGTAGGTCCCGTCGGGGAACCGGCTCGACGTCCCGCCGAGCGATGCGACCAGGTCGTCGGCGCCCCACATCAGTGCGACGACCCCCGGCCGCCGGGCCAGCGCGGGCGCCGCCAGCACACCCGCGGCCGTCTCGCACAGGGCGACCACGCGCAGCCCGCCCAGGTCGAGCGGCAGCCGCTCGTCGGCCTTGGGGACCATGACGGTCCGGTACGCGGTCCGGGCGAGCGCGGCCAGGTCGGCGGCGTGCTCCCGGGTCCCGACCGCGTTGACCCGCACGATCGTCCGTGCCGGGTCGAGGGGCTCGGCGAGCAGCGCCTCGCGGGCCGCTGCCTTGCCGTCGGGCGCGACGGCGTCCTCGAGGTCGAGGATCACGGCGTCGGCACGGTCTGCGGCCTTGCGGTACCGGTCGGGCCGGTCGGCGGGGCAGAAGAGGAGCGCGGGGCCCAGGTCGAAGGTCGTCACGGTGCACCGCCCTCCTGCCCGACGGCGCCGCGCACCACCGCGTCCGGCTCACCCTGCGCGGTGGCCTCGGGTGCGGGCGCCCCGTGCGCGACCGTTCCCCGCGGGTGCCCGCCCGACGAGCACGCGGGGTGGGCGCCGTCGTCGGGCGTGCCGGTGACGGCCGGTCCTGCGGGCGTGCCTCCCCGCGACGAGCGGCCCGCGAGGGAGTCCTCGTGGCCGGACCGCATCCACACGAGCGTGGACCGCACGGCGCGCGCCACGAGCACGCCGTCCTGGTTGTGCCCACGGTGCTCGAGCGTCACGATGCCCTGCCCGGGCCGCGACGCGGACGGCCGCTTCTCCAGGACGACGGTCGAGGAGTACAGGGTGTCGCCGTGGAACACCGGGTGCGGGAACGCGACCTCGGCGAACCCGAGGTTGGCGACGATCGTGCCCTGCGTGAGCTGCGCGACCGAGGCCCCGACGAGTGTCGAGAGCGTGAGCATCGAGTTGACCAGGCGCTGCCCGAAGGGCTGGTCGGCGGCCCACGCGGCGTCGAGGTGGAGCGACTGGGTGTTCATGGTCAGCGTCGTGAACAGCACGTTGTCGGCCTCGGTCAGCGTGCGGCCCGGGCTGTGGACGTAGCGGACCTCGGTCTCGAGCTCGTCGTAGTAGAGCCCGCGCTGCTCGATCTCCCGCATCCTGCACTCCTTCCGTCTGGTCGTCCTTGGTCGCGGTCGAGAACGAGGCTGCGGTCGTCCTGGCCGGTGTGTCGGCCTCGACCTCGTTCTCGACCGCGGCTCACGCCGAGAGCCCCAGGCCCCGCGCGATGATCATGAGCTGCACCTCCGTGGTCCCCTCCCCGATCTCGAGCACCTTGGAGTCCCGGTAGTGGCGGGCCACGGGGTTCTCGTTGAGGAACCCGTACCCGCCGAAGATCTGCGACGCGTCGCGCGCGTTCGCCATGGCCGCCTCGCTGCCCACGAGCTTCGCGATGGACGCCTCGACCTTGAAGGGGAGGTCGTTCGCGAGCCTCGACGCCGCGTCGTAGTAGCAGAGCCGTGCCTGGTGGACGCGGGCCGCCATGCGCGAGAGCGTGAACGCGATGTGCTGGTTCGAGCCGATGTCGCGGCCGAACACGTTGCGGGTCCGCGCGTACCGCAGCGCCTCCTCCAGGCAGCCCTGGGCGGCCCCCGTGGCGAGCGCCGCGAACGCGATGCGCCCCTCGTCGAGCGCGTGCAGGAAGTTCGCGTAGCCGCGGCCCAGCTCGCCCAGGAGGTTCTCGGCCGGGACCCGGACGTCCTCGAACGTCAGCGGGTGGGTGTCGGACGTGTGCCACCCGACCTTGTCGTACGCCGGGCCGACCGTGAACCCGGCCGTCCCGGACGGCACCAGGATCGACGACAGCTCCTTCTTCACGGTCCCGTCGTCGCGCACCTCCTCCGCGGTGACCGCGGTGACCGTGACGACGCTCGTGATGGGCGTCCCCGAGTTCGTGATGAACTGCTTGCTGCCGTCGATGACCCACACGCTGCCGCCGTCCGGTCCGGGCTCGTGGCGCGCCGTCGTGCGCGTGGCCCCCGCGTCCGAGCCCGCCTCCGCCTCGGTCAGCCCGAACGCCGCGAGCGCCCGGCCCGTGACGAGGTCCGGCAGCCACCGCTCGCGCTGCTCGGCGGTCCCGTGCCGCACGATCGGCATGATCCCCAGCCCCACGCCGGCCTCGAGCGTGACCGCGATGCTCTGGTCGACGCGCGCGAGGGCCTCGACCGCGAGGCACAGCGACAGGTAGTCCTTGCCCTGGCCGCCGTGCTCGACGGGGAACGGCAGGCCGAACAGCCCCAGGTCGCCCATCTCGCGGATGATGTCGAGCGGCAGGCGGCGCTCGGTGTCGTACTGGTACGCGGCGGGCGCGACGACGGTGTCCGCGAACTCGCGCACGGTGTCGCTGAGCTTGCGCTGCTCGTCGGTGAGCTCGGTGTTCATGGCGCTCCTGGGGTGTGGGAGGGGACGGGGACGGCCGGGATGTCGGCCTGGGGTCGTGGCATCGGGGGCGGGCCGGGCGGGTCCGCCAGGTCGTCAGGGGCGGGCGCCTCGTCCGACGCGACAGCCTCGTCCGCCGGGGCGGGCGCGGCGGCGTCGTCGGGCTCCGGTTCGACGCGCGCGACGACCTCGTCGCGCCGCACGAGGTCGCCCGGGCGGGCCGTGAGCCGCACGACGCCCGCGTGCGGGGCCGTGAGCGCGTGCTCCATCTTCATGGCCTCGACCACGACGAGGACGGTCCCTGCGGCGACGGTCTCCCCGTCCGCGACGGCGACCGCGACGACCGTCCCGGGCATGCCCGCGCGGACCTCGGGGCTCACGGGGCCGTCGGTGCGGTCGGAGGCGTCGCGGCGGGCGGCAGCGCTCCGTGCGAGGCGCTCGGCGCGCGTCGGGACGGCGACCTGCACCACCCGGTCGCCACGCGCGAGCCAGACGCTCCCGTCGGGGTCGCTCGCGAGGTGCACTGCCTCGCCCACGCCGTCCACGACCAGCCGCCACGCGTGCCCCACGACCGGCATCAGCGCGGCCCGCCGGGCCGCACCCGGTCGTGGCCCCCCGTCCACGTGCACGACGGCGTCGCTCACGTCCCCCGTCACGGTCACCTCGTGGGGCTCGTCGGTCGGGGCGAGCAGCACGACCCGGCGCGGGCGCGGCGCGGCGTTCAGGCGCCAGCCGTCGTCGGCACCCCACGGGCCCGTCGCGCGCGGCGCGACGCCGTGAGCGTCCGACCTCGCGAGAGAGAACAGGGCGACGGCGACGAGGTCGCTCTCCGTCACGGCGTCCGACGGCACGCCCCCGCCCGCGACGAACCGCTCGACGAGCCCCGTGTCGAGGTCGCCGGACCGGACGTCCGCATCCGCGAGCAGCGCCCGCAGGAAGCCGATGTTGGTCTCGACCCCCAGCACGAGCGTCTCCGCGAGCAGGCGGTCGAGCCGGTCGAGCGCCTGGGCCCGGTCGGCGCCGTGCGCCACGGCCTTCGCGAGCAACGGGTCGTAGTCGCCCCCGACGCGCAGGCCCTCGGTGAGGCTGCTGTCGAGACGCCACCCGGCGCCGTCGGGCTCGTGGAGCGCGAGGACCTCGCCCGTCGCGGGCAGGAACCCGCGTGCCGGGGACTCGGCGTAGACCCGGGCCTCGACCGCGTGGCCCCGCAGGACGACGTCCTCCTGCGCGAACCCCAGCGCCTCGCCCGCCGCGACGCGGAGCTGGGCCTCGACCAGGTCCAGGCCCGTGACCATCTCCGTCACGGGGTGCTCGACCTGCAGCCGCGTGTTCATCTCGATGAAGAAGAACGTCTCCGGGTCGTCGGCGGGCACGAGGAACTCGACGGTCCCCGCGCCCTCGTAGCCGACGCTGCGCGCGACCTCGCACGCGGCCTCCCCGATGCGGGCGCGCGTCGCGGCGTCCAGCAGCGGCGAGGGCGCCTCCTCGACGACCTTCTGGTGGCGCCGCTGGAGCGAGCACTCGCGCTCCCCCAGGTGCACGACGGCGCCGCGCGAGTCCGCGAGCACCTGCACCTCGATGTGGCGCGGCCGGGCGACCAGGCGCTCGACGAGCAGCGTGCCGTCGCCGAACGACCGGGCCGCGACGCGCCGGGCGCTCGCGAGCGCAGCGGGGAGGTCCCCGGCCGACGTCACGACCTGCATGCCCTTGCCACCGCCACCCGCCGAGGGCTTGACCAGCAGCGGGAAGCCGACGTCGCGCGCCGCCAGGGCGAGGGCGTCGTCGTCGAGCGCCCGGCCGGTCGCAGGGTCGCGCCCCGTGCTGCCCGGCACGACCGGGACCCCGCGCGCCGCGACGATCTCCTTGGCCGTGATCTTGTCGGCCATCGCCTCGAGCGCCGCGACGCTCGGCCCGACGAACACGATGCCCGCGTCCGCGCAGGCCCGCGCGAGCCCGGGGTTCTCGGACAGGAAGCCGTAGCCGGGGTGGATCGCGTCGGCCCCCGTCGCACGGGCCGCGTCGAGGATCGCGGGCACGCTCAGGTACGACTCGGTCGCAGGGGCCGGACCGATGCGGACCGCGACGTCGGCGAGGGACACGTGGCGCGCGCCGGTGTCGGCGTCGCTGTGGACCGCGACCGAGCGGATGCCGAGGCGGCGCAGCGTCGCGATGATGCGGCACGCGATCTCGCCACGGTTGGCGACGAGGACGGTGCCGAACGGCCGCGCGGCGTCATGGCCGGCGTGACCCGGGGTGCTCGCTGGTCCTGACGACAGCGGGGCGGGGTGCGGGGCGGCAGGCGGGGCGGGGTGCACGGTGTCCACGGCCCTCACATCCTGAAGAGCCCGAAGCGCGGGCCCTCGGTCGGTGCCAGCGGGATGCGGGCGCACACGTCGAGCGCGAGCCCCAGCACGCGGCGCGTGTCGGCAGGGTCGATGACACCGTCGTCCCAGAGCCGGGCCGTGGCGTAGTACGGGTCGCCCTGCTCCTCGTAGCGCGAGCGGATGTCCTCGCGGAAGGCGGCCTCGTCGTCGGGCGCCCACCGCTCGCCGCGCGCCGCGAGCTGGTCGGCCTTGACCGTCGCGAGCACCGACGCGGCCTGCGGGCCGCCCATGACCGAGATCCGGCTCGCGGGCCACGACCACAGGAAGCGCGGCGAGTACGCGCGCCCGCACATCGAGTAGTTGCCCGCGCCGAACGACCCGCCGACCACGACCGTCAGCTTGGGCACGCGCGTCGTCGCGACGGCCGTGACCATCTTGGCGCCGTCCTTGGCGATGCCCCCGGCCTCGGCGTCGGTCCCGACCATGAACCCCGAGATGTTCTGGAGGAACACGAGCGGGATGCCGCGCTGGTCGCACAGCTCGACGAAGTGCGCGCCCTTGAGCGCCGACGGGCTGAACAGCACGCCGTTGTTCGCGACGATCCCCACCGGGTGCCCGTGCAGGTGCGCGAACCCCGTCACCAGGGTGTCGCCGTACTCGCGCTTGAACTCGTGGAACACGCTGCCGTCGACGAGCCGCGCGACGATCTCGCGCGCGTCGTACGGCGCCTGGACGTCGACCGGCACCGCGCCGTACAGGCTCTCGCCCGGTCCGCCGGGCTCGTCCTGCCCGACGACGGGCGGGGCGCTCCGCTCCACGGCCCACGCGGGTGCGGGGTCGGGCGGGAGCGTCGAGACGATGCGTCGCACGATCGCGAGCGCGTGCTCGTCGTCGTCGGCGAGGTGGTCCGTGACGCCCGAGCGGCGCGCGTGCAGGTCACCGCCGCCGAGCTCCTCGGCCGTGACGACCTCGCCGATCGCGGCCTTCACGAGCGGCGGGCCACCCAGGAAGATCGTGCCCTGGTTCCGCACGATCACGGTCTCGTCGCTCATCGCGGGCACGTACGCACCGCCCGCGGTGCACGAGCCCAGGACCGCCGCGATCTGCGGGACGCCCGCGGCCGAGAGCCGGGCCTGGTGGTAGAAGATCCGCCCGAAGTGGTCGCGGTCGGGGAACACCTCGGCCTGGAGCGGGAGGAACGCGCCGCCCGAGTCGACCAGGTAGATGCACGGCAGCCGGTTCTCGAGCGCGATCTCCTGGGCCCGCAGGTGCTTCTTGACCGTGAGCGGGTGGTACGTGCCGCCCTTGACGGTCGCGTCGTTGCACACGACCAGCACCCGCCGCCCCTCGACGACCCCGATCCCCGCGATCACGCCCGCCCCGGGCCACTCGCCGCCCAGCATCCCCTCGGCCGCGAGCGGCGCGATCTCCAGGAACGGGCTGCCCTCGTCGAGCAGGTGCTCGACGCGCTCGCGCGGCAGCAGCTTGCCGCGCGCGACGTGCCGGACGCGGGACGGCTCGGGGCCGCCGAGCGCTGCCCGTGCCGTGCGCTCTCGCAGCCCGGCGACGAGCGCGCGCTGGGCTGCGTCGTTCGCGCGGGCCGCCGGCGAGGACGGGTCGACGGTCGTGCCCAGGACGTCGCCGACGCCCGGGTCGCCGGGGCGGGCCGCCCCGGTGGCCGGCAGGGTCGTGGTCACGAGGTCGCCCCCGTCCGGGAGGTGCCGGGGGTGTCGGGGGTCGCGGGGGTGCCCGGGTCGCCCGGGTCGCCCGGGTCGCCCACCAGGAGCAGCGCGAGCGCGGGGTCCGCGAGCAGCGCCCCGAGCTCGGCGAGGAAGCGGGCGCCCTGCTCGCCGTCGACCACGCGGTGGTCGAACGACAGGCTCAGCGTCAGGACGTCGCGCAGCGCGACCTGCCCCTCGTGCTCCCAGGGGCGCTTGCGCACGGCTCCGACGCCCAGGATCGCGGCCTCGCCCGGCACCAGGATCGGTGTACCGGCGTCGACGCCGAACACCCCGACGTTGGTGATCGTGATGGTCGCGCCCGTGAGCCGCTCGGGCGCGGTACGTCCGCTGCGGGCCGTCGCGGTGAGGTCCGCGAGCGCCTGCGCCAGCCCCGTGAGCCCGAGCGCGTGCGCGTCGGGCACGTGCGGCACGACGAGCCCTCGCTCGGTCGCGACCGCTATCCCCAGGTGGACGCGCGGGCTGTGGACGATCTCCGCACCCCCGTCCGGCAGGTCCTCCCACCGGCTGGCGAGCGAGGGGTGCCGCGGGAGCACGACGCACAGCGCCCGCGCGACGAGCGCCAGGACCGTGACCCGGGTCCCGCGGGCGAGCGGGTGGGTCCGGAGCCGGTCGAGGAGGTCGGTCGAGGGCGTCACGTCGAGCGTGAGGAACACGGTCGCGTGGGGCGCGGTGAACGCGCTCGCGACCATTGCGGCGGCGGTGTGCTTGCGCACGCCGCGCACGGGCGTGCGCGTCTCGCCCCTCGACGGCGTGGCGTGCGTCGAGCGACCGGCGTCGCTCGTGCTCTCCCCGCCCGACGGCGCCTGGACCCTCCCGCTGCCGGGTTCGGCCGGCGTGGCGCTCGTCCCGGGCAGCGGGAACCCGCCGGCGCGACGGGAGGCCGCGCGGGCCAGCCCGGACTGACCGAGGAGGTCGCGCAGCGAGGTCGGTGCGTGGCGGCCCGTGGTGCGGGGCGTGGGCTCGTCGGCGTCGGCACCTTCATCGTCGTCCCACCCGTCGGCCGGGCCCGCGGTGCCGAAGCCTCGGGACGCCGGTCCCCTCGACGCGTCGCTCGGGAGACCGTGGACGCCGTTGCGCTCCCGGCCCGTGCCTGCGCGTCGACCGCCTGCGGACCCCTGCCCGGTCCCGGTCTCGGTCCCCTCGCGGGACCCGTCCTGCGCACAGCTCACGGCCGCGAGGACGTCCTCGCGGGTCACGAGGCCGCGAGCGCCGGTCCCGACGACCCGTTCGAGGTGGACCCCGAGCTGCTTGGCCAGCCGGCGCACGGGCGGGGTCGAGCGGGGGCGCTCGATGGGGGGCGTGCCGGGGCTCGCGCCCGCTGCTGCGCTCGCACCGCCCCCCGTCCCCGGACCGCTACCGGCAGCGGCTCCGGCTCCGGCTCCCGCTCCGGCCATGTCGTCGTCGGAACGCTGCCCGTGCTCGACCCCGTCCGCCGAGATGCGGCCATCTGGGGTGCTGCCCCTGCTCTCGACCCCAGCTGGCCGCATCTCGGCAGTGGCCGGAGCCGGGGACCGACGTGCTCGCCGCGTGGGTCGGCCCGAACGTTCCGGTCGCGCGCCGTACCCGACGAGGTTCGGCTGGGGCGCCTCCTCGGCCGCGTCCTGGCCGCCGCCGGCCGTGAGACCACCGGGCGTGGCGCCGTCGGGCGTGGCGACCACGGCGGACGCGGCCGCCGACGAACCCGCGGGGGCGACGCCGTCGCGCGTGAGACCGCTGGCGTCGAGCCCATCGGGCGTGGCGCCGTCGGGCACGGCGACCACTGCGGACGCGGCGGCCGACGAACGATCGGGAGTGGCGCCGTCGGGCGACGGGTTCCCGGCACCGCCTGCCCTACGTCCCGCACGAGCACCGCCGGCCGACCGCCCGGCGGCGGGCACTGCGCCCGGCCCCCCGGCCTCGTCCGGGACCTCGAACGTCACGAGCGGCTCGCCGACGTTGACCGTCTGCCCCGGCTCGGCGTGCAGGACCGTGACGACACCCGCATAGGGCGACGGGAGGTCGACCAGGGCCTTGGCCGTCTCGACCTCCGCGATGACCTGGTTGAGCTCGACCCGGTCGCCCGCGGCGACGTGCCAGCTCACGAGGTCGGACTCGGTGAGACCCTCGCCGAGGTCGGGCAGGAGGAACTCGCGGATGCTCATCACCGTGCCGCCCCCTCGAACGACGCGTACTCCGACGCGTACGCCCCGCGCCCCAGGACCCGGTCGACGCCGTCGAGGATCCGGTCCAGGTCCGGGACCTGGTGCTGCTCGGCCTTCGCGGGCGGGTACGGGACGTCGTGCCCCGTGACCCGCACCGGAGCGGCCTCGAGGTGGTCGAAGCAACGCTCGGTCGCCGCCGCGGCGACCTCGGCACCCAGGCCCACCTGGTGCGGGGCCTCGTGCGCGACGACCAGGTGCCCCGTCCTGCGGACCGACGCCGCGACCGTCGCGTGGTCGATCGGCGAGAGCGAGCGCAGGTCCACGACCTCGACCGACACGCCCTCGTCGGCGGCCGCGAGCGCGGCGTCCCGGGCCGTCGTGACGAGCGACCCGAACGTCACCAGCGTGACGTCCGTGCCCGGCACGACGACGCGCGCCGCGTCCATGGGGTCGGCCGAGCGCAGGTCCGCCGCCTCGTTGACCTCGCCCTTGAGGTGGTAGCGGCGCTTGGGCTCGAAGAAGACGACCGGGTCGTCGCACGCGATGGCCTGCTGGAGCACGGTGTACGCGTCCTGCGGGTCCGAGACCGTCACGACCCGCAGGCCCGCGGTGTGCGCGAAGTACGCCTCGGGCGACTCCGAGTGGTGCTCGGCCGCCCCCAGGCCGCCGCCCACGGGGATGCGGATCGTGATCGGCAGGCGCACCGCGCCGCCCGTGCGGGCGTGCATCTTGGCGAGCTGGGACACGATCTGGTCGAACGCGACGTAGACGAACCCGTCGAACTGGATCTCGCACACCGGCCGGTAGCCGCGGTACGCGAGCCCCACGGCCGTGCCGAGGATGCCCGACTCCGCGAGCGGCGTGTCCAGCACGCGACGCGGGCCGAACTCGGTCTGGAGGCCGTCCGTCACGCGGTAGACGCCGCCGAGGCGGCCGACGTCCTCGCCCATGACGACGACCTTGTCGTCGTTCGCGAGCGAGCGGCGCAGGCCCGCGTTGAGGGCCTTGGCGAGCGTCAGGGTGGTCATCGGGCACCGTCCTTCGCGTCGGGAGTGCTGGGGGCGCCGGGCTCCGGGGAGTCGGCGAACCCCTCCAGGTACTGCGCGTACGCGGCGCGCTCGGCCGCGAGCGCCGCGTGCGGCTCGGCGTACACGTGGTCGAAGATCGAGAGCGCCGACGGGTCCTCGAGCCCGATGCACCCCGCACGCAGCTCGGCCGCGGCCCGGTCCGCCACGCCCTGGACGCGCGTCTCCTCGGCCTCGGTCAGCAGGCCGCGGTCGGTCAGGTAGGCCCGGTAGCGGGAGATCGGGTCGCGCCCCGCCCACGTCTGGAGCTCGGCGGGGTCGCGGTAGCGCGTGGGGTCGTCGGCCGTGGTGTGCGGGCCCATGCGGTAGGTCACCGCCTCGATGAACGTCGGCCCACCGCCCGTGCGGGCCCGGTCGAGGGCCTCGTGCGTCACGGCGTGCACCGCGAGGACGTCGTTGCCGTCGACGCGCACGCCCGGGAGACCGAAGCCCGCGGCGCGGTCCACGAGCGGCACGGGCGACTGGAGCGTCACGGGCTCGGAGATCGCCCACTGGTTGTTCTGGCACAGGAACACCACGGGCGCCCGGTAGGTCGCGGCGAACACGAACGCCTCGTTGACGTCTCCCTGGCTCATGGCGCCGTCACCCAGGTAGGCGACCGCGACGGCGTCGGCGCCGTCGTTCTGGATGCCCATCGCGTAGCCCGTCGCGTGCAGCGTCTGGGCGCCGATGATGACCTGCGGCGTCGCCATGTTCACGGCGTACGGGTCCCAGCCCGACGCCGTCACGCCGCGCCACACCCGCACGAGGTCGACGAGCGCGACGCCCCGCGTGTACGCCACGGCGTGCTCGCGATAGCTCGAGAACACGAAGTCGTCGGCGCGCAACGCCCGGCCCGAGCCGATCTGCGCGGCCTCCTGCCCCAGGAGCGGGGGCCACAGCGCGAGCTCGCCCTGCCGCTGGAGAGCCGTGGCCTCGGCGTCGATCCGACGCACCACGACCATGTCCTCGTACAGTCGAAGGGCCGCCGCGGGGTCTGCGTCGAGTCCTTCCAGCCACCGGTCCTGCTCCGCCGATCCGTGGCGTGCACCGGCCTCGTCGAGCACCTGGACGACGTCCTGTGTCGTCCGCGGCTCGACACGGCTGTCCACCTTGCTGGGCGTCATCGCGTCACCTCGCGTCTGCTCCCGTGCTCGTCGTCGAGCACCCCGCCGCTCACCGTCGAGCACCGGATACCGCGAACGTAACCCCGCCCCGCACATGGCTCCAGTCATTGCGGAAAGGCTGCGCGGTCTGCTCCCGGATGTCGGGCTAGGCTGAACAATGTGCGCAGCTACGATGCCGTCGACCTCGATCTCCTCGTCGCGCTCGCGAAGGACCCGCGCGGCACGATCGTGGCGCTGGCCGAGCGCCTGCGGCTCTCACGGAACACGGTGCACGCGCGCATGGCCCACCTCGAGGAGGCCGGGGCGTTCCTCGACTTCGACCGGCGCATCAGCCCGGAGTTCCTGGGCCACCCGCTGACCGCGTTCATCGAGGTCGAGGTCAAGCAGAAGGAGCTCGGTCGCATCGTCGCGACGCTCGCGGAGATCCCCGAGGTCCTCCAGGCGCACGGGCGCAGCGGAACCTCGGACCTGCGGGTCCTGGTCGCGTGCCGCACCACGGACCACCTGTTCCGCATCGACGCGGCGATCCTCGCGATCGACGGGGTCGAGCGCACCGAGACGTCGCTCTCGATGGGCGAGCTCATCCCGTACCGGGTGCGCCCCTTGATCGAGCGGGCCCGCAAGACCCTCTAGGGCGGCCCCGGGGACGGTCCGCGCCGGGCCCCGCCAGGCCGGGCCAGGCCGCGCTGGCCCCGCCGAGCCCCGCCAGGCCGTGAGACGGGTGGCCCTCCCCTACCGCAGGTCGCGCAGGTATGCCGCGGCGCCGTCGAACGCGGCCATGCGCCGCTCGTAGTACACCGCGATGATGAGCAGCAGCCCGCCGGCGGCCGTCAGGGTCAGCATCCACGGCCCGGCCGAGACGGCCGTGCCGAGCTGGCCGACGAACACCACGAGGATCTCGATCGGCAGCACCACGACGCCGAGCACGAACGGCGCGGCGAGGTGGAACCGCGTCCCGACCAGCACGGCCGCGAGCGCGAGCCCGATGACGAGCACCGCCCGCCACGTCCGGGCATCGGTGGAGGTCGCGAGGACGGACGGCCCGAGCGTCGCCGCGATCCCCACGGCAAGGGTGCGCCACGACCCGGCGTACCCGACCGGCCAGTCGGCGAGCCGGGGCCGCGTCACGACCGGCACCCCGACCGGCCCACCGGCCCCCGCCGCAGCCGCAGCCGCAGCCGCCCCACCTTCCCCGGAGTCCCCGCCTCCCGCCAGGGCGACCGCCCGCGTCGTCGCCGCGAACGCCAGGTACCCCGCGACGAGCAGGCCTGCACCGAGCGGCAGCGAGAAGACCTCGACGCGCAGCTCGCGCGGGCTCCACGCACCGATCGCGGCGGTGAGCGCGAGCGCCCACACGAACCACGTGGGCGGCCACCGCAGGTCCTCGCGGCGGCGGGTCGCCACGGCGCGGCGCACGGTGTGCACCACGAGCACGAGCAGCGCGACCTCGACGAGCCACGCGAGGGCGATCACGGTCCAGCTCTGCCCCACGGCACCGACCGGCCCGACGACGGCGAGCACCAGCGCGGGCGCGGCCCACCACCGGCGAAGGGTCGGGTCGAGCGGGTGGGGAGCGGCGCCGTCGGGCTCCTCGGTCTCCCGGCGGGCATCACCCCAGGGCGCGACCGCGGCGACGAGGCGGTCACCTGCGAGCGCCGAGAGCGCGGCCCCCGCCGCGGACCAGGCGAGCGCGACGAGGTAGACGCGGGTCGG
This sequence comes from Oerskovia sp. NPDC057915, assembly GCF_042887685.1. Lineage (NCBI taxonomy): Bacteria > Bacillati > Actinomycetota > Actinomycetes > Micrococcales > Cellulomonadaceae > Oerskovia > Oerskovia sp. NPDC057915. Next base: position 26,239 of record NZ_JBHVOS010000030.1, on the reverse strand, counting down.
GTCGGCGTCCCCGGCCGCCTGGGTCGACTGGAGCGCCGCGACGAGGCCCGCGACCGACGCGAGGATCGCGGCGAGCGCGAGGCGCGACGCGGCGTCGGCCGCCCAGGTGGCGCTCACGCGGGTGCCCCGCGCCGCGAGGCGGCGAGCCGTCTCACCGGCTGCGACGAGGAGCAGGCCGAGCGCGAGGATCGTGGGGTTGCGCCACGCGTCCCCCTCGGGCACGAGGATCGACACGAGCAGCGAGGGCAGGACGAGCAGCCCGAGCCCGCACGCAGCCAGGTGCCTGCCCGTGGGGGAACGCCGGGCCAGGAGCCCGCCGACGACCACGGCCGCGAGCGCGGGCGGTGCCGTGTACGCCTCGACGAGCCCGACGTCGAGCAGGGCGAGCAACGACCACAGGGCACCGACCCACAGCCCGCCCGCGACCCACCACGCCCAGCGGCGGGACGGTCGTCCGGCGACGACCGCAGCCCCCGCCCCGAGGACGAGGAGCACGACGGCCGCGGTCTCGGGTCCTGCCGCGACGCGCACCAGGGCGAGCACGACCGTGAGGGACGCGGTCACGAGCACGCTCACCTCGACCGCACGTCCGGCGTCGAGCACGTGCCGGTCCGGGAGCCCCCGCGCGGTCAGGTACGCCTGGGCGGACGGCACCCCGACCACGGCCGCGGCGGTCAGTATCGCGACGAGAGGCAGCACCACGGGCGACGCGCTGCCGGGCACGAGCTCGGCGCCGAGGCAGACCAGGACGACCGACGCCGTCGGGAGCAGGAGCCCCGCCGCGGCCACGCGGACCGCGCGCGCCATCTCGGACCGACGGGTCAGGACGAGCACGCCCTCGAGCGCGAGCATGGTCGCCGCAGCGGTGGCGGACCACCAGCTGCGCTCGTCGAGCACGGTCGCGACGCCCATCAGGAAGGGCACCGACGTCGTGACGAGCACGGCCCACCACGACGGCTGCCCCACCGCGCGGACCCGCGTGACGACGATCGCGACGACCGAGGCCGTGACCGACACGACCGCGACGGCCTCCGTCGTGCCGAGGCCCGCCCAGCCGAGCGTCGTCCCGAGGACCAGCAGCGCGTACGCGTAGCCGCCCCCCACGAGGAACGGGTGCGCCGGGGCGGGGACCGTGCGGCGCGCGAACAGCAGCAGCGCGAGCACGACGGCGCCGCTCAGCACGACGGTCGGGCGCGCCGCCCAGGACACGAGGGCCGCGAGCCCCGTCGCGACGAAGGCGCCCGTGAGCGCGGCAGCGGCCCAGGCCCCCAGGGGCCACGGGGCACGGGTCCTACGGGCGGGCGTCTCCTGGGTCGCGGTCGCGGGCGCGGACGGCGACGCGGCGACGGGCGTCGCGACGGTCCGAGTCGCGACGGCCGGAGTCGCGACGGTCGATGCCCGCCGCGCCTGCGCGAACCGGCCCGCCACGACGAACAGCGCGAGCGCGAGGACCGCGAGGGCCACGAAGCTGGTGACCGCGGCCCAGGCCGGGTGCAGCGCCACCCCGAGCACGAGCACGAGAGCGGTCCACGGCGCCGCCTCCCCTGCGGCGCCCACGAGACCCGTCCGGGCAGAGACCGTCGGCGCGGTCGCCGTCGGAACGGTCGTCGTCGGCGCCGACGGTGCGGTCGCCACCGAGGAGGTCGCCACCGACCCGGCCTCGCGCGCCTCGTCGGGGCCCACCGGGCCGGTCGGCTCCGATCCTGTCGTCCCCAGCCTCAGGCGGCCGACCCCGAGCATCGCGAGCAGCAGGGCCGCGACCCCGACGAGCGCGGCCGTGGACGCGGCGTCGTCGAGCGTCCCGACCTCGGCGAGGCGGTCCGTCGTGAACGACCACGTGGTGCCCGTGGGCCGGATCGTCGAGACCGGCACGAGCAGGCCCGTCAGCCCGTACGCCGCCGCAGGCAGCGCGGCGAGGCCGAGCACGGCCGCCCCTCCCGCCACGAGCGCCGCTCGGGTCCGACGGGCCGTCCGGGCCCGCGTCGCGACGCCGACCAGGACGACCCCCGCGAGCAGCCCGGCGACGGGCGCGGTCCCCAGCCACGCGGGATGGGAGCCGATACCGAGGAGAACCCCCGCGAGGACCGTCGCCCCTCCCGCCGCGCACCACCACACGCGCTGTCCCGTGGAGCGGGCCAGCACGCACGCCGCGCCCGCAGCGACCAGCACGAGCAGGGCGGCACCGCTCCAGCCCGGGACCCCCGGGACCGGGGGCACGAGCAGCGCCAGGCCGACGGCGGTGGGGAACGCGAGGAACCGCACGACGTCGAGCACGGTCTGCTCGAGGGTCAGGGGCGACCCGAGCCGCTCGCGCGAGCGGCGCAGGAACGGCAGGTCGAGCACGGTCACGAGCGAGGCGGCCAGGAGGGCGACCGAGTAGGCGGCGAACGTCGACGCGGTCAGGCCGTCGAACGCCCCCGCGAGGATCACGGGCACGACCGGGCTGAGGATCAGCCCGGCCGCGACCCAGCTCCGCATGCGGACCCGGTGACCGGCGGCCAGGAGGCCGACGACGACCAGGAGCAGCAGGACACCCCGCACGATCGCCGGGTCGGCCCCGCCCAGCAGGCGCGCGCTCACGACGAGCTCGACGTCGACGAGGAGCAGCACGACACCGAGCGCACCGATCGACTCGGCCGACGCACCCATCCCGCGCGTGCGCAGGAACGCGGCCGTCGAGAGTGCGAGGAGCGTCACGACGCCCGTGACGAGGGCACGGACCGCGAGGTCGTCGGCAAGCGTGAAGAAGACGAACACGATCGTGGCGACCGCGAGCAGGCCCGCCCCGGCGCTCGCGAGGATGGGCTGGAGCCCGAGGCTCGAACGGGCCGGGGACGAGACCTCGGCCCTGCCCATGGCGGCGGTCGGCGTCGCGCCACCGGCGTGCACGGGCGTCAGCGGCCGCGGCGCGATGGGGCGCGGGCGTCCGGGCCCGACCGGCGCGGGCCCGCGCTCCTCGGCCGTGCTCAGCGCGCGCAGCGCACCCAGCGCCGAGGCCCGACGCTCGAGCGCGAAGGCCGCCTCACGGGACGCCCGGAGCACCTCGACGGCCCAGGGGCCCGTCAGGGCCAGACCGCAGTCACCGCAGCGGGCCGACGTCAGGACGGCTCCGCAGCCCGGGCAGGCGTGCTGGTCGCGAAGCCGCGACGTCGCGACCTCGACCCACTGTTCGCTCATGGGCACATCATGGCGAACTCCCAGGTCGGGCGCGGGATCGTCCGGTGGGGCGCCGGTGCGGATCAGGTGAAGGGCGCGCTCCGGGCCAGGTCGTCGTCCTGCCCGGCCTGCACGACGGGTGCCCGGGACGCGGCCGGGTCGGTCGGCACGGTCACAGCCGCGATGGCCGTGGTGAGCGGGATCGCGAGCACGAGCCCGATCGACCCGACGAGCGTGCGCACGACCTCCTCCGCGATCTCCCCCGACGTGAGGTTCACGCCGAGCGCCTGGTCGGACAGCCAGACCGCCATGAGCAGCGGCAGGGCCGCGCCGACGTAGGCGAACGCGATGGTGTAGACGGTCGAGGCGATGTGGTCGCGCCCGATGCGCATGGCCCGCGTGAAGAGCTCGCGTCGTGAGGCCCAGGGGGCGAGGGCGCGCAGCTCCCACACGGTCGAGGCCTGCGTGATCGTCACGTCGTTGAGCACGCCCATGCCCGCGAGGACGATCCCGCAGATCGCGATGCCCTGCAGGTCGATCGCCGGTGCGTAGGACGGGAGCCACAGCGCCTCCTCGGACGTGAGCCCGGTGATGTGCGAGGTCGAGGCGCCCCACCACGCGAGCACCGCGGTGAGGACGAGGCCCACGAGGGTCCCGACCATCGCGGTCGAGGTCCGGACCGTGAACCCGTGCGCGACGTAGAGCACCACGAACATGACGGCCGACGACGTCACGAGGGCCACGGCCAGGACGTTCTGGCCCGCGAGGAGCGCGGGCAGCGTGAACTGGCCGATCGTCACGAGAGCGACGACGAGTCCCGCGAGCGCGGCCAGCCCTCGGAGCCGGGCGACCGCGAGCACGAGCGCCGCGTACGCGATGGCGAGCACGGCGATCGGTACCCCGCGCTCGAAGTCGAGGAAGGCGTAGGGGGTGCTGCCGTCGCCCTCGGCCTGGGAGATGTAGAGCATCCGGAGGCGGTCGCCGACGTCGAAGCCGTGATGGACGTACTCGGGCGGGGCCACGACCTCGGTCTCGGTGCCGTCGTCGAGGCGGACGGGCACGAGCCCCGTCTCGACCTCGGCCTCGCCCGTGACGACTCCGCGCACCACGTGCGTGCCCTGGGCCGTGAACGGGACCTGGTCGGGCAGGTCGGCCGCGCGGGGCCAGAGCGTGACGAGCCCGACGATCGTCAGGAGGAGGGCGGGCACGAGGATCGACGCGAGCACGATCCGGACCCGTCGTGTCGCGGGCAGCGCCGGGCCGCTTCCGTGGGAGTGCCCGTGGGAGTGGTGGCTCATGACGCCCTTCGGATCAGCCGGTCGGGCGCACGCCCTGGGACCCACCCACCCTAGAGAATGAGAACGGTTATCGCTGCAAGCGACGCGCCGGGCCGACCCGCTTCGCGCCGGGCCGCTCCGCTACAGACCGGCCCCATCCCCTTCGGCACGGGGACGACAGAGGCCCGGGTGACCGACGTCGTCGGGCACCCGGGCCTCTGCACGGGGTGCGGGGCGTGGCCCCACGGTGCGACACGCCTCAGCGTGCCGCGAAGATCACTTGGTGACGGCCTTCTTCAGGAGGCTGCCGGCGCTGATCTTGACACCGAAGCCGGCGGGGATCTGGATCTCCTCGCCGGTGCGGGGGTTGCGGCCCGTGCGAGCGGCACGCTCGACACGCTCGACCGAGAGGAGGCCGGTGACCTTGACGGCCTCGCCCTTGCCGAGCGACTCGACGAGGACTTCCTGGAACGCGTTGAGGGCGTTCTCGGCCTGAGCCTTGGTGAGGTCGGACTTTGCGGCGATGGCCGAGACGAGCTCAGACTTGTTGAGCGACATGCGGATCCCTTCATCGGTTCACGCCCCGCGGTGGGCACCGCGCGACGTTGAGGTCTCAGTTTGCCAGCCCTGAGGCGGGACTTCGTGGACAACACTAAGGAATCTACGGGGTTCTGCGCGCGTTTCCGCGCCGAAACGGTTCCTCTGAGCGCAGAATCTTGTCCGATCCGCGCCGAATGTGACCTACTGGGCGCCTCCTGACCTCCTCGGGGCGCCCTCCCGGACGTGCGACGAGCCGCCCACCCCGCAGGGTGGACGGCTCGTCGCAGCCCCGGCTCGTCGGCCGGGCGAGGGCGGTTCAGCGACCGTCGCTCTTCGCCGCGCCTCCCGTGGCGCCCTTGCCGTAGCGCTGACGGAACTTCTCGACGCGCCCGGCGGTGTCCACGACGCGCGCGGTGCCCGTGTAGAACGGGTGGCTCGCGCTCGAGATGTCGACGTCGACCACCGGGTAGGTGTTGCCGTCCGTCCACACGATCGTCTTGTCGGGGCGCCCCGGACCGGAGGCCGAGCTCCCGGCGAGGGTGGACCTGGTCAGGAACGCGAAGTCGGCCGAGATGTCGCGGAACACGACCGGCCCGTACTCGGGGTGGATGTCCTTCTTCATGGGTGCTCCTCTGCGTGTCTCGACTACCAGCTGGACTTGGTGACGCCCGGGAGCTCGCCGCGGTGCGCCATGTCGCGCAGCCTGATGCGGGAGAGCCCGAAGCGCCGGTTGTACGCGCGCGGCCTGCCGTCGACGACGTCGCGGTTGCGCAGGCGGGTGGCGCTCGCGTCGCGCGGCTGCTTGCGCAGCTCGGTCGTGGCGGCATCCTTCTCGGCGTCCGACGCGCTGGGCGACGCGATGATCTTCTTGAGCTCGGCGCGGCGCTCGGCGTACCGGGCGACGATCACCTCGCGCTGGGCGTTGCGTGCGATCTTGGACTTCTTGGCCATGCGGCTCCCCTTACCGTTCCTCGCGGAACGCGACGTGTCGTCGCGCCACCGGGTCGTACTTGAGCAGGGTCAGCCGGTCCGGGTCGTTGCGGCGGTTCTTGCGGGTCACGTAGGTGTACCCGGTCCCTGCGGTCGAGCGCAGCTTGACCACGGGACGCAGCTCGGTACGTGCTGCCATCAGACCTTCTCCCCTCGAGCGATGATTGCGGCGACGACCGCGTCGATCCCTCGACGGTCGATCGTCCTGATCCCCTGGGCGCTCACTCTCAGCCTGACATGCCGGCTCAGGGACGGCACCCAGTAGCGCTTGTGCTGGATGTTGGGGTCGAAGCGTCGCTTGGTCCGCACGTGCGAGTGCGAGATCGAGTGGCCGAACCCCGGCGAGGTGCCGAGCACCTGGCAGACGGCGGACATGACGAACTTCCTTTCGGTGGGTCGCGGAGACCCGACACTAGTTATTGAGAACCGTTCTCGTCAAGAGGTATGCTCCCAACTGATGAGAACCGTTCTCTGTAGAGGTGGAGCGTCCGCATGCCCGCAGATATTCCCGGGAACCCCCGCACGTCCGGGACCCGCGTCCCGCTCAGCGTGCTCGTCACGATCGACCCCGTGCTGCGCGACACCGCGATCTTCGGGCTCGTGACCGACACGCCACGGTCGGTCGCGCTGCGCCACGACATCCACGCCGAGGACGGCACCCTGCGGCGCCTGGTCGTGGACGCGACCGGGGTCGTCGAGGACACGCTCGTCGACCTCGAGCACGCGTGCCTGTCGTGCGCGGTGCGCGAGGACGCGATCCCCACGCTCCACGACCTCGCGCGCGACGGCCGCTGGGACCAGGTCCTCCTCGCGCTGCCCGTGTCCGCCGAGCCGCTCCCCGTCGCGCGCGCCCTCGACGCGGCCGCACGCCCCGGCGGCGCGCTCCACGGGCTGCGGCTCGCCACGGTCCTCACGGTCGTCGACCTCGCCGCGGTCGAGACCGACCTCCTCGACGACGACCTCCTCGAGGAGCGCGGGCTCGCGCTCACCCCCACGGACCACCGCTCGGTCGGCGAGGTGCTCGCCGCCCAGGTCGAGCACGCCGACCTCGTGGTCACGACCGGCGCCCCGCCGGCGCCCGACCTCGGCGACGCCGGCGGCCCCGGGCTCCCGTCAGCGCCCCGCACGCCCGACGACGTCACGCGCCCAGGCGGGCACGCGGCGGTCCAGGCCGCGTGGGACGGACGCCGCGCGAGCGCACGCACCGGATCGGGTCTCGTGGACCGCCTGCGGCCGCACGCCTCGACGCGGGTCGACGGCCTCGAAGGGCTCCGCTTCTCCGACCTGTCCGCAGCCTCGCACGACGCGGCCGCCGCCGAGCAGCGCGCGCACCCGCTCGGGGTGCGCGCCGCCGTCGGGCAGGACCCCGCGACCGGGACCTGGACCCTCGAGCTCGCCTCCGACCTGCCCTTCGACCCCGAGCGCCTCCTCCACCAGGTCCGCCGCCTGGGCACCGGACGCCTGCGCAGCCGCGGCGTGTTCTGGGTGCCCAACCGGCCCGACTCGATGTGCGCGTGGGACGGCGCGGGCGGGCAGCTCAGCATCGGGGCGGTCGGGACGTGGGACGACACCGTGCCGCGCACGCGGCTGGTCATCACGGGCGCGGCCGACTCGGCCGACGACCGCGCGGCGCTGGCCACCGCGTTCGACGAGATCCTCGCGACCCGCGAAGAAGTCGCCGACGGCGGCCTGCGGTGGCTCGGCCGCGAGGACGTGCTCGCGCCGTGGCTCGGGGAGCGCAGCGACGCCCTCTGACACAGGTGCCTGCCGAGGGGACGACGGACGCCCCGGGACTCGTGGTGAGTCCCGGGGCGTCCTGGTCGCGCTGCGGCCGGCCCGAGGGGGCCGACCCGGGGCCGACCCCGGAGGGTCGGCCCCGTCGCCTAGCGGCAGCTCGTGGCCTCGAACTGCCTCTCGGTCGTGGTCGTGACCTCCTTGCCGTCGACCGTGGCGGTCGCGGTGAACGTCACCGTCCCCGCCTCGATCGCCTCGCTGCGCGAGTTGAACTTCTGGCTCGCGCTCTTGCCGGGCTGGACGTTGTTGAAGGTCTTGGTGCCGTAGGGCGTCGTGACCTTGACGTCGACCGCGAAGTCCTCCTCGTTGACCGCGCGCGCCGTGACCTGGGCGCGGGCGCCCGTGCACTGCGCCACGGCCGTCGTGGTGACCTCGAGCACGGGCTCGGGCTCGACCGGGTCGGCGCAGGACACCTTGGCGGAGCCCCAGTCGGCGTGGTCGTTGCCGTTGCCGTCGCCGCCGTCGGTCACGATCAGGTCGAGGTAGCGGACACCGGTGACCGGGACGTCCAGGTCGACGGTCTTGCCGCCGCCCTTGAGCACCTCGGTCTGGGCGAGCTGCGTGCCGTCACCCAGGACCTTGAACTGGACCGTGCCCTTGGTCGCCTGGACGTCGTCGACGCCCACGGTCGCCGTGAAGGCCTCGCACTGCCCGGCGAGGAAGACCCGGACGGACGCGTTCGCGTGCGTGCCGAGACCCTTCTCGTGGACGACGCCGCGCAGCGTGAGCGGCTTGCCGTCCTTCTCGCCCTGCTCGCCGTTCGACAGGTCGCGCTCGACCGGTCCCCACCCGTTGGTCGTCGAGACGAAGGGCAGGTCGCTGACCCAGTTCTCGCCGCCGTTCGGCGGGACGACGACCCACACCGACTGGCCGGCCTCGACCGACCGCTTCCCGACGGGGGCGGCCGTGGTCGTGTACGTGCCGCCCGACGTGAGCGTGTAGGCGTCGGCCGTGATCCTGCCGTGCGGCGTGACCTTCCACGTCGTGGTGAGGACGCCGCCCGCGGGGAGCGTGGCCGCGGTCGCGGCGTTGGTGGCCTCGACCTCCCAGCCCTCGGGCACGTCGAGCGTCACGGCGACGTCCGCGACGGCCACGGGCTCGTGGACCGTGAGGCGCGTCGTGACCGTGCTCGCGACGTCGGGCTCGAACGCGACGGGTCCCGGGGAGACGGTGAGCGACGCGCACGCAGGGGTGGCCTCGGCCGGGCCCAGGTCCACGACACGGAAGTCGTCGAGGATCAGGTCGGACTGGTTGCCGCCCGCAGTGAGCTTGCGCAGCCCCACCCAGGTGTCGCCGCAGCCGCTCGCCACGACGTCCTCGGAGAACGTCGCGGTCGTGCGCTGCTGCCCCAGCGGGGTCGCGTGCGTCTCGACCGACGACGGGGCGCCGCTCGCGACCGAGTCGTAGCCCGTGACCCACTGGTACTCGCCGCCGTTGCCCGACTGGTAGTCGAAGGTCACGCGGTACTGACGGCCCGCCTCGAGCTTCACCGTGCTGGGCACGGTGCGGTAGACGAGGCCCTTGTTCTCCTCGTGCGCCTTGAGCGACCAGTCGCCGGACAGCGCGTCGTCGACGAGCTTGCCGTTCCAGCCGGCCTGCGTGTAGGGGGCGTTGCGCTTGGCGATGTGCGTGCGCGGGTCGGTGACGCCGCCCGCGTCGCCCTTGACGAACGGTCCCCAGCCCTGGGGCACGTTCTCGAAGTCGTCGAACGCGACGACCGTGCCCGTCTCGCCCTCGACGGCGGGTGCCACCGAGCGCGTGGCGCTCACGACGCGCAGGTCGTCGACCCGCACGACGGCGTCGCCCGCCGAGGCGGAGACCGTCAGCGTCGGGCGGGCCGAGCCCGTGACGTCGACGAGCACCTGGACGCGCTGGTAGTATCGGTTGTTCTTCTCGTCGGCCGCGACGAGGTTCTTCGCGGTCGAGCGCTCGACGACGGTGCTCGCCGTCTGCGCGACGCCCTCGCCCGAGACGGACAGGGTGGTCGTGCGGGACTTCCCGGGCTGGACCTCGACCCACGCGCTCACGGCGTAGGTGCCCGACGGGAGCTCGCCGAGCTGCTGGCTCAGCGACGAGGCGCCCGCGCCGAGCGTCGCGACGCGCTGACCGTTCGACAGGGTCTCGATGCCCGTGGTGCCGGTCGTCTCGTACGCGTCGAGCGTCGCGGCGTTGAAGCCGGGGTCGACGATGCCGCTCGCGGTGCCCCACGCGACGTCGGCGGCCGAGGGCGTCGTGACGCCCTGCGGGTACAGGACGTACGGCTGGCCCGCGGTCGCCTCGACCGTGACCTTGCCGTCCGTGACCGGGACGTCCGCGACCTTCTCGCGGCCCGTCGTCGTGAGCTTGTAGAGAGTCAGGCTCGTGGCCCCGGAGAACTCGTCCGTGAGGGTCCACGTGGTCGAGCCGCCGGTCGGGTTGTAGTGGTAGAGCTTGCCGCCCTCGGCGGCCTCTCCCTCGAGCCCGGGGGCGTCGGACGCGTTCCACGGCAGGAGGTAGGTACCACCCTTGGCCACGACGGCGTCGCCGACGAGGATCTGCCGGTCGGCCGCGGTCGTGCCACGCGCCGAGACGTCGCCCGTGAAGTCGATCCGGTCGGTGCCCCAGCGCACGATCTCCTGGTGCTGGAGGAACTTGGTCGGGACGTTGGTCGTCCAGACGTTCTTGTAGAACGCGTTCCAGTCGGTCTGCCCGGTCCAGCCCTCGAACTCGACGAGCCGCGCGTTGCCGAGCAGCGGGTGCGGGTTCCAGGTGTCCTTCTCGGCGTTGTCGATGAAGCGCACGATCTGGGAGTTCAGGCCCTTGTTGGCGGCGCCGCCGTAGTTCTCGTCCGCGGACCAGTGGCTCCACAGCGAGTTCGCCTCGAACTTGTCGGACCACTCGGTCGCGATCTGCAGGTCGTTCGCGCGGGCCGCCTCGGCCAGGGCGCGGGCCTGCCAGCCGAAGTTGTAGTAGACGTCCACGTAGAGCAGGTCCAGGTTGCCCCGGGTCTCGTCGGCGAGCTGACCGATGCGCGCGGCCAGGTCACCGCTGTTCACGTCGCGGCGCTGGTCGATGTAGTACGACTGGCCGAGCCAGTTCCAGCCCTTGGCCGACGGGTCGACGAGCTCGTCCGAGAAGGCGTTCGCCTCGGCGTAGGCCTCGGTCGCGTTGATGTGGACGCCGAAGTCGGCGTTCCAGTCACCGCCCTGCTCGAGGAGCGTGTTCATGTCCTCGAGGCCGCCCGCGCGCTCGTTGTAGTTGCCGCCGTAGTCGGGGTGCGCGGAGTCGTGGCCCTCGGAGCCGTAGCCCTTGAGCAGCGCCATCTGGCCCAGGCCGTCCGTCGCGAGCGAGATGCGCTTGACGTCGTCGAGCGTGCGCAGGAACGGGTGCGTGGCCTGCGAGGCGAAGTTGAACGGGATGTGGGTCACGACGCGGTCGGCGACCTGGTCGGCGCCGAGCGCCTTGGGGGCGGTCGCGCGGAACGCGATCGCGCCGTCCTGCCAGTCGACCTTGTCGTCGGCGTTGGCGTCGGCCGTCACGACGACGGTCGCGTACGGCAGCTCCTCGGTGACGGGCGAGCCCTGGGCCCGGTAGGTCCACGCGCCGCTCCAGACGCCGACGCGCACGCCGCCGTCGGCCGCGCGGGCCTGGCGCTGCAGGCGGTTGCCGTCCGCGGCCGCCTTGCCGCTCGCCTCGTCGTAGACGCTGTTGGTGACGATCGTGGCCGACAGCGCGCTCGTGCTGACGATCGCGTACGCCGACCCCACCGGGTTCGCGTTGACGGGGGTCTGCCCCGTGACGGTCGTGAACGTGTCACCGACCTTGCCGCGGTCCGGGCTGATGACGGCAGAGGCGACGACGGCCGACGGGTCGGCCGACGAGACGGAGAGCAGGTCATGGCCGGGGACCTCGATGGTCCCGACGCGGAAGGCCTCGGTGTCGGTCACGCCCGTGACGCGGAACGTCACGGCGCTGCCGTCTACCTCGAGGCGCGTGTCGATGCTGACGCCCGCGAGGTCGGGGAACGACAGCTGGTAGTCGCGGCTCGTCTCGCCGGGCTCGCCGGCCTCGACCGCGACGGTGCGGTCGGTGCCGTTGAGGCGCACCTTCGCCACGGTCGCGGTGCTGCCCGCGAGCGAGGCTCCCGACGCGCGGTCGGTGTAGCTCAGGACCCGCGGGAAGTCCGCGGCGACCTGGACGTCGAGCTGGGCCGAGCGCAGCGTCGCCGCACCCTCGACGCTCGCCGCCGCGACCTGCTCGGCCGTCAGGCCCAGGGCCGAGAGCTGGGTCGTGCTGCTCGCCGGGGTGTGGCTCGCCGCGGCTGCGGCGGGCAGCGCCGCGAACGGCACCACGACCGCGGTGGCGAGCGCCACGAGCCGGCGGGCGCGGCGCGAGCCGCCGCCCGGGAGGGAACCGGCCCGGGGGCCAGGGGAATGTCGAACCATGTGCTGTCTCCTTCGATAGCAGTTCATCGGCCGTCCCCCGACCGACGGGCGTCACAGCTCTTCGACGTACTCCTCGGGCTCGCCGAGGACGGCCTCGTCCTTCAGCTCGAGGTCGGAGCCGACCGCGTGCAGCTCGAGGACCGTGACGGTGTTGCTCCCCGCGCGCAGCAGCGGCGCGGGGACGTAGAGGGTGTGCTGCGGGCCGCGCTCCCAGTAGCGGCCGAGCAGCACGTCGCCGACCCAGACGAACCCCTTGGTCCAGCCGGGCAGGACCAGGAAGGTGTCGGCCGGCTCGTCGACGTCGAGCGTCGTCCGGGCGATCACGCCCTGCGGCCCGACGGCGCCGGCTCCGTCGGGGTCGGCAGCGTCGACGGCGGCACCAGGGTCGCCGGGTGCCCCGGGCTCGCCGGTGGCACCGGGCTCGCCGGGGGCCCCGCTCGCCCACAGCCCGTCCACGGGCAGCAGGTCGAGAGGCAGCGAGCGTGAGGTCCAGCCGTGCACGATGCGCCGCTCGACCAGGACGTCACCGAGGATGCCCTTGTGCTCGCCGAGGCGCGGCCCGTAGTTGATGCGACCGAGGTTCTCGACGAGGATCTCGAGCCGCACGGGCACCCCTCGACCCACGACCGTGAGCCCCAGGTGGGAGGTCTCGCGCTCCAGGACGCCGACCTCGTGGCCGTCGACGTAGACGGTGGCGCGGTCGTGCAGGCCGAGGACCGAGAGCGTGCTGGCGCCCGGCGGGAGGATGGGCGTGGCGGTGTGGAGGACGAGCCCGGCGTTCTGGCCGAGCTGCTCGAACGTCAGGGGCGACGAGGCGACGGTCTCGGTGCCGAGCACCCGCAGGGCGGGCAGCAGCGGGCGGGTCGAGACCGGAGGCAGGGCGCGCGCCGGGAGCCGGACGGGAGGCTGGACCCACCGGTCGTCCTGGGTGTCCCCGACGTCGCCCCGGTACTCGGTGAGCACCTTGCGCAGCGCGAAGAACTTGGGCGTCACGGTGCCGTCCTCGGCCACGGCGGCGTCGGAGTCGTAGCTCGTGACGGTCGGCTGGAGCCGCGTCCCGTCGTGGTTGGCGCCCGCGGTCAGCCCGAAGTTCGTGCCGCCGTGCGCCATGTACAGGCTCACGGAGCCGCCGAGGTCGAGGAGGTCGCGCACGTCGGACGCCGCGCTGTCGGCGCCGCGCACGTGGTGCGGGTCGCCCCAGTGGTCGAACCAGCCGTTCCAGAACTCGGCGCACACGAACGGCTGCTCGCCGCGACGGGCCGTGAGCTTGTCGAGCGCCTGCCCCGGGCGGCTGCCGAACGTGGCCGCGGCCAGCACGCGCGGGAGCGTGCCGCCGTCGAGCATGAGGTCGGTGGGGCCGTCGGCCGTGAAGAGGAGCTCGTCGATGCCGCGGGCCACGAGCGCGTCGTGGACCCAGGCCATGTAGGCGTGGTCGTCGCCGAAGCTGCCGTACTCGTTCTCGACCTGGACGGCCACGACGGGCCCGCCGTGGCTCGCCTGGAGGGCCGCGAGGCGTGGGACGAGCTCGTCGAACCAGGCCGCGACCGCGGCGAGGTAGGTCTCGTCGCTGCACCGCAGGCGGATCCCGGGCGTCGCGGTGAGCCAGGCGGGCAGGCCGCCGTTGTCCCACTCGGCGCAGATGTACGGGCCGGGGCGCACCACGACGTCGAGCCCCAGGTCGCCCGCGAGGCGCACGAACCGCTCGACGTCGCACCACCCGGTGAAGTCGAACGTGCCCCGCTCGGCCTCGTGCCAGTTCCACGGGACGTACGTGTCGACCGTGTTGAGGCCCATGGCGCGCAGGCGCAGGAGGCGGTCCTCCCACTGGTCGGGGTGCACGCGGAAGTAGTGGATCGAGCCCGAGAGCAGGCGGTGCGGCGCCCCGTCCCGCAGGAGGTGCGAGCCGTCGGCGCGCAGCCTGGGCGTGGTCGCGCCGTCGGCGCGCAGGGTCGGCCGGTTCGCGCCGTCGGCGCGCAGGGTCGGCCGGTTCGCGCCGTCGGCGCGCAGGGTCGGTCCGCCGGCCGGGCGCGAGGCCTGGCCGGCCGGGTGCTGCTGGTTCACTTGATGGCCCCCGCTGCGAGTCCGGAGCGCCAGAAGCGCTGGAGGGAGAGGAACGCGACGATGAGCGGGACGACCGCGACGAACGCGCCGATGATGACCATGTGCCGCTCGATCTGACCGGCCTGGACCAGGGCGTTCCAGCTCACCAGCCCGACCGTGACGGGTCGCAGGTTCTCGGAGATGAGGACCTGCGAGGGGAGCAGGAAGTTGTTCCAGATCTCGACGAACTGGAAGAGGAAGATCGTGACGAGCGCGGGTGCCATCATCTTGAGGCTGACCCCGAAGAAGATGCGGCCCTCGCTCGCGCCGTCGAGGCGGGCGGCCTCGATGACCTCGTCGGGGACCGAGCTCGCGGCGAAGATGCGTCCCAGGTACACGCCGAACGGGCTCACGATGCTGGGCAGGAGGACCGCGAGGTACGTGTTGACGATGCCCGTCGCGGAGAACATGAGGAACAGCGGCAGCGTGAACAGGACCTTGGGGATGAGGACCGCGCCGAGGACCACGCCGAACAGGACGCCCTTGCCGCGGAACTCGTACTTGGCCAGGGCGTATCCCGTCGAGACGGCGATGAGCGTCCCGAGGCCCGCGCCGACGATCGAGTAGAGCGCCGAGTTCGCCATCCAGACGGCGAAGATGCCGTCCTTGTAGGCGAACAGGTCGCCGATGTTGCCGAACAGGTCGAAGTTCGAGAACCACAGGGGGCTCCCGGCGAACGTGTACCCGGCGTCCTTGGTGGCGGCGACGAACAGCCACCACAGGGGGAACAGGAAGTAGACGGCGGTGAGCGCGAGGACCGCGGTGACCGCGATGCGGCTCGTGGCGGTGGTCTCGATCGAGTCGCCGCGCAGGCTGCTCGTGCGGCCCTCGGGGGCGTTGCGCTTGCGGCGCGGGCGGTTGCCCGCGGTCTTCTCGGCCCGGGCGGGGGCGGTGCTCGTGGTCACGAGGACCTCCTGGACGTCAGACGGAAGAAGAGGACGGACAGCACGGCCACGCCGACCGCGAGCAGCACCGACTGGGCCGCGGCGTACGGGTAGTTGGCCGACTGGAGCGAGGCCTGCGCGGCCATGATCGGCGTGTAGCTCGCGTCGATCGCCCCGGTGCTCTGCTTGAGCACGAACGGCTCGTTGTAGAGCTGCGCGGAGCCGATGATCGAGAAGATCGTGGTGAGGAGGATCGCGGGCCGCACGAGCGGGACCTTGATGCTCCACGCGGTGCGCCACGGCGAGGCGCCGTCGAGCTTGGCGGCCTCGAGCACCTCGCCGGGGACCCCCTGGAGCGCGGCGTAGATGATGATCATGTTGTAGCCGGTCCAGCCCCAGGTCACGACGTTCGCGACGGCCCACAGGGCGAAGTCCTGGCTGAGGAAGTTGATGTCGAGACCGAACAGCCCGAGCAGCTGGTTGAAGGGGTTGTTCGTGGGCGAGTAGAGGAACGACCACATGAGCGCCGAGACCACGGTCGGTACCGCGTAGGGCGCGAAGCTCGAGAGGCGGAAGAAGCCCTTGGCCCGCGCCGAGGCCGAGTCGATGAGGAGCGCGATCCCGAGCGCGAGGCCCAGCATGACGGGCACCTGCACGACGCCGAACAGGAGCACGCGGCCGATCGAGGTGATGAACGTCGAGTCGCCCAGCGCGTACGCGTAGTTGAACAGGGGGTCGAAGATCTCCTGCGTGCCGCCCAGCCCGAGCGCGTCGCGCTGGATGCGGAACATGCTCTTGTAGATCGCGAACAGGATGGGCGCGACGTACATCCCGACGAACAGCACCACGAACGGGCCGACGAACCAGATCGCGTACCGGCTGGTCCGGCTGCGCGGTCGCTTGGGCGGCGTGGCCGCCGCGCGCTTCGTCTCGACCGGCGGCGGTGCCGCCGACGTCAGGCTCGTGGTCATGGTGGGTTCCTCAGGGGGATGCGTCGTGGTGCCCGACGACGTCACGCGCCCAGGTGCACCGGTGCTCCCAGGTGCGTGGCGTCGTCGGGCCTTGTGCTGCTCGTGCGCGGCGAGAACCGCGCGGGTGGTGCTGGTCGTGCCGGACGTCAGGTCACTCGTTGACGGCGATGCCCTGCTGCTTGAGCTCGGAGACCGTGGCCTCGCGGGCTCCGGTGAGCGCGGTCGCGACGGTCGCGCCGCCCTCCTTGGCGTAGGCCTGCTTCATGCCCGTGCCGAGCGTGCCCACGAGGGTCGAGACGCCGGGGCCCCAGGCCCAGTCCTCGTTGACCTGGCCGGACGCGGTCTTGAACACGTCGCTGATGACCTGGCCGCCGAAGTACTCGTCGCCCGTGGCGAGGAGCTCGGACTCGAGGCCCGCGACCGAGGCCGGGTAGACGCCGCCGCCCTTGACGAGCTCGTCGACCGACGCGGGGTCGGTGCTGATCCAGTTGGCGACGGTCCACGCCGCCTCCGGGTCGTCGCAGCCCTTGAGGACCGCGGAGAGGCTGCCGCCCACGTTGCCGGTCTTGGCGTCGCCCGCCTCCCACTGCGGGAGCTCGGCCACGGCCCAGTCGCCCGACGAGGCCGCGGCGGAGTCCTTGAGGATGCCCGCGAACCAGGCGGCGCCCACGATCGTGGCGATCGAGCCGTCACCGAGGCCTGCGGCCCAGTCGTCGCTCCAGATGCCTGCACCGATCACGTCGGCGTCGATGAGGCCCTGCCAGTAGTCGGCGACCTCGAGGTTGGCCGGGGAGTCGGGGGTGATCGACCAGGCGCCGTCCTTGATCTCGTACCAGGGGGCGCCGGCCTGCCAGGCGAAGCCCGAGTAGTCGTAGTCCTCGTAGGTGCCGGTCAGCTTGATGCCCGCAGCCTTGAGCTTCTCGCCCGCGGCCTGGTACTCGGCCCACGTGGTGGGGACGGCGATGCCGTTCGCCTCGAACACGGTCTTGTTGTAGAAGAGCACCATGGGGCCCTGGTCCTGCGGGGCGCCGTAGGTCTTGCCGCCCACGTTGACGCCGGCCCAGCCCGCGGGGGCGTAGAGGTCCTTGTCCTTCCCGGCGAACTCGGTGACGTCCACGACGTTGCCCTCGGCGACGAAGCTGGGGAGCGTCTCGAAGCCGACCTGGGCGATGCAGGGGGCGTTGCCCGCGGTGATCGAGTTGCGGATCTTGTCGTAGCCGCCCTTGTTGCCGGGCTCGATCTGCGTGTACTTGATCTTGATGTCGTCGTGCGTGTCGTTGAAGATCTTGGCCGACTCGTCGTAGCCCGCGGCCCAGGTCCAGACCTCGATCTCCTTGACCTTGCCGTCCCCGTCTGCCGAGCCACCGGACGTCGTGTCCGACGAGCAGGCGGTCAGGCCGCCCGCAGCGAGTGTGAGGATCGACGCGACCCCGACTGCCTTGACGATCGATGACTTCATGACTCTCCTTCTGACCACACTGTGCTGAGGATGGAGCGGCGACGGCGCCGCGGTCTGCGTGGAGCACACTCTGACACACGTTGATATGGATCACAACCCACTCACCAAGACGCGCCATCACTTGCGCAAACCCGTCACTTTCGGCTGCATGTTCTGGCTGTTATGGTCAACACTGATAACAGAAGGGTGACGATGACGCGGGCCTGGCAGGCTCGCGCTGTTGACGTCCACTACGCTGCGGTGCACACCCGCGGCCCCGCACACCGAGGTGCCCGACGACCCACGCCGGACCCTCACCGCCCGAAGGAGAGCACGTGGAACGACCGTCACCGCCCGCACGGACGGAGCCGGCGCAGGGGAAGACCACGGCCGTTCCCGCCCGGGGCCGCGGCCCCGCGATGGCCGACGTCGCCCGCGTCGCCGGCGTGTCCGCCCAGACCGTCTCCCGCGTCCTGTCGGGGCACCCCAACGTCAACGAGACCACCCGCAACCGGGTGCGCGCCGCCGTCGAGCAGACCGGATACCGTCGCAACAGCCTCGCCCGCGCGCTCGTGACCGGACGCAGCAAGACCATCGGCGTCATCACGCACGAGACCGACTTCTACTCGGGCAGCGCCATGATGCTCGGCATGCAGCGGGCGGCCCGCGACGGCGGCTACTTCGTGAGCACGGCGAGCACCGCCTCGCTCTCCCCCGCGTCGATCGCCCAGGCCGTCGACCGCCTCCTCGACCAGGGCGTCGACGGGCTCGTCATCGCCGTCCCCGTGCGCGACGACGAGTCGCTCGGCGACCTCATCCACGGCACCCCGACCGTCGTCGTGGACGGCATGCAGTCGTCGGCGACCGAGGTCGTCGCGGTCGACCAGGTCGCCGCGGGGCGCGTCGCGACCGAGCACCTCCTGGAGCTGGGCCACGAGACCGTGTGGCACCTCGCCGGACCCGCCTCGTGGAACGACGCCAACGGCCGCACCGCCGGGTGGCAAGCCGCGCTCCACGACGCAGGACGCACCGAGCCGCCCGTGCTCTACGGCGACTGGAGCCCCGAGTCCGGCTACCGCAACGGCCTGGTCCTCGGCCGCCTGCCCGAGGTCACCGCCGTGTTCGTCGCGAGCGACGAGATGGCGTTCGGGCTGATCCGGGGACTCACCGAGAGAGGGCGGCGCGTCCCGGAGGACGTCTCGGTCGTGGGCATGGACGACATCGCCCTCGCCGAGTACTGCTCACCCCCGCTCACCACGGTCCGCCAACCGTTCCACCTGACCGGACGCCTCGCGGTCGAGCACGTGATCGCGCTCATCGCCGACCCGACGACCGTGCACGAGCCCGAGGTCGTGCTGCCCGAGCTCGCGGTCCGCCTCAGCACGGCGCCTCCGCGCTGAGCGGCGCGGGCGCGGGGCAGGCCTGGCCCACCGAGCCCACATGGAGAGCACGGCCTGCCATGCCCCCTCCGTCGGAGGCGACACCCTCAGCCTCGCCGCGTGAGGTCGACGTTGCTGCTGGTGCCGGCGCGCCCGCTCTCCCCTATCCTGCTTCGCCGTCGCCTTCGCCCTCTTCGTCATGCGCAACGTCGTCGTCATCGTCCGCACCTCTGATCGGCAGCACGGCGGCGTCGATCTGCGCTAGCCACGCGTTGAGCTGTGCGACCGCCTCGTCGAGCTCGATGTCGATCTGCGCATCGGCCGCAGCGCGTGCGTAGTCGGTCGGCCAGTGCGGGTGGGCGACCACGACGCATGGCCATGTCCGCTCAGCGCGACCAAGCGCCTGGGCGTCGCGCGCACGCGCGTCGAAGACGTCCATGACGGCTGCACGGACGCCAGCCAGGTTCTGACCGATTACTGCGAGGTCGCGAAGCAGCAGCAGGTCGACGAGGTCGCGCGCCCGATCATTGGTCGCAGTCGGCGGGTCGTGGGGATCGGTACAGGCGTGGATCTTCTGCGCGACCTGATAGCGCATCGCGATGCCCACCATCACACCGGGGCCCGGCAGCCCGAGGCCCGCCAGCGTAGGCGGTGCAAACGGTTCAGGCGTGGCTCCGGCGCCACCTTCGTCCGGCGCGATCTCGACCTGGACCCTTCGCCACGTCTTGCCTCTGAGCTCGACGACGACGTCGAAGCGGCGCGGCTTGATGACGCGAGCAGGGATCTGGATGACCTCGACGGCGTCCCGCCGTAGCGTCAGCGGGCCCCAGGGCTCGGCGAGCTCGTCATCGAGCTTGGCGAGGAAGTCGTCGATGTCACCGCGGATGAGCCCGTCCACGTCCTTCGTCGCACGCGTGGGCACGCTGGGGAGCCGGTGCTGCAACAGAGTCCCGCCCTTGAGCAGGAAGTGCGGCTGCCCGGTGGCATCGAGGGCTCGCTGCAGTGCGGCGATGACGACCGTGGACGCAACGAGCCATGCCAAGCGTCCGCCGCGGCTGCCCAAGCGTCTCTCGGCCTGCTGGAGCCAAGAGTTGAGCATGGCGACCGACGCCGGTTCCTTGGTCTTCTCGGGCAGGTCGGCCAGACCAAGGGGCACATCAACATTCGGGTGTGTCACGGTTCGTCAGCTTCCTCTGCAGATCGGCGCTCTCGCTCGCGGTGATGCGCCCGGTCTTACGAGCCGTCGTGAGGGCCTGGCGGAGAAGATAGGTCGGGGTGCCGGTCTCGATGCACTGCGCGATCCCAGTCGCGGGTCTCACCGTCGGGATCTGTTCGAACCACCCGATATGGCGGGGATCGAGGTCTTGGTGGTGGACCTCGATCCCGTCGGCGCCGGCACGTCGGATTCGGTGGCGCCGGGGAACGGTGACGTGGATCCGGTCGGGGTTGACATCGCCGAGCCCGTAGAGAGCCAGGGCGGTCTCATGGGACAGAGCGGCCTTGTCGACACCGGTCCACAGCACGGCCAGGTGCAGATCGTCGTACTCACTGACGGGGACGACGTTCACGCGGTAGACGCCGTGAGCAACCTTCTCCAGGTAGCCGCGCGCGACGAGCTGCTTGAGTGCGTGCGGACTGTGCCCTTCACGCAGCGCGTCGGCGCGGCGGATGAACCCGTGGCGGTCGAAGGCCTCTTCGAGCAGGCGGTCGCGAGTGTGCGGCATGTCAAAAGGGTACCGCCAGTGGCACCCTTTTGACACAGTCTGGCGGCGAGAAATCTTGGTCAGGGATCAGAGGAAGAGCGCCATCGGCCTGCCCCGGACGCGCCGGAGGCGGCCCGTCGTGTGAGCGCCCCCCTGCAGGGCTCACACCACGGGCCGCCTCCGACCCTCACGCCCGTCACGACCCCCATCGACGACCGAGCGTTCACCTGAGCAGAGGAGGGTGGCGCTCGTTTGATACACACAGTTGCCGTGACCCCCGTCACATTCTGACATCGGGTGCCACCGGACGCAGCAGGACGGCCCGCCCGGAGCGCTCGAGCACCCCGTGCGAGCCGTCCGGCCCTCGTGCCCGTCAGCCCAGCAGCGCCTGCCCCAGGAACTCTCCCTCGGCACAACCCGGCGGCACCGCGAACACCGCCGACCCGATCGGTGTCGTCCACTCGTTGAGCAGGTCGACCTCGTCGAGCCGCCGCTGGATCGGCACGAACTGACGGTCGACGTCGGCCTGGAACGTCACGAACACCAGGCCCGAGCTGCTGAGCGCCCCCGGATCCACCCCGACGTCGGGCGCGTCGTCGTAGCTGTACGCGCGCCGCAGGAACCGCTCGGCCTGGTCGTCGGTCCGGGCCCGCCGTACGTGCGCGGCCGGGCCGATCACGGTCAGCCCGTGCGGCCCGACCGCGTCGAGGTCCGGCTCGTCGTGCTCACGGTCCCCCGTCAGCGGGGCTCCGTCCACGAGGCGACGTCCCATGACGGCCTCGCGCGTCGACCGGTCGACCTCGTCCCACGTGTCGAGCTCCATGCGGATGCGCCGCACGACCATCGACGTGCCGCCCGCGAGCCACCCGTCCGTGCCGTCCGACCACACGAGCGGGGCGTCGGCGACGGGGTCCACGTTCCGGGTCCCGTCGATCTGCCCCATGAGGTTGCGCATGGTCCGCCCCGCGGTCTCGCTCCCGACCGACCGCCGGAACCCCTTCTGCAGCCACCGCACCGACGCGAAGTCGCGCGCCTCGCGGAGCAGCATCCGGACGGCGTGCGAGACCGTGACCTCGTCGTCGGCGCAGACCTGGAGCACGAGGTCGCCGTCGTTCCAGCGGTCCTCGAGCCGGTCCACGGTGAACGCCGGCAGTGGCCGGAGCCACGGCGGGCGCCTGTCGTCGAGCCCCGCGGCCGTGAAGACCGCGGGGCCGTAGCCGACCGTGACCGTGAGGCGCGCGGGCACCTCGGCGAGCTCGGGCTCGGTGTCGGTCAGGCCGGGACGTCCCTGCGTGAGGCGCGCGACGTCGTCGGTCCAGATCCGCATGAGCCGCACCAGAGCGTCCCGGTCCGTCCCCGGGGCCAGGGTCAGCGCGACGAGCGTCAGGTACGCCTGGGGAGGCGTCTCGACGCCCGCCTGCCGCGGGCCGTGGAAGGACACGCGCCGGTCACCGTGCAGCGAGGCCTCTCCCGCACTGCCCGACGGCGCCGCTCCCGCCGCGGGGGCCGTGGCCCTCCCGGCCCACGCACCTCCCGCACCGGCGACCGCCACCGCGCCCGCCGCAGCCCCGCCGACCAGGAACGCGCGACGCGAGACCCGGGCCCGGGCGGCCGGGACCTCCCCGGCGCCCTCGCCTGTGCCGGGACCGGGCCCGACGTCAGCCATCGTGGCTCATGTCGTGGCCCTCGTCGTGGCCCTCGTCGTAGCTCTCCTTGGCGCCCGCGAACGTGCGCGCGGGGGCCGTGACCACGAGCGTGGACCCGTCGCTCAGCTCGAGCGTGACGTCGTACTCGGCCCCGGCCTGGACCGGCGCGGACAGCTCCATGAGCATGAGGTGGTCGCCGCCGGGCTCGAGCGCGTGCTCGCCGCCCGCGGGGATCGTGAGCCCGCCCTCCTTCTGGCGCATGACCATGGCACCCGAGTCGTCGGTCGCCATCTCGTGGAGCTCGACGCGAGACAGGTCGGACGTCGCGCCGACGACCGTGACGTCCTGGTCGCCGTCGTTGTGCAGGACGGCGAAGGCCGCGGTCATGCCGGACTCGGCCGCCTTGATCCAGGGGTCGGTCGCGGTCAGGTGGTCGGCCGCCGCGCCCGACGAGGCGCCGGACGACGCGTCCGACGAAGCAGTGCCGGACGGGATGCCGGACGGTGAGCCCCCGCAGCCCGCGACAGCGAGGAGAGCGAGCGTGACGGTCGCGCCGAGCACGGTCGCGCGGCGGGTGGTGGTGCGTGCAGACATGGTGGGTCCTTCGGTTCGGGACCCGGCGTCGGGGCGCGCGGGGACGACCCGCGCCGCGGGAGCGGCCGGCCCAGGGCAGGACCGGGGCTCCGCGGGGTCGCGGGAACGCCCGGGCGACGACGTCGCCGGGAAGGTGGTGGGGAGGAATCAGTCCTGCTGCTGGCGGCGACGGACGATCAGCACGGCGACGACCACGACCGCAGCCGCGAGCATCGCGAGCCCGACGAGCAGCGGCACGATCGATCGCGCCTCGTCGGTCGAGTCGGCCGTGTCGGTCGCGTCGGTCGCGTCGGTCGCCGCTTCCGTGGTCGCCTCGGTCACGCCCTCGGTGGCCGACGGCGTCACGACGGTGGCCTCGTCGGTCGCCACGGGTTCGGCCGGCGCGGGAGCCGCCGCGACCGCGAACGAGAACGTGCCCTCGATGGGGTGGCCGTCCGAGGAGACGACGCGCCACGCGATCGTGTACGTGTCACCGGTCAGCTCGGCGGGCCACGGGAACGTCGCAGAGGTCCCCTCGATCGTGGGGCTGCCCTGCGCGACGACGGTACCGGCCGTGTCGGTCACGACGACCTGGGGCTCGACCGCGAGGGGCTCGGTGCTGAACGTCATGGTCAACGCGGCGGGTGCGGCGTCGAGCTGCGCGCCGTCCGCCGGGTCGGTGCTGATGATGCGGTCGTGCGCCTGGGCGGGGGCGGCCCCGCCGATGCCGAGCAGCAGGGTCGCTGCCAGCGTCGCGAGGGCCGCGAGCACCGCGACCAGGCGACGGGCCGGGGCGGGGCGGGACGCGGGGTGCGCGAGGGCGACCGCTCGGCCGCGGCGGTCGGCGGCTGCGGACAGGGCGGACGGGTGGGAGTGGTGGGACTGGTCGGTCTGCACAGACATGGAAGACGCTCTCGATGAGGCGCGGCACGAGCTCGCGCGGGGGTACCCGGGGACGGCCGGCCTCGTCGATGGTCCGCGCGCGAGCGCGGACGGGGTCAGGAAGGAAGGGCGACGGGCCGGGCGAGCAGCGGTGGTCCGCGCGTCGTCGGGGTCCGCAGGTGGACGGTCGCCGTCAGGGACGGCGCGGCGACCGGAGCGAGGAGCCGGTGCGCGACCGGCAGCGCGGGCAGCAGGTCCGCGAGCGCCCGTCGCGGCGCGAGCCACGTCAGCAGCAGGCCGAGCGCGCGCTCGCCGTGCGCGACGACCAGGGCCACGACCAGGGTCGCGACCAGGGTCGCGACCACGTGCGCCAGGACCATCCACGCTCCCGCGGGGGTCTCGTGCGGGAGGTGCGCGACGCCGTCGGGCACGGGTGTGACGCCCGCGCACGAGGCGACCTGGCCCGCAGCGGCGAGCCCGGCGTGGCCCGCGTGGGGGCCGCCGACCGGCGCGCACGACGCGGTCGCGGAGAAGCCCAGGCCGTAGTGCAGCGCGACCTGGCCCGTGCCGAGGACCGCGACCAGCCGACCGAACGTGAGGCGGAACCGGGCCGCGAACGTCGCGCCGGCCATCGTGAACGACGCCAGGGCGAGCAGGATCAGCGGGTGCGGGAGCGTGCCGCCGCCGACGCGGTGCGCGAGCGCCGCGAGGGCCAGCACCAGGGTCGCGACGAGACCGGCGCGCGCGACGCGCAACGGACCGGCGACCTGGGTGAGCACGGAGACCACCCTAGCGGGACATGACGCGGCGTCGGATCCGGTTTCCGGCGCCCGGCGGACGGGCCCGCGAACGCGCTCGGACGACACCCCACGCCACCAGCACCCACCCGGCAGTCCAGGACGCGCCGACGACCAGGACCGTGCGCGACTCGTCGACGCTCTCCCCCGTCAGGGCCTGCTCGAGATCCCCCGACGACGCCGACGAGCACGCCGATCCCCAGCGCCGTCCGCAGCCAGGTGTCCAGCCAGCGGGCGCGCCGTCGCCGGAGCTGCTCGGCAGACGAGGCACGGTGCGCCGCGCGGCTCATGTCGGCACCCTGATGATCGTCACGCCCGGTCGGGGAGAGGATAGGGCTCATGACCACACGCAACAGCATCGCCATCACGAACGGCTACGTCGTCCCCGTCGCCTCCGCACCCCTGGAGAACGCGACCGTCCTCGTCGAGGACGGCGTCATCACGGCCGTCGGGCACGACGTCGTCGTGCCCGAGGGGGTCCGCACGGTCGACGCCGGGGGCCGCTGGGTCCTTCCCGGCTTCGTCGAGGCCCACGGCCACATGGGCGTCATGGAGGAGGCCGAGGGCTGGGCCGGCAACGACACCAACGAGATGACCGACCCCAACGGTGCCGCGCTGCGCGCCCTCGACGCCATCAACATCGAGGACGAGGGCTTCCGCGACGCGCTCGTGGGCGGCGTGACGTCGGCCGTCATCAAGCCCGGCTCGGGCAACCCGATCGGCGGGCAGACCGTCGCGATCAAGACCTGGGGCGGACGGACCGTCGACGAGCAGGTCATCCGCGAGGCCGTGTCGGTGAAGTCGGCGCTGGGCGAGAACCCCAAGCGCGTCTACGGCGACCAGAAGAAGCTGCCGTCCACGCGCCTCGGCGTGGCGAACGTTATCCGCAAGGCGTTCGTCGACGCGCAGAGCTATGTCGCCAAGCGCGACGCGGCCGAGGCCAAGGGCGAGCCGTTCGACCGCGACCTCGCCAAGGAGACCCTGGGCCGCGTGCTCGCGGGCGAGCTCTACTGGGACCAGCACACGCACCGCGCCGACGACATCGCGACCGCGCTGCGCCTCGCGGACGAGTTCGGGTACAAGCTCGTCATCAACCACGGGACCGACGGCGCCGCGGTCGCCGACGTCCTGGCCGAGCGCGACGTGCCGGTCATCTTCGGACCCCTGATCACGTCGCGGTCCAAGATCGAGCTCCGCAACCGCGACATCGCGAACCTCGGCGCGCTCGCCCGCGCGGGGGTGCGCGTCGCGATCACGACCGACCACCCCGTGGTGCCCATCAACTTCCTGGTGCACCAGGCCTCGCTCGCGGTCAAGGAGGGCCTGGACCGCGACGTCGCGATCCAGGCGCTCACGACCAACCCGGCCGCGTTCCTGGGCCTCGACGACCGCGTCGGGTCGCTGCGCCCCGGTCTCGACGGCGACGTCGTGATCTGGTCGGGCGACCCGCTGGACGTGACCTCGCGCGCCGAGAACGTGTTCGTGACCGGCACCGAGGTCTACACGTGGGACCGCGCGGCGGCTGGCGGGCGCGGTGCGGGCACGGTCGTCGAGCGCGGGGAGCGCTTCGCGGACTGATCAGGCCGGGCTCGCCGGGCCGGGTCCGCCGGGCCCGGCGAGCCCGGCCCCCGAGCCCCCGGGTCCGCGGGTCCGCGGGCCGGACGCCGAGTGTGCAGTTCGGGTCG
>NZ_JBHVOS010000029.1:9725-59403 GCF_042887685.1 Oerskovia sp. NPDC057915 | reverse complement strand
TCGGCCAGGAGACCCTCGACCGAACCGGCGAACGTGCTCACCGTGGTGATCTCACCGTCGACATCGAGCTCGACGGTCTTCTTCGCGGAACCGTAAGCGACCGCACCGGTCGCCACGAGCGCAACAGCAGTCGCACCGGCGATCAAGGGCCAACGGCGACGCCGCACAGCAGGAGAAGTGGCGGAGGCCTCAGCCTCGACACCATCAGAAGTCGAAGAAACGGGGGCAGTGGCGCTGGCCGCGTGCGCGGTCCGGTTCAGGGGGTTCTTCACTCGAGTCCAGTCGTCGAGCCTCCCGGGCACGGAGTTCGGGCGGCGCGGTGCGCCACCGGCGGTCCCGGCGCTCGAAGGAGCGTCGGCGCGGGTCACCCGAGGGCGTCCCACCGCTGGTTCCGAAACGACCGATCCGGCTGTCGTTTTCCGCCGACGGCCCGATGCTCAGGACCACAGCAGGACGCGCACCCTCCGGTCCTGGGCACCCGGCGATGAGCGGGTGACGCACCCGGCGATGAGCGGGTGAGCGCAGGACGGGCAGCAGCGCGCGACAGTTGACCGTAACCGATCCGTTATCCGCTGCCAACCGTGCGACACGCTCCCCGATGCGGTTCTGTCCGCTTTCCTCCGCGTTTGTCACGGGCGTGATACGCGCTCCAGGGGTGAAACCTTCACAGGTCCCGGAGAGCGAGGACACATCGCCGACCCGGTCACCGGGTCCCGGACGCGGGCGACGGAGGGCTCAGTACCAGCCCTTGGCCTGCGAGTGGCTCCACGCCCCGCACGGTGTGCCGTAGCGACCCTCGATGTACCCCAGACCCCAGGTGATCTGGGTCGCCGGGTTGGTCCGCCAGTCGGCTCCCGCGCTGGCCATCTTGGAACCGGGAAGGGCCTGCGGAATGCCGTAGGCACCGCTCGAGCGGTTCTCCGCGGTCGCGTTCCACTTGCTCTCCTTCATCCACAGCAGGTCGAGGCACGCGAACTGATCGTCCCCCCACCCTCGCTGGGCCGCGAGAGACTTGGCGATCGCCTTAGAGGATCCTGGGTCGACCTTGATCGTCGACGGGTCGAGCGTGCCGACCACGACGACCTCGGTGCGCGGCTCGCGGGTGACCGTCCGTTCGAGCACCGTCCTCGAGACCTCGGCCCCGCCGACCGTCTGGATCTCGTACGTCGTGACCGCCTCGCCGACCTTGCCGGACGTCCTGACGTTGCGCTGCCCCTGCGGGAGATAGGGGTCCTTGACCTCTTCCGTGGCGAAGGGCAGCGACTCCGTGACCGTCGCCGCCCCCTGCGCCGCCCGGGTGACGAGGACGAGCATGCCGTCGACCGCCGCCGCCCCGAGCGGGACCGACACCGCGTCCCCCTCCGACAGCACGATCCCCGCGTGGTCGAGGACCTCCTGGACCGAGGCCTCCGCCGTGGTGGCGGAGACGATCCCGCCGTCGACCGCGACATGGACGGTCTTGAGCGTCGAGACGCGGATCTGCTCTCGTCCGATCGACTGGGAGCGCGAGGCCGACGTCTTGGCCCCCTCGGCGCGCGGGCCGAGGGCGCTGATCAGCTCGCCCACCGTGCTCGCGGTCGTCACGAAGGTCTGCGGCTCGCCGTCGAGCTCCAGCGAGACCTCGCGGCTCGTCCGCACGACGATCGTGCCTCCGTCGCTCGCGGCGGCCGTGATCGCCGGCTCGACGAGGTCGCCGTCCTTGACCGCCACGTCCTGGAACGCCAGCAGCTCGCCGACCGTGGAACCGTAGGCGCTCACGGTGCGGACCTCACCGTCGAGGTCGATCGTCACGGACTTCTGGGCGAGGGCGAAGACGCCGGTCGCACCGACCACGGTCGCAAGGATCGCCGCCTGCGCGACGAGTCGCCGCCTGCCCGTCAAGGAGTCCCTGAGAGCGCCCGCGCGACCGACCACGTGAACCATCCGTTCTTCTCGCGTCCCTGCCCGCGATGCACCGGGCATCACGGACATGCAGACCGTAATGGATACGTGACCTCGGGGGGAAGTCCGTCCGGCGCGTCGCGGGCGGCGCACCGGCCGTGCGTCGCCTCCCGCGCCGGCCCCGGCTCACCAGGGGCCGTAGACCTGCTCCGCGGTGTCGCTGAGCTGCGTGCAGACGTCGACGAGCGGCGTACCCGTCACCTCGGCGACCTTGCGCACCGTGTGCGGCAGGAGGTACGGGGCGTTGGGACGTCCGCGATAGGGGTGCGGCGTCAGGTAGGGCGCGTCGGTCTCGACCAGCACCTGGCCCAGGGGCACGGCGGCCAGGGCGGCACGCAGCTCGTCGTTCGCGCCGAACGTCACGGGGCCCGCGAACGACAGGTACCAGCCGCGCGCCGCGCACAGCCGGGCCATCTCGACGTCGCCCGAGAAGCAGTGGAAGACCGTCCGTTCCGGGGCGCCGTCGGCGAGGAGCACCTCGATGACCTCGGCGTGCGCGTCCCGGTCGTGGATCTGGAGCGGGAGCCCGAGCTCCTTCGCGAGCGCGACGTGCGCCCGGAACGACTCGCGCTGGACCGCAGCTCCCTGCGGACCCGTGCGGAACAGGTCCATGCCCGTCTCGCCGATCGCGCGGATGCGGTCGTTGCCGCGCGCGAGCGTGGCGATCTCCGCGATCGCGTCGTCGAGCCCGACGGCGTGGCGCGCCTCGGGCGTCGGCGTCAGACCGTCGGGCCCCACCTCCGTGACGCCTGCGTGCAGGGTCGCCTCGTTCGGGTGGATCGCGATCGCGCCGAGGAGGGCCCGGTGCTCGCGCACCAGGACGTCCGTCAGCCGGGCCGAGGGCAGGTCGCAGCCGACCTGCACCATCCGGTCCACACCGACCCGGGCCGCGTCCTCGACGTGCTGCTCGACCGTCGGGACGGGGACCGGTCGCCCCTCCTCGTCGACGTCGGGCAGGACGCCCGCGATCGACTCGAGGTGCGTGTGGTCGTCGACCACGGGCAGCGGCAGCGCCTCGGGGGCCGGCGGCCACCCGCGCTCGCGCCTGCGCGCCACGGTCAGGCTCCCTCGACGACCGGGTCCTCGAGGCGCGGGAACAGCGACGCGCCCTTGGTGACCGTGGTCCCGGCGGGCAGCGCACCGAAGCGAGCGGCGCCGTCGACCGGCTGGACCGCGAGCGCGCCGAGCGGAGCCTCGGCGCCGAGCGTCTCCCAGAGCGCCTGGGCGGCCTTCGGGGTGATCGGGTGGAGCAGGACGGCGAGCGAGCGCAGCGCCTCGGCGGCCGTGACGAGGATCGTGGCGAGACGGCCCTCCTCGGCGGCTCCGCCGTCGGGCAGCTTCTCGTCGTCGAGCTTCGCGACCTTCCACGGCTCCTGTTCCGTGAGGTACAGGTTCGTGGCGTCGACGAGCGTCCACACCGCATTGATGGCCTCGTGGATCGCGAGCGCGTCGATCGCCTTCTCGGCGGCCGCGACCGCCTGCGCGGCGACCTGCTCGAGCGCCTCCTCGGCCGGGCCCGCGGGGCCCGCCTGCGGGAGGACGCCGCCGTAGTACTTGCCGACCATGGCCGCGACGCGCGAGGCCAGGTTGCCGAACCCGTTCGCGAGCTCCGCGTTGTAGCGGGCCGAGAGGTCCTCCCACGAGAACGACCCGTCCTGGCCGAACGCGATGGCACGCATGAAGTAGTAGCGGAACGCGTCGGACCCGAAGTGGTCGATGATCTGGCTCGGCGCGATGCCCGTGAGCTTCGACTTGCTCATCTTCTCGCCGCCGACCAGGAGCCAGCCGTGCGCGAAGACGGTCTTGGGCAGCGGCAGCCCAGCAGCCATGAGCATCGCGGGCCAGATCACCGCGTGGAAGCGCAGGATGTCCTTGCCGACGAGGTGCACGCTCGCGGGCCACGTCGCCGCGAACTTCGCCTGCTGCTCGGGGTCGTCGCTGTCCAGCCCGACGGCGGTCGCGTAGTTGAGCAGCGCGTCGAACCACACGTAGAGCACGTGCGTGGTGTCCCACGGGATCGGGATGCCCCAGTCGAACGTGTTGCGCGAGATCGACAGGTCCTGCAGCCCGCCCTTGACGAACGCGAGCACCTCGTTGCGGGCGCTGGCCGGCTGGACGAACTCGGGGTGCGCCTCGTAGAGCGCGAGCAGGCGGTCCTGGTAGGCGCTCATCTTGAAGAAGTAGTTCTGCTCCGAGAGCATCTCGACGGGCTTGCCGTGGATGGGGCAGAGCTTCTGGCCCTCGTGCTCGCCCGTGCCGTCGACCAGGTCGCCCGGGAGCTTGTACTCCTCGCAGCCCACGCAGTACGGGCCCTCGTACGAGCCTGCGTAGATCTCGCCCTTGTTGTACAGGTCCTGGATGAACGCCTGTACACGCTCGGTGTGGCGGGGCTGGGTCGTGCGGATGAAGTCGTCGTTGAGCGCGTCGAGCGTGTGCAGGACGGGCTTCCAGGAGCTCTCGACCAGGCGGTCCGCCCACTCCTGGGGGGTCACGCCGTTCGACTCGGCCGTGCGCATGACCTTCTGACCGTGCTCGTCCGTCCCCGTCAGGAACCAGACCGGCTCCTGGCGCTGGCGGTGCCAGCGGGTGACGACGTCGGCCGCGACCGTCGTGTACGCGTGCCCGATGTGCGGGGCGTCGTTCACGTAGTAGATCGGGGTCGTGAGATAGAAGGTCTCCGGGGCTGCGTCAGGCATGGTCCTCATCGTAGTTGGCCCGGACCTGGCGCCGCACCGCTGTCCGAGGACGACGCCGACGGTGACGCCCGAGCTCGCCGAGGGTGCCGTCCCCACCCGCCGACGGCGAAGCGCACCGCTCAGCCCGTCGCGAGGTCGACCCGCAGCAGGTGGTCGTCGCCCGCGGACGGGCTCCCGCGACCGTCCGTCTCGTTCGTCAGGACGAGCAGCGCCCACGGCCGGTCCGGGTCCGCGGCCCCGGAGGGGAACGGCACCACGGCACGCAGCCGCCCCCACTCCCCCGTGAGCAACGCCTGCGGCTCGCCGAACGCCGCGGGCGAGCCTCCGCCGTCGGGCGACTGGTCCGGGGCCCACGCGAACGGGATGCGCCACAGCCGCTCGCCCCGCAGCCCCGCGACGTACACCCCGTCGCGCAGGACCGCGAGGCCGCTCGGGCTCGCGTCCGAGGTGGGCCAGGTCGCGACGGGGTCGACGAAGGGCGTGCCGTCGGAGGCGGTGGCGTCACCGAGCGTTCCTTCGCGCTCGGGCCACCCGTAGTTCCCGCCCGGGACGATCACGTTGACCTCGTCGAGGGTGTTCTGCCCGAACTCGCTCGCGAACATCCGCCCCGTCGCGTCCCAGCCGAGGCCTTGGACGTTGCGGTGGCCCAGGCTCCACACGCGAGAGCCTCCCGGGTTGCCCGGCGCCGCCTGGCCGTCGAGCGTGACCCGCAGGATCTTGCCCGCGAGCGAGTCCGGGTCCTGCGCGGCCCCCGACTCGGTCGCGTCACCCGTCGCGACGTACAGGAAGCCGTCCGGCCCGAACGCGACCTGGCCGCCGTCGTGGTTGCTCGCCTTCGGGATGCCGTCCACGACCGTCGTCAGGTCACCCAGGACGGCCGTACCGGGGTCGAGGGTGCCGCGCAGCACCTCGTTGCCGGCCGCGCCGGTCCGGTAGACCACGACCGTCCCGTCGGTCGCGAAGGTCGGCGAGACCGCGACGCCCAGCAGCCCGCCCTCGCCCCCGTGGTCGGTCCCCGACGCCAGCTCGTCGGCCCCTGGGCCCGTGACGGAGATCGCGGTCCCGGCGCCCGGGTCCAGGACGCTCACAGTCCCCTCGTCGCGCGACGTGCTGAGCACCCGCAGGTCCGGGAGCGCCGCGAGGCCCCAGGGCGAGGGCAGGTCGTCGATCAGCGAGGTCGCGGTCGCGGAGACCGACGGGACCACGCCGAGCGCCGCGGTACCAGGGGTCGACGGCGAGCCGCCGGTCGCCGGGGACGTCGTGGCCGCGGTCGGCCCGGGCTCCTCGACGCTCCCGTCCGAACAGGCGGTGACGGCCGCGAGGGTGGTCGCGACGAGCACGGCGGTGATTCGTCTCGCGCGCATCGTCACCTCCCGGGCCCCTCGACCTCGTCGTCGCAGCCATCGTCGCAGTCGTCGGGCTCGGCCGCCCGGGGACGCCCCCTCCCACCCGACGGCGGAGCGCACCCGTCCGCGCGGGTGCGCTCCGTCGTCGGGCGTGGCGCTACTGCAGCCGCGTCAGGCCCTTCTTGAGGTTGCGGATCGCCTGCCCCGTACGCTGCTCGTTCTCGATGAGCGCGAACCGCACGAACCCGTCCCCGCCCGGACCGAAGCCCACGCCCGGCGAGACCGCGACGTCGCACTCCTCGATGACGTGCGTCGCGAACTCGATCGACCCCATCTCGCGGTACGGCTCGGGGATGCGCGCCCACGCGAACATGGTGCCCTTGGGCCGGTGGATGTCCCACCCGATGCGGTCGAGCCCGTCGCACAGCGTGTTGCGACGCGACTCGTAGACTGCCGAGACCTCGGTCGGGAAGTCGAGCGCCTCGTTGAGCGTCACGGTCGCCGCGATCTGGATGGGTTGGAACGTGCCGTAGTCGAGGTACGACTTGAGCTTCGCGAGCGCCCCCACGACGTCCGGCCTCCCGACGAGGAACGCCACGCGCCAGCCGGCCATCGAGTACGACTTGGTCATCGAGTAGAGCTCGACCGCGACCTCCTTGGCGCCGTCGCACTCCATGATCGACGGCGGGCGCCAGCCGTCGAACGTCATGTCGGCGTACGCGAGGTCGTGCACCAGGACGACGTCGCGCTCGCGCGCCCAGTCGACCAGGCGCTGCAGGTCCTCCTTGGTCGCGATCGTCGTCGTGGGGTTGTGCGGGAACGAGAGCACGACGACCCGGGCCTTGGGCCACCCGTACTCCCACGACTCCATCACGCGGTCGATGTACCCCGAGGCGTCCGTGCCGTCACCGATCGCGACCTGACGGGCGTCCGCCCCCGCGAAGTAGGGCCCCCAGATGTGGATGGGGTAGCTGGGCGTCGGCACGATCGCGGCGTCGCCGGGCTGCAGCAGCACCCACATGAGGTGGCTGAACCCCTCCTTGGCGCCGATCGTCGAGATGATCTCGGTGTCCGGGTCGAGCGTCACGCCGAACCTGCGCTGGTACATGTCCGCCGCCGCCTGCCGCAGCTTGGGGATGCCGCGCGACGCCGAGTAGCGGTGGTTGCGCGTGTTGTGGACCGCCTCCGCGAGCTTGTCGACCGCGACCTGCGGGCTCGGCAGGTCGGGGTTGCCGAAGCCCAGGTCGATCACGTCGCGCCCTGCACGGCGTGCCTCGAGCTTGAGCGAGTCGATGATCGTGAAGACGTACGGGGGCAGGCCGGGGATCCGGCGGAACTCCATCTCGCGTGGCATGCAGTGCAGGGTACGCCTGCCCCGCGCAGCGGCGCCGCCCGGTCCG
The DNA here is from genome assembly GCF_042887685.1 of Oerskovia sp. NPDC057915. Taxonomy (NCBI): domain Bacteria; kingdom Bacillati; phylum Actinomycetota; class Actinomycetes; order Micrococcales; family Cellulomonadaceae; genus Oerskovia; species Oerskovia sp. NPDC057915. The sequence continues at coordinate 52,020 of NZ_JBHVOS010000029.1, read as the reverse complement.
CAGGGTCGGACGACCTGCTCAGACGGGCTCGCCCTCGACCGCCCGCGGGAGCGCCTGCGGGTCGGTCCAGTCCCCGTCCCACCGCTCGCCGTCGATCACGACGGTCGGCGTGCCGAAGCCCCGCGGGCCCTCCAGGGCCGGGTCGCCCGTCGCGGCGCCGGTCGCCGCGGCGACCCAGCCCGCGAACCGGGACGCACCCCCGTCCGCGATCTCGGCGACGACGTCGCCGGGCGCTCCCGCCGCGCGGGCGACGTCCGCGATCTGCTCGTCGCTCAGCCCGGCGGTCCCCTCCTGCGGCTGTCCCGCGAGCAGTCCGGCGTGGAAGTCCTGGAACGCGTCGGGGGCCCGGTCGGCCACGAGGGCTGCCGCGGCGGCCGCGCGCGTCGAGTACTGCGACCCCTGGGAGTACCGGTCGAGGATCGCGACGGGGTGGACGACCACGCGGACGCTCCCCGCCTCCCGCAGGGCCGCGAGCCCCGGGCCGTTGATCTCCTCGAAGTGCCCGCAGACGGGGCACATGTAGTCGACGTAGACCTCGATCGTCACCGGGGCCGCCGGGTCGCCCGCCCCGGCGAGGAGGCCGTGGTCGGGCGTGGCGTTCGCGGGCGCGTCCGCCGCGGAGCCCTCCTCGGGCGCCGGCGACGTGCCGGGCGAGGCGCCCTGCCCCTGCTCGGTCGGGGCCGCGGGTGCGGCCGACGGGGTCCCGCCGGTCGCGGCCAGGAACACGACGAGCGCCACGAGGAGCACCAGGACCAGGCCGGCGAGCACCGCGAGCAGGGTCACGCGGGCCCGCCGCGGGGCGGAGGGCTGCGGACCGTGGGCTGCGGCGACCTGCGGCCCGACGGCGTAGGCCACCCCGCCCGGGTACGTCCCGGCGGGACGTGGTGCGGTCGGGTACGCCGCGCCGACGTGGGGCGCGTACGGCTGCCTGGCATCCGCCGGACCCGCGACGGTGCGTGGCGGGTAGGGCGAGGCGAACCGGGGCGGGTCGGCCCTCTCCTGCCCACGAGCCGCGAGGGCCGCGTCGACCGCCGGGTCGCCCCAGGCCGCGAGCCAGGAGAGCAGGTCGGGGTAGGCGCCAGGGTGCACGGCGACGTGCGGGCGCAGGTCGGGGTGCTCGGCCGCGACCTGGGCGAGCACGGCGGGCGGGGCGGCCGGGTCCTGGACGGCGCGAAGGGCCTCGTCATGACGCATGTGTTCGTCGGTCCTCGGTGTCTCGTGGGAGGCGGGCCTCCCGGGCGGCAGGGCCACCCGGGCTGCGGGGGCGAGCGGCGCCGTCCGGCAGGGCTGGTCCCGGGCCGACTCCTCTCGCGCCGTCAGGGTACGCGGTCGGTGCACGCCGCCGCCGTCGCCCGCAGGGGCGGCCCGAGCGCCGTCGACCGTCTGGCCCCGAGGTCCGCGGGGGCGGCACCGCCCCCAGCTCAGGCCCCCGGCGCCCACCCGAGGTTGCGGGCCATCTGCTCGAGCGTCGCGATCGTCCGGTCGTACTGCTCACGGGTGATGCCTTCGGCGAGCCTCTCGCGCGTGATCGAGACGGCGTCGAGCAGGTCGTGGTAGGCGTGCTGCCCCGCGACCGTCACCTCCCAGCCCGTTCCTCCCTGCGCGATCCAGCCTCGGGTCTGCAGGTCGGAGATCTCGGCGCTGACGCCGGCCGCCTGCCCCGCGGCGCCGGCTCCGCCCACGGCCGCGAACGGCGAGAGGACGCTGTCGACGGTCGTGGCGTCCGAGACGCCGTCGCGGATCATGTTGAGGACCTGCCAGTGGCGTCGGGTGAGGCCGGTGCGCAGGAAGACGTCGTCGAGGCTCTGGTCGATCAGCCGGTCGACGAGCTTGAGCCAGTACCCGACCGGCCGCTCCCCCGGCGCGGCTCCCACGGGCGGAGCCTGCGCCGGCCGGTCGGCGTGCTCGGTCGGGCTCGGGCGGTCGGTCGCGCCTGTGGTGCTCATCCTCGGGCTCCTTCGCTCGGCCGCCCGACGAGGTCCGCCGGCGGATCTCGACCCAGCCTACGAACGACGGGCGCGCCGCGCGCCACCAACGCCTGCCGTCGACGCCGACGCCGATCCCGCACCCCTGCACCCGGCGCCGAGCACCCGGACGCCCCCGGGCGTTCCCCGCCCCGCCGGGCGGTGGCAGAGTGGTGGCATGACCAGCACCGACACCCCGGCCACGGGCCGTGCCCTGATCGTCGTCGACGTCCAGCCCACGTTCTGCGAGGGCGGTGAGCTCGCGGTCGAGGGCGGCGACGCGGTCGCCCAGGCCATCGCGGTCTTCGCCGCCGAGCACCGCGCGGGCTACGACCTCGTGGTGACGACCCAGGACTGGCACGTCGACCCGGGGCGACACTTCGCGACGGCCCCCGAGGTTCCCGACTTCGTGGACACGTGGCCCCCGCACGGCCTCGCGGGCACGCCCAACGCGGAGCTGCACCCGGCCCTCGCGGACCTCGCGCCCGACGTGAGCGTCAAGAAGGGCGAGTACCAGGCGGCGTACTCGGGCTTCGAGGGGGTCGACGGCGAGGGCCGCCCCCTCGCGCAGATCCTCCGTGAGGCCGGGGTCTCCTCGGCCGACGTCGTCGGGATCGCGGAGTCGCACTGCGTGCGCGCGACGGCGCTCGACGCGCACGCGCTGGGGCTCGCGACCCGGGTCCTGACGGACCTCACGGTCCCCGTCTCTGCCGAGCTCGGCGAGGCGGCCCGGGTCGAGCTCGCTGCGGCCGGCGTCGCGCTGGTGCGCTCGGCCGACGCGTAGGACCACCTGCCAGGGCGAGCGTGGCCTCGGGCTCACGCTCGCCCTGGCACGCCTACCTGCGCGCCGCGAGCGCCGCCGCGTACAGGTCGCGCTTGGGCACTCCCGCGGCGGTCGCGACCTCGGCGACCGCCTCCTTGAGACGTTCGCCGGCACCGACCCGTGCGAGGACCTCACCCACGAGCTCCTCGACGGACGCGGTCTCCCGCGCGGGGGCCCCGGCCACGACGACGCAGATCTCGCCACGGAGCTGCCGGTCGGCGGCCTCGGCCGCGAGCTCGCCGAGCGTGCCGCGCAGCACCTCCTCGTACGTCTTGGTCAGCTCGCGGCACACCGCCGCGGGCCGGTCGGCACCGAAGCCCTCGGCCATCGCGGCGAGCGTGTCGTCGATCCGGTGCGGGGCCTCGAAGAACACCATGGTCCGCGGTTCGCGCGCGAGCGCCTCGAACGTGCGGGCACGCTCGCCGGGCTTGCGGGGCGGGAAGCCCTCGAAGCAGAAGCGGTCGGTCGGCAGGCCGGACAGTGCGAGCGCGGTCAGCACCGCGCTCGGGCCGGGGGCAGAGGTGATGGGCAGGTCGCGCTCGACGGCCCGCGTCACGACCCGGTAGCCGGGGTCCGAGACGGACGGCATGCCGGCGTCGGTCACGATCACGACCGTGCCGCCGCCCTCGACGACGTCGAGCAGCTCGTCGGCGCGCTCGACCTCGTTGTGCTCGTGATAGCTCACGACGCGCCCGCCGATCGCCACGCCCATGCGCGCGGCGAGGGCGTGCAGGCGGCGCGTGTCCTCGGCCGCGACGACCGCGGACTCCGCCAGGAGGCGTCGCAGGCGCGGGCTCGCGTCCTCGACGTTGCCGATGGGCGTCGCAGCCAGGACGAGGTGCCCGTCGTCCTTGGCGGCGCGCCCGGTGGGCAGCGCCTCGTCCGAGGTCTCGTCGTCCAGGGCGTCGAGCTCCTCCTGCCCGACGGCGTCGCTCGCCCCGAGCGCCTCGCCCCCGGCCTGCTCGCCCACCTCCGCAGGGTGCCCTGCGGCCCGGACCGGTGCGGCGCCGTCGGGCAGCGGGACGGGCGACTCGAAGGTGGGCGCGGGCGCGGGGCGGGCGTTGCTCATACCCCCTAGCGTTCCACGTCCTACGATGGCCGACGTGCCCCAGCCTTCCTCGGACCCGACGCCGGCCGTCCCCGCTCCCGCGACCGACGACCCGTTCCCGGCTCCCCGGGCCGGCACCGACGAGACGCCGGACCCGGCCCTGCCCGCTCGCGACCGTCTGCTGCTGACGCTGCTCGGCGCGCGCCGCCTCGCGCTCGGGGCCACGTCGAAGGACCGGCTGTGGGGCTGGCTCGGCCCCGGGCTCGTCGCGCTGCTCGCCGCGGTGCTGCGGCTGTGGGACCTGGGGCGCCCCGGCACCCTCGTCTTCGACGAGACGTACTACGTCAAGCAGGCGTACACGCTGCTGCGCGTCGGGTTCGAGGCGAAGTGGCCCGACGAGCCCAACCCGGCCTTCGAGGCAGGGAACGTCGACACGTTCCTGAACGTGCCCGACTACGTGGTGCACCCTCCCCTGGGCAAGTGGATGATCGCTGGCGGCATGCAGCTCTTCGGGGGCGCCGAGAACCCGTGGTCGTGGCGCATCTCGACGGCGGTGATCGGCGTGCTCGCCGTGTTCCTCCTGGCCCGGATCGCACGCCGCCTGTTCGCATCGACCGCGATGGGCGTCCTCGCGGGCGGGTTGCTCGCGATCGACGGCATGGCGATCGTGCACTCGCGCACCGGGCTGCTCGACAACTTCCTCATGTTCTGGGTGCTCCTCGCGTTCGGCTTCCTGCTGCTGGACCGCGAGCAGGCGAGGCGGCGGCTCGCCGACAAGGTGGGGGCGCTCCTCGAGTCGGGCCAGGAGATCGGCCGGTACGGGCCGTGGCTCGGGTGGCGGTGGTGGCGCTTCGCGGCGGCCGTGTCGCTCGGCCTCGCGTGCGGGGTCAAGTGGTCGGGCCTGTACTTCCTCGCGGTGTTCGCGCTGCTGTCGGTGCTGTGGGACGCGAGCGCGCGCCGCGCCGTCGGGATCAAGCGGTGGTGGGAGGACGCGCTCCTGCTCGACGCCGTCCCGGCCGCGCTGATCATGCTGCCCACCGCGGCGCTCACCTACCTGGCCACGTGGTTCTCCTGGTTCCGCTCCCCCAGCGCGTACATGCGGGACTGGGCCGCGGAGCATCCCGGCGAGGGCGTGCAGTGGCTCCCCGAGGCGCTGCGGTCGCTGTGGGAGTACCACCTGAAGATGTGGGACTTCCACACCGGTCTCAGCGCCGAGCACGCGTACGCCTCCAAGCCCATCGGCTGGCTCGTCCAGTGGCGCCCGACGTCGTTCTACTACCGCGACGGTTCCGACGGCGTGACGGGCTGCGGCTACGACGAGTGCGCGCGCGTCATCACCTCGCTCGGCAACCCGGTCCTGTGGTGGTCGGCCACCCTCGCGGTCGTCGCGACGGTCGTGCTCCTGGTGTGGCGCAAGGACTGGCGGGCGACTGCCGTCCTCAGCGGCCTCGTCGCCGGCTGGCTCCCGTGGTTCGCGTACCCGGACCGCACGATCTTCACGTTCTACGCGATCGTGTTCACCCCGTGGGTGGTCCTCGCGCTCGTCTACGTCGTGACGGTCCTGCTCGAGAGGACCGAGCGGCGGCCCTCGGCCAGGGGCTGGGTGATCTGGGGAGTGACGGCGCTCATGACCGTGATCGTGGTGATGAGCATCTTCTTCTACCCGATCTGGACCGCCATGAACGTCCCCGAGTGGTTCTGGCGGTTGCACATGTGGTTGCCGAGCTGGATCTAGCCGGGCCGTCGGCCCCGGTACCGAGCATGCGGTGGGCATGGCTCGAGCACGCGGTGGGCGTCCGGGTCCTGAGGATCCTGGACGCCCACCACGTGCTCGGCACGGAGCAGGCTGCTAGGACCAGTCGACCTGCGGGGTCTCGTGGAACGGGAGGCCTTCGCGGCGCCACGTCGCGGCCTCGCTCACGACGCGGCGACGGTAGTCCTCCCAGTCCTTGCGCTCGGGGGCGGTCCAGGCGACCTCTGCGGTGGCGGACAGCCGCGGCAGCAGCATGCCGAACAGCTCCTCCTGGGTCGACAGGGTCTCGGTCCAGATCGCGGCCTCGATGCCCTCGACCTGGTCGGCCGGCAGCCCGGGGATGATCTCGGCCGGGTCCCAGTCGTACGCCGTACGCAGCTCGATGAGGCCTGCCCAGTCCTGCCCCAGGGGGTACTCGGCGGTGTACTTCATGTCGAGGTACGCATGGTTGCCGGGAGACATGATGAAGCGCGACCCCCGCTCGGCCGCGGCCAGGAAGGGCGCGACGTCGGTGCGCGTGTCCCAGTACTGGACCAGGGTCTCGGGCCGGGTGTCGGCCTGCGCGGCCTCCTGCCAGGCGATGACCTTCTTGCCCGTGCCCAGCACGATCTCCTCGAGCAGCGCGATGAACTTCGCGTACTCCTCGTCCCCGAGCGTCAGCGCCTCGTCGCCACCGACGTGGACGTAGTCGCCGTCGGTGATCGCGGCGATGTCGGCGAGGACGTCCCGCAGGAAGGGCTCGGTCGCGGGCAGGTCGTACGTGAGCTGAGAGAACCCGACCTCGATGCCCTCGTACTTCGCGGTGCGCTGCCCGTCGGCGCGCAGCTCGCCGTAGACCGCGGTCGCGGCGTTGGTGTGCCCCGGCAGGTCGATCTCGGGGACGACGGTCACGAAGCGGTCCGCGGCGTAGTCCTGCAGGCGGCGGAAGTCCGCGAGGCTCAGGTGCCCCCCGGCCTTGCCGCTCGTCGAGGTGTCGGACGAGAGCTTCGCGAGCTCGGGGCGCGACGGCGTCTCGATGCGCCAGCCCTGGTCGTCCGTGAGGTGCAGGTGCAGGACGTTGAGCTTGTACGACGCGAGGACGTCGATCACGAGCTCGAGCTGCTCGAGCGGGAAGAAGTTGCGGGCCACGTCGAACGAGAGGCCGCGCCACGCGTAGCGGGGGGCGTCGTGCACGACGACGGCGCTCACCTCCGCGCCCCGCTCACCCTCGGTGACGAGCTGGCGAAGGGTCTGCACGGCGTCGAACAGCCCGACCGGCTGGGCTGCCGTCAGCACGGCCCCCTCGCCGGACACCTCGAGCGTGTGGCGCTCGGGGCTCGTCGACCCCACGGGACCCGCGTCCTCGGCGAGACGCAGCTCGACCGTGGGGGCGCCGTCGGGCCGGGAGCCCGCGACCGTCACCTGCGTGCCCGCCGCACGCGACAGGAGCTCGGCGGCGTACGCGGCGACGTGCTGCTCGGCGGCGGAGGGACCGGCGACGACGACAGCCCCTTCGAGCCGGAGCGCATCGCCCCCCGCCGGGGAGTCGACCTGCAGGGGCTGGGGAATGATGGCGACCATCGGGGACCTCGTCGTCGTGGTTGTCTCGACCCGACCCTGTCGAATCGATTCGTCTGTACTGGCCGACATACCGTAACCGGCCCGGCCGACGGGGACAAGAACACGCCCGGACGGGGCGCGGGACCTACTCGACGACGACGACGAGAGGGCTCGGGGCGACGGGCTCCGTGGTCGCCGCCCGCTCGGGCGTCACCTCGCCCACGAGGTCGGTCCGCCCCCACCGCAGCGCCGCCGGCGCACCAGCCGTGAGCGCGTCCCACGCCTTGGTGCGCGCGGCGTAGGAACCCGCGACGTCGGAGTGCACCACGACGACGACCGAGTCGTCGGTCGTCGCGAGAGCACCGAGGTTCGTCACCGACCTCGGCGTCGAGGCGTGCACGACGACCAACTTCTGCGGGAGCGCCTTGGCCTTCACGAAGCCCGCCAGGTACGAGACGACCTCGTTGACCTCCTCCGCGGGAACCTCGCCGTCCTTCTTCACGGCACCACCCGCGCGACGGGCGTCGAGGTCGAGCGAGACCCCCACCCCGGGCAGGGCGAGCAGGTCCTGGTACCGCTCGACCTGGTCGACGAACGACGCCCGGCCGGGCTGGATCTCGAGCAGCACCTGCTGCCCCGCCTCGAGCGCGGCCTGCACGGCAGGCCGCACGGCCTCCACGGCGAGCTCGGTCGAGTAGTTCCCGTCCTTGCCTGCGGCTCCCGAGGCCTCGGTCACGACGAGCTCCACGGTCGGGACCGTCACCGTCGCGTCGCCCGAGACCGTCGCGACCTCGACGTACGGCTCGGCTCGAGCCGCCGCCTTCCCGACCATCTCGGCGACCTTGGCCGGGGTCGCCGGGACCGTGGTCGAGGGCAGCACCACGAACCGCTTGCCCGCGGACACGAGCTGCCCGCCCCCGACGAGCTCGACACCCGTCTCCGCCGCGCGCACGCGGGCCGTGAGGTCCTCGACCGAGCCGAAGGACTCGCCGATGCCGACGACGGCCAGCGCCTTGGCCTTGGCCATGGCCTGGACCGACGCGCTCGTCGCCCGCGGGTCGCCCCCGGCCACCGCCAGCGGGACCACCCCGGCGGCCTGCGCCGTCGCGAGAGCGGCCGTCTGGCCGGGCGCCTCGTCGACCAGCGCCAGGACCTCCGTGAGGAGACGGGGCGACGCGGTCGCGGGAAGCTGGTCACGCACCTCGGCCAGGTCGTTCTCGTCGATCTCGGCCCCGCCGTCCGCGGTCGCGACGAGAGCGCCCGCGTCGAGCGTGACGGCATCGAGGGCGGGGTCGATCGCCTCGACGGACTTCTCGGCCTCCTGCTCCAGGTCCTCGCTCGACAGCGCAGGCACGGCAGCCGCCCCAGCGGTCACGACCCCGGCCGCGTCGACGTTCGGCGCCCGGTCCGGTGTCACGACCACCGCGGTGACCGCACCGAGGCGCTCGACCTCCTTGGCGAGCCCGCTGTCGGCGATCGCCCCGCCCGTGAGCAGGACCGGCGCGTGGAGGTCGAGCGCGACGGCGGCGGCGGCATCCTGCGCGGTCTGGTCGCCCGCGTCGGCCAGGACCACCACGGGAGCCTGCTCGAAGAACGACTGGCTCGCCGTGAGCGCCAGCTCCGCGGGGTCGGCCGAGGTCAGGACGAGCACGGGGGCGATCTGGTCCACCGCCGCGGCACGCAGGTCCTGGGTCGGGTTCTCGGACCCCTCGCCCGACACGTCGCCGTCGCCGCACGCGGCCAGCAGGGACGTCGTCAGCGCGAGCGAGGTGGCGACCAGGACAAATCGGGCCTTCCGTGAATTCACGTCTCTATCATCCCCTACTGCGTGTGCCGCGCCGAGTCGTCGGCGCGTCGCCGTGGGGCCCCGTCGCCCGATGCCGTCGCGGGTCGTCGGAGTCGACCGCCCGCAGGGTCAGCGTACCGAACGGTACTGCGCCGTGAGGGGGCACTGGAACGGGTCGCGAGCCGCGAGGCCCACCCGGTTGAGGTAGCGGACGACGATCCGGTACGACTCCACGAGGGTCGTCTCGGTGTACAGGATGCCTCGCTCGGCGCAGAACTCCTTGACGATCGGACGGACCTTGCGCAGCGAAGGACGCGGCATGCTCGGGAAGAGGTGGTGCTCGATCTGGAAGTTCAGGCCGCCCATCGCGACGTCGACCCAGCGGCCACCTGTGATGTTGCGGGACATGAGCACCTGACGGCGCAGGAAGTCGATCTTGACGTCGGGGGCGACGGTCGGCATGCCCTTGTGGTTCGGCGCGAACGACGCCCCCATGAGCACCCCGAACAGGCCGAGCTGGACGCCGAGGAAGGCGAAGCCCATCCCCACGGGCAGGACGAGGAAGACGGCGGCGAGGTATCCACCGAGGCGGAGCACGACGAACACGATCTCCACGGTGCGACGCTTGACCGGCCCCCGGCCGAAGATCGTCTTGATCCCCGAGACGTGCAGGTTGAGGCCCTCGAGGAGGAGCAGGGGGAAGAAGAGGTATCCCTGGCGCGCGGCGAACCACGCGCGCAGCCCGCTCTTGGTCTCGGTGAGGGTCTCGGTCTCCCAGACGAGCACACCGTTGATCATGTCCGGGTCGCCGCCGCGGGTGTTCGGCTTGGCGTGGTGGCGCGAGTGCTTGTGCTGCCACCAGCCGTAGGACAGCCCGCCCAGGAGGTTGGCGACGACCAGGCTCGCCCAGTCGTTCCAGCCCCCCGAGCGGAAGATCTGACGGTGCGCGGCGTCGTGCCCCAGGAACGCCGTCTGCGTCAGCAGCACCGCGAGCAGCGCGGCGATGCCCATCTGCCACCAGGACTCGCCGATGAGGACGAACGCGACCCCGGTCGCTGCGAGCAGCGCGAGCAGGACGGAGAACTTGGTCCAGTAGTACCCGTAGCGACGGCGCATGAGGCCGAGCTCCTGGACGGTCCGGGTGAGAGCGGTGAACTCGCTGACCTGGCGTTCACGCGGAGACTGTGCGCGGCCAGGAGCGGTGGCGTCGAGCGTCAAGGGGTGGCCTCTCGTGGTCGCAGACGCGTCGCCCCGGGGGCAGCACATCCGACGGGTGGTTTCGTCGCGAACGTGACCGACAGTACCTGCACAACCTACGCAAGCGTAGGTTTGTCCACGACGAGATCGCCGACGCCACGAGACCTTCACATCCGGCCCGCCCGGGTCAGGCCCGACGACGGCGCTCCCGACACGTCGCGGGCGACCGTTGTCCGTGGCCACGAGGCACGACATACTGGGCCGCGATCCCTGCCCGAACCACGAGGAGAGACATGTCCAACCCCGAGCAGAACCCGTCCAGCACGCCCGACCCCTACGGCGCGCCCCAGGACCCGGCTGCCGGCCAGGCACCCCAGGCGCCGCAGTACGGCGCACCGGCCCCCGGCGCGCCCCAGGCACCCCAGTACGGCGCACCCCAGGCACCCGCTCCCCAGGGGTACGGCGCTCCCGCCCCCACGACCGACCCCGGCAAGACGCTGGGCATCGTGGGCCTCGTGCTGTCGATCCTCGGCTGCACGTCGCTCATCGGTCTGATCCTCAGCATCGTCGCGCTGAACAAGTCCAAGAAGGCCGGCTACAAGAACGGCATCGCCCTCGCCGGCATCATCGTCGGCGCGGTGCTGTTCGTCGGACTCGTCATCTGGCTCATCTTCGCCTTCGTCGTGGGCGGTGCCATGGTCACCGACCTGCTCGAGGCCTGCAAGGGCGTCAGCTCGGGCGACACCGTGGTCTGGGAGGGCCAGCAGGTCGTCTGCCCGTGACGCCTTCCCCGGCGCACCGACCCGTGGGCCTCGACCGTTCTCCGGTCGGGGCCCACGGGCGTCTCCCGCCTCGTGGGGAACGCCCGGCGGGCGCCCCCGGACGAACGTCGCCGGACGGTCCGGGATACTGGAGCCGGCCACCGTGCCGTCCCTGACCGTTCCTACCCCGAGGACCCCCGTGACCCACCCCGAGCCCGTCGTCCACAACCCCGGCAAGACCCTCGGCATCGTCGGGCTCGTGCTCTCGATCCCCCTGTCGCTCGTCGGGCTGGTCCTCGGGATCGTCGGGCTCGTGAAGTCGCGACGGGCCCGGCTCAACAACTGGTGGGCCGTGGCCGCGATCGTGGTCTCGTTCCTCGTGATCGTGGCGATCGTGATCTGGGCCGCGACGCTCGTGTGGCTCATGGGCGAGTGCGCCGAGCTCGGCCCGGGGGTCCACGACGTGAACGGCCGCCCGATCGAGTGCGTCTCCGGCGCCTGACCTTCCTCTGGCTCGCAACGTCCCGCTGTGTGACGCGCACCCGGCGGACGACACCGGGCCGGGCCGCGTCGCTCAGCCCAGCGGCGCCAGGTGCGGGCTCTGCACGCACAGCGCGCCGCGCCGCGCCCCCTCGCCCAGCGCGTCGTCGACCCCCGCGCCTCGCAGGTGGGCGTCCAGGAAGCCCGCGAAGAACGCGTCCCCGGCACCGTTCGTGTCCACCACCCGCTCGACGGGAACCGCAGGGACCTCGACCCACTCGCCCTCGGCCGTGAGCGCGCTCGCACCGCGTGCGCCGTGCGTGCACACCACGAGCCGGGCACCGGCCGCCACGCGAGCCTCCATGAAGGCCCGGTACCCCGGTAGCCGGTCCGAGCTGAGGAAGAGGAACGACGCCGACTCCACGAACTCGCGGTGGAACTCTGCCTCGCCGTCGTAGTCGTGCACGTCGCACCACACGTCCCTGCCCAGCCGTCGCGCCTCGCGCAGGAGCGGCAGGGCGGGCAGCGCAAGGTCGATCACGACCGCCGGGGCTACGGTCATGGCCCCGACGGCGGCGTCCCACGTCCGCCCAGGGGCCACGTCGCCGGGCGCCTGGAGGTAGATCGACAACCGCTCCCCCGCGCCGCCCATGAGGTTGAGGTGCCGCTCGGTCCGGCCGTCCGGCGACGGCTCCACGAGGAGCGCGACCCCCGCCCGCCGCAGGACGTCCTCGACACGGGGAGCGACGTCGTCGGACCCCAGGACCGTGCGCAGAACGACCTCGCGGCCCAGGGCCCGCAGGTTGAGGGCCTTGCCCGCGGACGTGCCGCCGACCGTGGCCCGGTGGCCCTCGGCGAACAGCGTCTGCGAACGCGGCTCGGGCAGGGCGTCGAGGTAGACGAGCTCGTTCCACGAGGCGGGACCGGCGACGAAGACGGGCGCAGAGGTGTCCATGGACGGCGACGCTACCCGGCCACCGGTGCGCGGGTCAGCCCGGCGGGACCGTCTCGCGGGCCCGCTCGCCCAGCGCCGGGCGTCGGTCCGTCCACATGCGCTGCGCGTCGCGGGCCGCCGCGAGCACCGCAGGGTCGACGTCGGCGATCGCCAGCCCCTCGCGAGACTCGACGTGCGCGACACGACGCCCGACCGGGTCGAACACCGCCGACCCGCCGATGAAGTCGCTCGGGGCCCCGACGAGGCCGGCGAAGACGACGTACATCCCGTTGTCGAGGGCCCGAGCCGCATAGTGGAGGTCCCGCCGGTGGGCGCCGCCGGGGAAGTACGCGCCGCTGTTGACGTAGACGCTCGCCCCGTCTGCCGCGGCCGCGGCGGCGTGCTCGGGAAAGTTCGCGTCGTAGCAGACGGACAGGGCGACCTCGACGCCGTCGACGGTCAGGCTCGCACCTCCGGACCCCGCGGCGAAGGTGCCGCGCTCGCTCGCGTGCAGGTGCTGCTTGTCGTAGGCGACCCATGGAGCACGCCCCGGGACGAGCACCAGGTTCGTCAGCGCGCGACGGTCCCCGTGGTCGAGCGCCGTGTTCAGCACGACGACGGCCCCCGAGGCGTCGACCGTGCGCTGCAGCGGCGACGTCCAGGACAGGTCGTCGGCCCGCGGCAGCGGTCGGGCGAAGACGGCGTCGTCGTAGCCCGTCACGAACGCCTCCGGGAGGACCACGAGGCGAGCGCCCGCGACGGCCGCGCCGGCCGTGAGGCGTGCAGCCTTCTCGACGTTCGCGACGACGTCCCCCGGGATCGCCTCCGCCTGGACGGCGGCCACTCTCAGCATCACGGGATCACGGTAGCGGTTCCGAGAAGCCTGTTCGGGTAGAGCTACGGGGCCGGGCGTGCGAGGGCCGCCGCCCGCGCCACGTCCGGCGCCTGCTCGGAGTGGAACCAGACGACCATCGCCGGGACCAGCGCGACATACGGCCAGAACCCGACCCACTCCAGGAGGCCGCTGCCCTGCGGACCCGCCGCGGAGGCCGCGACCGAGCCCAGGAACGCTGGGGCGACGAAGACCGCGACGACCACCGCGGCGACCGACAGCGGCGAGACCAGCTGCCGCACGTCCTGACGGACGACGAGGTGCGCACGACGGGTGAGGACGTCGCCGCCGACGGCGAGCAGGACAGGGACGGCCAGGAGACAGGCCGCGAGGAGCATCGCACCGTCACGGGCCACCACGAGCTCGGACATCACCTCGCTGCGGCGGGCGTGCACGACGAGGGCAGCCAGCTCGGGCGACGCGGTCGAGGCGGCCAGCACACCCGTCGCCACGACGGACGACGCCCAGACCAGCACGAGAACCGTCAGGGCGTTCCGCGACCACCTGACGGCACGCTCACCCGCAGCCCGATGGGCAGCGACAGACGCGTTCCTGCGCTCGAACCGTCGCGGCCGTCGGCGTCTGTTCACGGAAGGATGATCGCACGGGACGTGCGCCCTGCTCGTGCGGTCCGGAGCGCGTAGTCAGCGTTCGGCCCCCACTCGGCCCCCTGACCGCACCTGCAGACGGAACGACGAAGGCCCGGAACCTGACGGTTCCGGGCCTTGCCTCTGGTGGAGCTAGGGGGATTCGAACCCCCGACCTTCTCATTGCGAACGAGACGCGCTACCAACTGCGCCATAGCCCCAGAGCGATGCCTACATTAGCACCCGTCCCCCGGCCCCGGAAAATCCGCGCCCGGTCGGCCCCGACCACGCGCCGACCGGCGCGGCCCCTGGCCCAGGACGGAGCCTGTCACCCGCCCGAGACGCGTCTGCGAGCCAGGATCTCGTTGAGGTCCAGACCCAGCGTCTCGGTCTTCGGCTTCTTGTCGTCGCCCGTCGAGGGGGCGGCAGGGCGGGTCGGCACCGGAGCAGCCGGCGCGCCCGACGCCACCGGCGACGCGGTCGTCCCCACGGCCGCCTCGGTGGCGGGGCGCGGCGTGGCAGCCGGCGCGACGGGGACGGCCACCTGGACCGGTGCGACGCCGGTCTCGGAGGCCGTGGGCTTCATGGTGTACGTCGGGCGCGGGACGGGCACGGGCTCCCAGGCGCCGTCGGGCGACGGAGCCGTCGAGGTCCTGGCCGTCTCGTCGGACGTGGTCTCGACAGCCACCTCGACGACCTCCCCCTCGACGACGACGCCCGGCTCCTCGCGGTCCCGGTCGTCGAACAGCTCGCCGCCGCTCGCCCCGGTCCGGGGTCGGACTAGGTCGGGCTCCGGTTCGACGCGCGCGGTCGAGCCGGTCGCGGGGCGCCGGTCGCGGCTGCGCGCAGCGCCTCGTTCGAGGTCGGCCGGCGTGACGCGCGGGATCATCTGGGTGTTCGTCTGCGAGGGGCGCACGGCGTGCCCCGTGACGCGCGAGGGGTGGACGTTGCGGGGTGCTACCGGGCTGCCCTGCACGGGGCCTCGCGAGGCACGTGCGGCCTCGCGCGCGGCCGTGCGACGGTCCGCGAGCCACGAGGCGTCGGCCCGGCGCGCGGCGAGCACCGCCTGACGTCCCAGGACGAGGACCAGGACGAGCGCCGCCGTCGGGCCTGCGGCCGCGTACCAGGACACGAGGCCGAAGCCGACCGCGACCCATGAGCCCGCGGTCGCGAGCAGCAGCAGGATCGTCAGCACCAGTCGGCGGCGTGCGGCCTTGGCTCGACGCTCGAGCAGCGCGATGCGTGACGGCGAGGACGCCCTGCGCGCCGGGAACGGGTCGTCGAACCCTCCCTCTGCGCGGCGCCCGGGCGGGATGGACGGGCGAGGGTCTCCCGTGCGGACGTCGTTCTCCATGGTCTGCGGCCCCTCCTTCGACGACGGCCGGTGGCCGGTGCCACCGGCCGTGACCTGCTGGACTTCTCTCGGTGCGTCCCGCCCTGCGTCGGAGACCCGCAGCAGGATACCGACGTCGGGCTCCGTCACGACGGCCGGCCCCAGCAGCAGCGAGCGCCCCTCGGCGTCCCCCAGGTGACCGCGGGGCGCACGTCGCTCCCGCTTGCCCGACGCGACCCCCAGGACCCGCAACGAGCCGGAGAACCGGTCCTCGACCCGCGAGTCCAGGAACTGCTGACGCTGCTTGACGCGGTGCGGCACGTAGTAGGCGAACCAGATCACGAACAGGGCAAGGACTGCCACGCCTGCCGAGCCCGTCGTCGATTCCACATGCCGACCGTAGGCGAGCCGCCAGGTGGGCTCCCGGACGCCGCACGGCGTGTCGGTCCTTTTCCGTGACCGGACCATGCACTATGGGGCGTCGCGACGCCGCTCCTGCCAACGGGTCAGCAGCCCGTCGGGGACCTCTTCGGTCGTGATGGCGAAGGTGCGGTGGTCGCACCACTGCCCCTGGATGTGGAGGTAGCGTTCGCGCACCCCCTCGTCCCGCAGGCCCAGCTTCTCGACGACCCGCAGGCTCGGACCGTTCTCCGGGCGGATGTTGATCTCGATGCGGTGCAGGCCCAGGACCTGGAAGCAGTAGTCGACCGACATGGCGACCGCGGTGGGGATCACGCCCCGGCCGGCGACGTGCTCCCCGACCCAGTACCCGACGCTCGCCGAGCACAGCGACCCGTACGTGATGCTCGACACCGTGAGCTGGCCGACGAGCTCGCCGTCCAGCTCGACCGCGAACGGCAGGGTCGTGCCCGCCCGCGCCTGGGCCGACAGGATCCGCACGTACTCGCCGAAGGTCGGTGGGCCACCGCCCGTGCCGGGTCGGGGCGACGTCGCCTCCCACCGCTCGAGCCACGACGCGTTGCGGGCTCGCAGCGTCATCCACGCGTGCCCGTCCTTGCGGCGCAACGGTCGCAGCACCACGCTGCCGTCCGTCGCGTCCTCGCGGAGCGTCACCGGCCACGGCTTCGACATGCTCCACGTCCGTGCGAGCTTGTTGGTCATAGTTCCCGTGCCCATCGATCGTCCGTCCCCGGCAGCAGAGCCCGAGACGTCGTGCCTTCGAGCACCAGGGTCACCGAAACGACGCCTGGTGGACAGGGTGTATCACGACCTGACACACGGACACCAGCAGCAGGTACGCCCGTACCAGGCACGGAACCGGCCCCCGTGGCGGCGCGGCGCCCCCAGGTCCGTCCACCAGGCTCCACGATCCGGTCCTTTCCGTCCGACGACGACACCACGGACACTTCTTGCCCGAACCTTTGCGACAATAGGCGCATGAGTGGCCCGGTTCAGCCCTATCCCCTGCATGGAAGCATCGAACCCGAGGACGCGAAGGAGATCCTCCGAAAAGCCATCCGCACCGCCCGATCCGCCCGCACGGAGCGCCGCCGCGACGAAGCGGCACTGGCGATAGCCGACGTGATCGAGACCATCCCCGAGGTCCTGTCCGCCCGGTGCGTCGCGACGTACGCGGCGCGCCCCACCGAGCCCGGCACCACCGCGATGCTCGAGCGGCTCTCCGCGCGCGGCGTCCGCGTGCTCCTGCCCGTCCTCGGCGCGGGGCTCCAGCGCGACTGGGCCGAGTTCGACGGCGCGCACGACCTCCAGGTCCGCGCCCCGGGCCGACCACCCGAGCCGAGCGGTCCCACGCTCGGGGCACCCGCGCTCGCCGACGCCGACGTCGTCATCGCGCCCGCGCTCGCGGTCGACTCGAACGGCGTCCGCCTCGGGCAGGGCGGCGGCTGGTACGACCGTGCGCTCGAGCACGTGCGCCCCGGCACCAAGGTGATCGCCGTCGTCTTCCCCGAGGAGGTCTACGACGCGACCGACCGTCCGCTGCCCCTCGAGAAGCACGACCGCACCGTCGACGCCGTCGCCACGCCGCTCGGCTGGCGCTGGATCGGTCAGGGCTGACCGCTCCTCCACCCTCGGACACGCACGAAGGGCCCGCCCGGGCAGTCGCCCGGGCGGGCCCTTCGTCGCTCTCCCGACCCCCTGCGAGGGTGGGCCGGGCAGGCGGGCGCGTGGCGCCGTCGGGCAGGAGATGCCCGACGGCGCCGCTCCCGTCAGGGGACGAGCGTCAGCGTGTCCTTCGTGCCTGCACCCACGGCGTCGGCCGTGAACGGCCACGGGTACGTCTCGCCCGCGGCCCAGGTGCCGAGCTGGTCCTCGTAGTGCTTCGACGCCGGGTGCCCCGAGGCGCCCGTGACCGTGACCCAGGTCGACGCGTCCAGGTCGTCGAGGTCGACGACCATGCGCATCGACGGGCCCGAGGTGACCTCGAAGCTGCCCGAGGCTGCGTCCCACGACGTCGCGTTGACGATCGACGAGCCGCCCGGCATGGCCACCTTGCGGGGGTTCACGTAGGCCCGGACGAAGCCCGGGACGGCCTCGTTGTCGAGCACCAGGTGGCCGAGCGAGAGCGTGTGGAGCTTGCCCCACTCCCAGTCGGTCGTCTTCTTCGACAGCTCGGTCGTCAGGTCGAGCCGGGCCGAGGTGATCGCCCGGTTGAGGACCTCGTCACGGGTCTCGACGACGCTCACGGTCTGGCGGTCGTCCCAGAACGCGTTGGTCTCGTCGGCCAGCATGTTCTGCACGACGGCCAGCCAGCGGCTGCCGCCCGCGGGACGGATGCTCTCCGGCAGGTCGTCCCAGAACGTGATCTCGAGCAGGTTGCGCCACACCGCGGCGAAGTACGCGGCCGCGGCCGAGTCCTTGTCCATGTGCTGGTCCCAGTCGGCGAGGAGGTCCTGCCCCTCGGCCGCGAAGTCGTTGCGCACGCCCTTGCTGTTCTCGATGTCCTGCTCGAGGAGCAGCGGCACGAGGGCAGCGGCGTACGGGCTCCAGTCGTCGTTCTGGATCTCGTTCATCGTCGCGACGTCGACCTTGCGGCCCGAGTCGATCTCCTCCTGCAGGAGGGTGCGGATGCGCTGCGAGCGGTAGCCGTAGTCCCAGTCCGTCGTGAGGAACGGGGTCGTCCCGGCCGGCAGGACGGCCTGGTTCGCGGCGACGACGAACCCCTCCTCGGGGTCGACCACGCCCGGCATCTGCGCGGCCGGCACGTAGCCGGTCCAGTCGTAGCGCTCGTCCCAGCCGGGTCGCGGCCACGTGCCGTCGGACGGCACGGGGCCCTCGACGCTCGCCCGCACGGGGATCCGGCCCGGCGCCTGGTAGCCGATGTGCCCGTCCGTGGTCGCGAAGACGATGTTCTGCGCCGGGACCTCGAACAGGGCCGCAGCGGCCTTCATGTCCTCGGCGTTCGCCGCGAGGTTGAACGCGAAGACCGCGTCCGCGGTGTGCCCGGGGTCGAGCGCGGTCCACCGGAGCGAGACCTCGTAGTCCCCAAGAGGGGTGCCCTCGGTCGGGGACTCCGCGACCCTGTCCATGGGGAGCACGGTCGAGACGATCGGGCCGTGGAGCGTCGAGCTGATCTTCAGCTCGACGTCGTCGCCGCCGTTGACCTTGATGGTCTCCGTGCGGGTCTCGAGGGGCTCCCAGTCGTCGCCCCGCAGGTACGTGTCGTCGCGCACGCGCTCGATGAAGAAGTCGGTGACGTCCGCTCCCATGTTGGTCAGGCCCCAGGCCAGGTCGGCGTTGTGCCCGATGATCACGCCCGGGAAGCCGGCGAACGAGAACCCCGAGACGTCGAACCCGCACGCGGCGCTGACCTCGTTGCAGTGGAGGCCGACCTGGGCCCACACGCCGGGGGCCTGGAGGGACAGGTGCGGGTCGTTGGCCAGCAGCGGCTTGCCGCTCGTCGTGTGCTCGCCCGAGACGACCCACGAGTTGGAGCCGGTGCCCTCGCCGCGGCCGACGAGCACGGGCACGGCGGCGAGTGCTGCGTCCGCCGCCGCGACGGCGGACTGGAGCTCGCTGCCCGCGAGGGTCGGCGCGTACGCCGTCTGCTCGGCGCCCTCGACCTGGACGGGCTCACTCGTGGTGGGCACCTCGGAGGGGTCGAGGATCGGGAGGTTCGTCTGGGCGGCGTACGCGGGGAAGAGCGTGCCCACGCGGGCCACGTCCTGGGCGACCCGGGCGGGGTCCTGGGCTCCGCTCGGGGCGCCCGCGAACCCGCCGTACGCGATCGCGCGCTCGAGCTCGTCGTCGTAGTTGCCGCGCAGGTCCCAGGCCATGGCCTTGAGCCAGGCGAGGGAGTCGATCGGGTCCCAGGGCTCGGGGTCCGGCACCGAGACGCTCGTGCCGAGCACGGTGTACTCGAGCGCGATCTCGCTCGGGTCGCGGTCCTCGATGTAGGCGTTGACGCCGTCCGCGTACGCCTGGAGGTAGGCCTTCGTCTCGGGGGCGAGGATCTTCCACTCCTCCTCGGCGACCAGGCGCCAGCCGAAGGTGCGGGTGACCTTGTCCGCGTCGATCGCGACCTTGCTGTCGCCGACGAGCTCGGCGAGGCGGCCCGCGGTCACGTGCCGGCGGTAGTCCATCTCGAAGAAGCGGTCCTGCGCCTGGACGTACCCCTGGGCGCGGAAGAGGTCCTCGGGCGTGTCGGCGTAGATCTGCGGGACGCCCTGCGCGTCGCGCAGCACGCTGACCTCGGCGTCGAGGCCCGTCAGGGTGAGGGTCCCGTCGGTCTGCGGGAGCGGCCGGCGGACGGTGACGACGGCGAACACCGACACGGCGACCATCAGCACGACCACGAGCGCAGCGATCGCGATCACGCCCCGGCGGGCGCGCGAACCTCCCCGTCGGGCAGCAGGGACGGGCGGCGGGGGGTCGCCGTGGACTCCGGCGGGGACATCAGCAGACACGGTGCGAGACTACCCCGGGCGGGCCGGGCGTATGATTAGCACTCAGAAGACCCGAGTGCCAGTCCGGCTGTGTCCTGCCGTCGACCCGACGCGCACGCCGGACGCCGCGGACCAGGCTCGCGCCCGGCCCGTGACGACCGCACCCACCCCGCGACCTCTGAGGAGAGACCGTGCCCACCTACGCGTACACGTGCACTGCCTGCGGCCACGCCTTCGACATCCACCAGGCGTTCACCGACGACGCGCTCACCGTGTGCCCCGAGTGCGGCGGTCGTCTGCGCAAGGTCTTCTCCTCGGTCGGGGTGACCTTCAAGGGATCGGGCTTCTACCGCACCGACTCGCGTTCCTCGAAGTCGTCGAGCACGGGCTCCACGACGCCTGCGGCGCCCGCGAAGTCCGCCGACTCGTCGAGCAGCTCGTCGGGCGGCTCCTCGTCCGGCTCCTCGAGCAGCGGGACGTCCTCGAGCTCGTCGGGCTCCTCGACGCCTTCGGCGAGCTGACGCTGCTCCGAGCCGTGCACAGGTAGGCACCAGAGGTGCCCTGTGCACTGGACACCCGGTCCCGCTGCGGGCCCTGCGTGCGCGACGCCTAGCGTCGCCTCATGGTTCCCCCTGCATCGACCGCCGCTCGCGCGCCGGGTCGCCGTGCGTCCACGGCCCGACGGCGCCTGCGCGCCCTCGCGTGGCGCTCACGCCTCGTGCTGCTCGCGCTGGGCTGCGGCCTGGTCGCCTCCGTCGTGGTCGGCCGCCTGAGCCCACCACCACCCGACACGCGCCCCGTGGTCGTGACGGCACGTGCGGTCGAGGCCGGAACCGTCCTGGGCGAGGGGGACGTCACGGTCGTGCCCGTCGCGACCGCGCTCGCCCCGGAGACCTCGCTGACCAGGACGAGCGACGCCGTCGGGCGGACCACGTCGGTCGCCCTGCCGCCCGGGCAGACGATCTCCCCCTCCCTCGTCGCCGCAGGCGACCTCGCGGCCATGGCTCCCGCCGGGACCGTCGTGGCGCCCGTGCGGCTCTCCGACCCCGACGTGGCCGCGCTCCTGCACCCCGGCGACCGCGTCGACCTGCTCGCGGCGACGGGCAGCACCGGCGCCACCGGGGCGGGCAGCCACCTCGCACGGCGCGCCCTCGTCGTGGCAGGGCCCCGGTCGCCGGTCTCGTCCGGTGGCCTGCTCGGCGGCAGCGGCCAGGAGGGCGGCGTCACGCTCGTCGCCGTGCTCCCGGAGGAGGCTGCGGCGCTCGCCGGCGTCGGCGAGTGGGGTGGCCTGTCCGTGGTCCTGGTGCCGTGAGCATGGAAGGATCGCGTCCGGACCTCGCTCCGCGCCCCTCTCGAAAGGAACCTCGTATGAAGAACGTGTTCGACGGCTTCAAGGACTTCGTGCTCCGCGGCAACGCGATCGACCTGGCGGTCGGTGTCGTCATCGGCGGTGCGTTCACGCTCGTCGTGACCTCGATCGTCAACGGCCTGATCAGCCCTCTCGTCGCGGCGATCTTCGGCGAGCCGGACCTCACAGGGGTGTGGAACTTCACCATCAACGGCGCGGCGTTCAGCTTCGGCCTCATCCTCGACGCGCTCTTCAAGTTCCTGTGCGTGGCCGCAGCGCTCTACTTCGTCATCGTCATGCCGATGAACCACCTCGCGGCCCGGCGCAAGAAGGGTGAGGAGGCCGCCCCCGCGGCTCCTGCGGAGGACGTCCTGGTGCTCCAGGAGATCCGCGACCTGCTCGCCGCGCAGAACGCGCGTGCTGTGGACTCCGCCGGTCCGGGCGGCCGCTGACCGCTTCACGACCCGGGGACCGGGGGCGTTCCCGCCCGCCCGGTCCCCCGCGGCGTCCCGGCCCCGTCGTCCGCCCCCTGGGGGCCGGGTGTCGTTCCGGTGATCGCCGACGATCGTCGGCGGTCTCCTGGAACGCACCTCGTCCCGGGCGGCCGTCGACGTCTGCTCCAGCCACAGGGAGCGGGGCGAGGCCCCCAGCCCACCGTCTCCCAGGGCCGGCTCCTCAGACCCTCCGGTCCCTCAGGACCAGTGCGGTGGCACGTCGCGCAGGAGCTCGGCGTCGTGGCTGTCGGTCGACGTCCCCGGACGGACGTCACCCCAGGCCGCGGCGTCGTCGTCGGACCCCAGGCCCGCGACTCCCGACTGCTCGGTCCCCTGACGCACGACTCGACGCGACCGACGACGCGGTGTCGCGGGCGCGACCGGATCGCCGGAGCGAGCCGTCGGGTCCACCGACGCAGGGTCGTCAGGGCTGAGGGAACGATCGACGGGGGTCACGACCCCATTGTCTCAGTGCCCCCGGTGCGCCCCGGGCCCCCCGGCACAGCCCGCCGGCCGTCAGTCCGTCCCGAACTCGTCGTCCGCGACCACGGGGACGACGACGATGCGGTCGCGGCCCCCCGTCTGCGCGATCCCACCGAGCTCGGGCAACCGCGCGTCGCGCACGGCCTGGACCACCCGGCGGATGCGCTCGGCCTCCTTCGCGGGGTCGAGGAACGCCGCGGCGGACCACACCTGGGCGACGACCCAGCCAGTGCGCTCGAGCCGCTCCGCGAGCTGACGGTCACGCACGCGCACGCTGCGCTCGGCGACGTAGGCGTCGTCGTCGGTCAGGACCGCGACCAGGAGCTCGCCCGGGATGTCGGGGTGACCGACGACCAGGGGGATCCGGTCTCCGCCGACCACCCCGTAGTCCGTCTCGACCACGAGCCCCGCACGCCACAGGCGCTCGGCGAGGTCGATCACGAGGCGGTCGGGGTTGCCGCCCACGTCCACACCGTTGCCCAGGGTGACCTGGTCGGCACGGCCGTTGCGCTGCTCGGCGAGGTCGAGCACCTCCGCGAGGAGCTTGGCCCCGTGCCCGCGCAGGCGCTCGGGGTCGAGGTCGGACGCCGTGAAGCACGTGACGACGTGCAGGCGCCGGCGCGTCGAGCCCAGGGTGTCGAGGAGCATGGCGTCGCCGCCCGGCGCGTTGAGCACGCCGAAGCGGTGCAGCACGCGCCCGTGCGGGGTCCGCCCGTAGCCGATCGACAGGACGATCGTGTCGCGGCTGAGACCGGAGACGCCCGAGACCTCGGCGACCACGACGGGCTCTGCCCGAGCCCCCGAGAAGAAGACGGCCAGGGCCGGGTTCTGCCGGACCTCGCCGAGGAGCGCATCCCGGATCCGGTCGGCGTGCACCGAGCTGACGGTGACGATGCCGAGCGACTCCTCGGGTCGTGTCATGGCGTGCTCGATCGCGATCTCCACGACGCGGTCGACCTCGGCCTGCGTGCTCTCGACCGCGCCCGACGCCGGGTCCGGCATGCCCGCGCCATCAACCAGGTCGAGGTGGACGAGGGGCTCCGCGCGGGGCAGCGGGCTGGGCCGCAGGACGCCCTCGTAGCCGTGGGCGGCGAGGAACGCCGTGAGGTAGGGGTCTCGTCGCGTGCCGCCCGCGGACAGGGCGACCGTCGGCAGGATCGCGGCGAGCTCGCCCACGGTCGAGCCCGAGGCGGCCCGCGGGTCGCCGAACACGACGACCTGACGTCCGCGCGCGAGGGACGACAGGACCAGCTCGACCGGGATGTGCTGCGCGGCGTCGAGGATCACGAGGTCGACCGTGCGGGTCGGGGTGAACAGGTGCGGCACGAGGGTCGGGGACGCGACGACGCACGGTCGCAGGCGACGCAGCACCTCCGGGTAGCGCTCGTGGGCGTCGCGCAGGCTCGTCATGCGCCCCTCGAGGAGCTCGGTGAACAACGCCTCGGCCTCGGTGCGGTGGTCGCGCATCGCCGCACCGAGGTGCTCCCGCACCGCGAGCCGCACGGGGGCGGACAGCGCTGCGACGTGCGTGCGGTCGAGGTCGCGGAAGCGGCGGGCCAGCGCTTCGAGACCGGCCCCGTCCTGTCCGGCGAGGGCCGGGTCCTGGGCGAGGACCTGCTCGAAGACCGAGCTCCACCAGGCGAGGTCGAGCTCGGGGCCCACGAGCTCGGGCTCGACGCGGCGTGCCGAGAGGTCGTCGAGCAGGTCGCCGAGGCCCTCGTCGCGCAGGGTCCGCAGGGCGGACGTCCGCGCGGGCAGGTTCTCGAGCGCCTCCTGGTCCTCGCCGAGGGCCGCGAGACGCACCGCGAGCTCGCTGATCGGCAGGTCGAGGAGGTCTGCTCCGACGGGGGTCGTGGCGAGGACCGGGTCGAGGTACTCGAGGTCGATCCGGACGGCCTCGTACGTGTCCTCGATCGCGGCGAGCCCTTCGGGGAGGGTCGGCCACCCGCCGCGCGGGCACTGCGCCTGCCAGACGGCACGCTGCGCCTGGACCTCGATGAGGGCCGCGTGCAGGTCGGGGACCCGGACGCCGGGACGGAGCATGTCCTTGGCCTGCCGGCGCAGGCGTCGACGGTGGGCCCAGCCCATGTCGATGCCGTTCGCGGTCCGCCACTCGCGCGTGCCGGTCGCCTCGACGAGGTCGGTCGCGGTGCGCTCGAAGATCATGGGCTGGAACGCGTCGAGCGTGCCGCGCATGCCGCCGAGCATGCGGAGCTGGTCGCCCCACTGCCGGACGGTCGTGGCGGGGGTGAGTCCCGTGGTCGTCGCGACGGACGCCACCTGGTCGCGGAGCTGCGGGAGCGTCTGGCCGGAGAGCCGTTCGACCCGGACGAGGGCGTCCTGGGCGTTCTCGGCGCTCGTGATGTCCGCACCGAACCAGGGCGTCGACGTCGAGCGGAGCGTGAAGGCCCCGACCTCGGCCGCGCGCACGAGGCGTGTCGAGATCTCGGCGCGCCGCTCGGCGCCGATCCGGATCGTGACCTCGGGTCCCAGGCGGACGGTCGTGCCGGGGGCGGGGCGCTGCGCGGTGAGCCGAGCGAGAGCCTGCAGGGCCGCGTAGGCGGAGACTCCCCAGGGTTCGCGGACCAGGTGCAGGGACTCGATGTAGCCCGAGAGCTGGGCACGCGCTCCGAGGAGGCCGTCACGGACCCGCGCGACGGAGTCGGTGTCGACCGTCTCCGCCTCGGCGGCCATGGCACCGAGCAGGCGGTGGGAGGCCGTGGTCCGCCACGTGGGTTCGGGCGCGATGTCGAGCAGCAGCCCGTCGAGCCCGAGCTCGCCGAGCCGGGTCGCGAGCGTCTCCGCGGCGCGGCGGTGGCCCGGGACGTAGAGGATGCTGCGGCCGCTCGCTGCGGCCTCGGCGACGACGGCGGCGATGGTCCCTGCCGTGTCGGCGCCCGGGGGCGCGTCGACGAACAGGTGGCTGCCGGTCGCGAGCGCGTCGATGACGTGGCGCTGCGCGGGGTCGAGGTCGCCCACGCCCCGTTCCTGGGTCGGGTCGGCGTCGCCGACGCGCGGGGCCGGGAGCTCGCGAGCGAGCGCGGTCGCGGCCTCCTCGGAGCCGGCGAGGGCCGCGACGACCTCGTGCCGTTCGAGGCCTGACGCGAGCTCGTCGAGGTCGTCGACGAGGACCTGGCCGGGGTGGACGAACGTCCCGACGAGGACCCGCTGCGCGAGCTCGAAGTCGCCCAGCACGGCCTTGCCCACGGCCGTGATGCGGGCCAGGGCGTCCGAGGGGTCGAAGCCTGCGGGCGTGAACGCGCTGCGGGCGAGCGTGACGGGGTCGATCAGCCCGCCGTGGGCGCGCAGGGTGCGCGCGAGGACGGGGTTGATCTCGACGGTCGGCTCGAGCGTGAGGTCGTAGTCGGTCTCGCTGTCACCGCGCGGGGTGAGCGTGAGGGGGCGCAGCAGGACGGGGGCGCGCACGGTGCGCGGGAGGGTGGGCTCGGCGTCGGCGTCTTCGGCGCCGTCGCGCGCGGGCCCTTCCCCCTGCCCGACGGCGCCGCTCGCCGGGGACGGCGTGGTCGCGGACCGCGTGGGGTCGGCCGGGTCGTCGGCGGCGGGCCCTGCGGGCAGTCCCGTGGCGCCGTCGATGGTCCGGCTGTAGGTGGTGCCCGCGACGTGCGCGAGGGCGGCGACGTCGTCGGTCGGGAGGCGCGAGGGTTCCCCCTCGGTCCAGGTCGTGACGCCGATCGCGAGATAGGTGGGCGCGACACCGTAGCGCTGGGCGTGCTCCTGCGACCGGACGACCACCGCACGGGCCCGGCGCCGCGCGGCAGGCAGGGAGGCCCCCTCGCGGAACAGGTTGGACAGCCGTGTCGGGCGGCCGGCGAAGAGCTGCGCAACACCCGAGGGGTGGGCGGCGGTGAGATCGACGACCGCGTCGCCCAGGAGGCCGATGTCGGCGAGCGACGAACCGCCCGCGAGCTCGACGAGCGAGGCCCGCCAGGAACGGACGGCGTCCTCGACGAGCTCGGCCGTGGTCGGTGGCTCGACGAGCGTCGGCCTCGCGAGGTTCGTCGAGCTCTCGGTGGCCGAGGCCGCACCTCGGACGGCGCTGTCGTGCGCGTCCTGGTCGGTGAGCGGCCGAGCGGTATCGGCCACGGTCTCGCGGGCAGATGGGTTGCGGGCGGCTGCGTTCACTCTCGCACGCTAACCGCCCGGCCGACCGGAACCGGCACCGGCACGCCGGGGGCGGCGACTTCGGGTGGGTCACCGCGGGTGAGGTGTTCTCACCGACGGCTTCTGAGGGAGGGTTCGGCACCTGGGCGTCCCGAGCGCACCGTTGCACAGGGGGAAGGCCGAGAAGATTGAGGACGGTGCGCACCGCGCAGGGGGCAGGCGATACGCACCGTCAGAGACGATTGTGCAAGGTCTTCGCCCGTTCGTCAAATGTGTCCGCACGTTCGTCCGCGCGGAGATGGACGAGCGTCCAGTTCGATGTGATGGATTGTTCGTGGACGATCGCCCGGCGGGTCGCTCCGCACGCTCGGGCACCGTCCGTCCCGACGCACGACGGCCACGCCCCGGGCGAGGCGTGGCCGTGAGGTGGGCGGCGCCGTCGGGCAGGGGGCCTCCCCCGCGCCGGACCGGGCGCCGAGGTCAGCCGAAGAGCTTGGACCCGTGCTTGAGCAGGACGCCCGCGATCATCAGGACGACCCACGTCGCGGTCAGGAACACGTCCGCGTCCGAGCGGACGAACGACAGCGCACGCTCCTGCGCCCTGGCCGGCAGGTACAGGTTGTCCTCGATGATGTTCCAGTGCAGCAGCGTCATGAAGACGAGCGTCGTCGAGAGCGTGACGAGCAGGCACCAGGGGCACAGCGCACCGATCACGAACATCGACTGGTAGAAGAGCCAGTAGGCGAAGATCAGGCCCAGCGCGTACACGACCTGCGCGGAGAACATGAACCAGCGCGGGAACCGCACCCCGCCGAGGCTCGCGACCGCGATCGTGATGACCACGGGTTCCGCGATCAGCCCCAGGAAGGCGTTGGGGAAGCCGAAGAGCGACGACTGCCACGCGACCCCGACGGCACCGCAGGACAGGACCTCGTTGACGTTGCACGAGAGCTCGGCTGCAGGGTTCGCCGCAAGGAGGACCGCGTCGTAGGACAGGACGAACGAGGCCGTGAGGCTGATGAGCGCGGAGACCAGCATGGTGCCGAACACCCACTGCCTGCTGTGCCGGAACCCCTTGATGCTCGACGGGTCGGTCCTGTGGTCGTCGTGCAGAACGTCGCTCATGCGTGATGCCCTTCCGGCGATGGCCCCCGGCCATCCCCGGAAGCCCTTCCAGCCTAGAGGCGGCCGCAAGGCTGGACCCGCCGGTGGGGCGTCTCGCGGACGGGTCACGATCAGCAGATGGACGAGGGGTCGTCGAATGCCAGGAGCGGAGGGGCGGCGCGTGCGACCGGGTCATTGTCGCCGGGCACCGGGAATGCAGGCGGGTGACCATTGATCAATGCGTGCGGGGGCAATCTTGAAATGCCTCCAGGGCCAGGCTCTCTCGGACGCATGCCCCCGGGTGCGGATTCCGAGAAGGTGCGACGAATTGTCGGCCGCGGCGGGTGAGACCTTCGCCGTCTGGGCCACGGCCCGCCGTGCCGCCTCGGCGACGCGTCCGCCCCAGGGCCGCGGGGCGGGGCGCGAGCAGGCCCGGTCAGGTCGCACCCGGGGGAAGCGGAACCTGGGGGCGCGCCGGGGACCGAGCACGAGTGCGACGACCCCCGTCTGTCCTGCCTGAGCTGTTCGAGGAATCGCCCACAAAAGTGGGCACCGCCGAAACGGCCACCGCGCACGAGCCTCCCCGGATCTCTCGCCGGTCGGGCACCTCGCCGGGAATTCAGTTCGAATTTCAACTACCTGGAGCCGGCGCGGGACCTTCCGTCGACGCGCCCTTTGTCGTCACCTCCTCGAAGGTGGCGAGCCAGGACGTTCGTCCGGCGACCGGACGGCCCGACGCGCACCTCCGCGCGCTCCGGTGTAGACCGGGAACCAGGGGCGCGACGCGCCCACCGGCAGCGAAGGAGCCGCCATGCCGATCGGGTATCTCGTCCCCGTGCTCCTCGTCGCGTGCTGCACGTCGGCGTCGCTCAGCCCGGCCCGCCGGCCTCCGCGACTGGGCCGCGTCGCCTTCCGCATGAGCGTCCTCGTCAACGAGCAGCCGTTCACCCTGCTGGTCGCCCTCGGGGCCGTGACGGCCTGGGCGCTCGCCGACGGAGACCTCGGGTCGACGGGCGGACGCGTCGCTCTCGCCCTGGCCGCTCTGACCGCCGTCGGCCTGGTCCTGGTCGCCCGCCGCGGCCTGCTGGCAGCGCCCGCGCTCGACCACGCCCTGGCCGACGGTCTCCGCGCAGGGCCGGGCACCGTCACGAACCGTGGGCTGCCCTGGGCGCGGATCCTCCTGGCCCCGTTCGCGGTGCGCCGACGCGACGTCGAGCGCCTGGGCGACGTGCCCTACGGTGCGGACACCGGCGGCAGGGTCGGCGGCGTCGCCGGTGGCACCGCGGGCGCGCGGGGCCGGGAGCACCGCCTCGACGTCTACCGCCCCCGGTCGCGCCCGGCCGACGGCCCGACCCTCGTGTACTTCCACGGCGGCGGGTACGTGAGCGGGCGCAAGGAGCTTGAGGCCCGCGCGATGCTCTCGCGGCTCGCGAGCCGCGGCTGGGTGTGCGTGAGCGCGAACTACGGCCTGCGCCCGACGACGAACTTCCCCGGCCACCTGGTCGACGCCAAGCGGGTCCTGGCCTGGGTCCGGGAGCACGGCGCCGCGTACGGGGCCGACCCGCACCGCGTCGTCGTCGCGGGCAGCTCGGCGGGCGCGCACCTGGCGTCGCTCGCGGCCCTGACGCCCGGCGACCCGCAGTTCCAGCCCGGCTTCGAGGACGCCGACACCTCCGTGGTCGGGGCCGTGTGCCTCTACGGCTACTTCGGCGAGTACTACGGCAGCGGCCGCGACCAGGGCGTCGAGTCGGCACCGAGCGCCTACCTGCGCCCCGCCGCTCCCCCGTTCCTCGTCGTGCACGGCGACCAGGACACATTGGTCCCGGTCGAGGGGGCCCGCCAGTTCGTCGCCGACCTGCGCGGGGTCTCGACCAGCCCGGTCGTCTACGCCGAGCTGCCCGGGGCGCAGCACGGGTTCGACCTGTTCCACTCGGTACGGTTCGACGCCGTCGTCACAGCGGTCGAGGAGTTCGCGGAGCGGGTGGTGGCGGCGCGAGGCCGGACGCCCGAGGTGCCGGTCGAGCGGCGCGAGGAGCGGTGAGGCGGAACGGCCCTGGCCTCCGCCCCCGGGGGCGTGGTGGTGCGCCTGGCCAGATTCGAACTGGCGACACCCGCTTTAGGAGAGCGGTGCTCTATCCCCTGAGCTACAGGCGCGTGGGCGCGAACACGGCGGTTCGGGCCCGGTGGGACGCCCGACAGCCTAGCGTCCCGGCCCCGCAGTGTCCCAACCCGCGCGCTCCACGAGCCCGATCGCGTACTCGGGCCAGAACTGACCGGCGGCCGGGTCGCCGCGGTCGCACTCGCCGTCGGACTCCCCGGGGACCTTGACCCAGAGGTACGCGTCGAGCGCGCTGCCGTCGTCGACCGCGCCGGGCTTCTCGCCGAGCGCCCGACCGGCGGGGTTGCACCAGTCGAGGGGCCCGTCGCCGAGGGGCCCGAGCCCGTTGCGCGACGTGTCGACCACGTAGTGCGTCCCGAGGAGCGCGGCGAGCCGGTCGGCGTACGCGCGCTCGTCGGCGGTCGTGCGGAAGTTCGAGACGTTGGTCGCGAAGCCGCGGGCGTCGTCGATCCCGGCCTGCCGCAGCCGGTCGGCCATCGTCGGGGCGTCGACCCACGCCGAGTTCCCCGCGTCGAGGTAGACGCTCGCGCCCGCGTCCGCGAGCGCCGCGGTGGCCTGTCGCAGGAGCCCGGCGCGGTCGCCCTGCTCGGGGCACGCGCCGAGGTCGGGCAGGGCGTCGGGCTCGAGCACGACGGCGGTGCGCGTGCCGCGCAGCCCGTCGGCGACAGCCTGCGCGAAGGCGGGGTACTCCTCGGGGGTCAGGCCGCCCGCGGAGAAGGACCCGCAGTCGCGGGCCGGGATCGCGTAGACCGTGACGACGCCGGTGCGTCCGGCCTCGTTGGCGGTGCGCGCGTGGTCGCGCACGAGGGCCTCGGCCTCCGCGGGCGTGAACCAGTCCCCGACCCACAGGGACGCGCCTGCCTCGCTGACGACGTCGAGCGCCGCGGCCGCGTCGGGGTCGCTCGTCCGGAGCGCTGCGGCGGCGTGGACGGACTGCATGTCCGGGTGGGCGGAGGGCTCGCCCGCGAGGAAGGGGTTCGTGTCGGCTCCTGCGAGCTCGGCGGGGGCCGCCGGGGGCGCCTCGGCGGGGGCGGGCTCGCGCGGCGGCTCGGCGGCCTCGGGTCCCGCGGGGGAGCACGCCCCCAGCCCGACGGCGAGGATCACCGCCCCCAGCAGGGTCGCGGTCAGGTGTCGGCCAGGTCGTGCGTGCATGTCTCCCCTGTCGTGGTGCGGGCGGCCGAACCGGGTGGGGCGGGCCGCCTCGGGCCGAGGGCGCCCGGTGGTGCGGCGTCGGCGGCTCGCACGCTACGCCGTCGGGGGTGACGTCGCACCACCGTCCCACCGGACGCCCCCGGCTGCCAGAACGGGCGTGACCCCTGGTCCACGCCCGTTCTGACGACCCACCGGTCAGACCGCCGTGAGCGCCTCCGTGGGGGACATCCGTGCCGCCCGCACCGCGGGGTAGAGCCCGGCGACGGCACCGATCCCGAGCGTCGCGACGAGCCCACCCACCACGACCACGGGCGGGACCGAGACCGGCCACTCCTGCGACGCGGCGTACCCGGCCGTGATGCCGATCCCGATCAGGACCCCCGCGGCACCGCCCATGAGCGAGAGCACGAGCGACTCCACGAGGAACTGCCCGCGGATCTGGCCCCGGGTCGCGCCGAGCGAGCGGCGCAGGCCGATCTCGGCACGTCGTTCGAGGACCGAGATGACCATGGTGTTGGCGACCCCGATCCCGCCCACGAGCAGGGCGACCGCCCCGAGACCGACGAGCAGCCCGGTGAACGCCTCGTCGGTGGCCTGCTGCGCCGCGAGCGCGTCCGAGGGCCGTGAGACGTCGACCTCGTTGCGCGCCTGCGGGTTGGCCGTGGCCCCGAGGACACCGCGGACCTGCTCGACGGAGTCCTCGCGGGTGCGCGTGTAGATCATGGTCGGCAGCTCGTCCCAGTCGAGGTACTCCGCGGCGGCCTCACGGCCCACGAGCGCACCCAGGTCCATCTCGGGGGCGAGCGGCACGGGGTCGAGGATGCCGACGACCGTGAACCACTCACCACCGATCCACACCTTGACGGCCGGGTC
Source organism: Oerskovia sp. NPDC057915 (assembly GCF_042887685.1). Classification (NCBI taxonomy): domain Bacteria; kingdom Bacillati; phylum Actinomycetota; class Actinomycetes; order Micrococcales; family Cellulomonadaceae; genus Oerskovia; species Oerskovia sp. NPDC057915. The sequence goes on along the minus strand of NZ_JBHVOS010000029.1, from coordinate 20,363 downwards.
CGGGGTCGTGATCCCCAGGCGCTGCGCGGTCGTGTGCCCCAGGACGACGGCCGGGTACCGCGCCGTCGCCTCCGAGAGCCAGGCCCCGTCCGCGACGGTGCCGCCGATGGACTCGAGCAGGTCGAGGTCGGCCGCGTACACGCCGATCCCGCCCGACTCCCCCGTCGGGATCAGGTCCGAGCGGTAGGCCTTGGCGTCGAGCTGCGCGACCGAGGTCGCGTTCTCGACGGGCGCGATCCGGCGCACCATGTCGACCGCCTCGGGCGGCAGGGTCGCGGCCTCGCCGAACAGGTCGGTCCCGGGTGCGACGCGCAGCAGGTTCGTCCCGAGGGCCGTCAGCGTCCGGTCGAGCTCGGCCCGTGACGAGCTCGAGATCCCGACGACCGCGACCATCGCCGCGATGCCGATCGCGATGCCCAGGGCCGAGAGCACGGCCCGCAGGGGGCGGGTGCGCAGGCCGGTCGCGCCGACGCGCAGGACGTCGGGCGGGCCGAGGCGCGCGGGGCGCAGCGTGGTCAGCACGGTGCCTCCCCGGCGGTCGTGGTCGCCGGGGCGGCGGCGGCCGCGGGACCGGCACCGGCACCGGACGAAGCACCACCAGCGCTCCCAGCGCTCCCGAGGGCCGTCCCCGCCCCGCCCGGGGGCAGGTTCCCGTCCGCGACGATCTCGCCGTCGCGCATCGCGACCTGCCGGGGCAGGGAGGCCGCCAGCTCGCGGTCGTGCGTGATGATCACGACGGTCGTCCCGGCCGCGTTCAGTCCCCGCAGCACGTCCATGACGCCGGCCCCCGCGGCCGTGTCGAGCGCGCCCGTGGGTTCGTCGGCGAGCAGCAGGGGCGGGTCCCCGACGACGGCGCGAGCGATCGCGACGCGCTGCTTCTCACCGCCCGACAGCTCGTGCGGACGGTGCGTCAGCCGGTGCCCGAGCCCCACGCGGTCGAGGGCCTCGGCGGCCCGACGACGTCGCTCGCGGCGTCCGACCCCCCGGTACAGGAGCCCGTCGGCCACGTTGTCGAGCGCCGAGACCCCGACGGCCAGGTGGAACTGCTGGAAGACGAACCCGATGCGGCTCGCGCGCAGCGCGGACACCTCGCGGTCGTCGAGGTCCTCGACGAGGAAGTCGTCGATCAGGACCCGGCCCGACGTGGGCCGGTCGAGCGTCCCGATGACGTTGAGCATGGTCGACTTGCCCGAGCCCGAGGGCCCGACGATCGCGAGCAGCTCGCCGCGATGGACGTCCAGGTGCACGTCGCGCAGCGCGGCGACCCCGCCCGGGAAGACGCGGGACACCTCGTGGAGGGTCACGACGGGACCACCGCCCGCGCCCGGGTCGGTGCCCGGCGAGCCCGTGCCTGTCACGGTTCTCCAGGTCTCGGGGTGGTCGACGGCGTCGCGCGCGACGGAGACCGCGCTCACGACGGCATCCCGACGACGTCGCCCTCGGCCACGTCGCCCGTGATCTCGACGCTCCCGTCGGCGAACATCCCGGTCTCGACGGCGACGATCCGGCTCGTGCCGTCCTCGACGACCTCGACCCCGTACCCGCCCTCGGCGAGCGCGAGGAGCGCCGCGACGGGCACGGTCAGGACGTCGGGCCTCTCGGCCGCGACGAACGTGACCTTGACGGAGCCCGCGTCGGCGTCGGTCCCCTCGGGGAGGGTCACGGTCACGGGGATCACGGTCTTGTCGGAGGACCCGGGTATGCCGCTCTCGTCCTCGACGACCTCAGGGCTCCCGACGGCGGAGACCACCGCCTCCGTCGTCGCACCTCCCGGCAGCTCGACCGTCACGGTGCCACCCTCGACGGCACGCTCGCGGTCGGCGAGGTCGAGGTCGACCGAGATCGCCCGGTCGACTCCCGTCGTCGTGAGGATCTCCGCGGCGGCGGGATCGCCGACGCGCGCCTTGAGCGCGTCGACGCGCACCGGCCCCGCGGCCACGAGGACGTCGGACGGGCCGACCGTGCCCGTCTTCTCGACCCCGCGGTCCTTCTGCCACTTCTTGACGGCCTCGGCGGTCGACTCCGTGAACTTCGTGTCCACGGTGAAGCCCGTGTAGCCCAGGGCCTTGAGGTTCTCCTCGAGCTGGCGCACGTCCTCGCCCTCGGCACCGGATCCCAGCTCGCGGTACACGGGCAGCGTGCCGAGCAGGAGGACGGTCGGGCGTTCGTCGACCTTGAAGAGCACTCCCCCACGGTCGACGACGTCGCCCACGCCCGGCAGCCACGTCACCGTCCCGCCGCCTCCACCGTCGGCTCCGCCGGCTCCCTGGTGCCCTCGCACGACGGCCTCGCCGTAGCCGAGCGTGCCCTTGACGGTCGTGCGCTGCACGAGGGTCTGCCGGGTCACGGTCGCGGTCTCGGCGGGACCGGTCGCGGCGGGCGCGGGGTCGGCCCCGCGGCCGAACCCCGTCAGGGCCAGCACGACGCCGGCGCCGATCACCGCGGTGCCCACGACCCCGCCGATCACCAGCCCGTGGCGCCGACGCCTCGGTCCGGGCGCTCCGGGCACCGCGCTCCGGCGGCTCACTCGTCGTCCCCGGGAACGCTCTTCTGGACGCTGAGCCCGGCACCGGACCCGGACTCGTTGCACGCCTCGAGCGCCGTGTCGAACGCCTCCATGTCCTCGGGCAGCTCGAGCGCGCCCGTCATGCCGCCGTTCGGGTCGGGGTCGGGCATGTCGACGCCGTGCTCCCGCATGCACTTGGCGAACTCACGCTGCGTCTCCAGGTCCTCCGGGGTCATCTTCATGGGCTCGCCGCCGTTCGGCATGAACTCCCGGCAGGCCTCGAAGGCCGCGTCCATCTCGTCCATGCTGCCTGCCTCGACGGTGCCCGACGCCATCGACAGGCCCCCGTCGGTGTCCGGGTCGGGCATGTCGACGCCGTTGTCGCGCATGCAGCTCGCGAACTTCCGCGCCATGTCGTCGCGCTCGGCGTCGGTCATGTCGTCGAACGACTTCTCGTCCCCGGCCTCGCTGGTCTCCCCCTTCCCGTCGCCGGCGCTCGCGACGCCCGGGGCGTCGTCGGGCGCGCAGGCCGAGAGCGTGACCGTGAGCAGGGCGACGACGAAGGCTGCGGCGGCCGACCGGCGGCGCGTCCCGGAGCGGACGGCCCCGCCGGGCCGGGTCTGGTGGATGGTCATGATGTGGTCCTCACGTCGGGGAACGGGTTCAGGAGCAGTCCACCCGGGCACCTGTGAGGCCCTCGTGAGCCGCGACCTCACAGAGATCTCACAGCGCCTCCCGCCATGCTCCTGGGGTGCGAGTACTGGTGGTGGAGGACGAGGAGCTCATCGCGCAGGCCGTCGCGACGGGACTGCGACGTCTGGCGATGGCGGTCGACGTCGCGCTCGACGGGCACGAGGCGCTGGCGCGGATCGACGTGAACGCGTACGACGTCGTCGTGCTCGACCGCGACCTGCCCGGCGTCCACGGCGATGACGTGTGCCGGGCGATCGTGGCCTCGGACGGTGACTCGCGCGTCCTCATGCTCACCGCGTCCGGTGGCGTGCTCGACCGGGTGACCGGGCTCGACCTCGGCGCCGACGACTACCTCGTCAAGCCGTTCGCGTTCGCCGAGCTGAGCGCCCGCGTCCGGGCCCTGGGCCGTCGGGCACGCCCTGCCGCGCCGCCCGTCCTCGAACGCGCGGGCCTGCGTCTGGACACGAGCCGGCACGAGGTCTACCGGGAGGGGCGCTTCGTGCACCTGTCGCGCAAGGAGTTCGGCGTGCTGGAGGAGCTGCTGCGCGCCGACGGGCGCCCCGTCTCGGCCGAGCACCTGCTCGAGAAGGTGTGGGACGAGAACATCGACCCGTTCACGGGGGTCGTGCGCTTCACCATCAAGCAGCTCCGGCGCAAGCTCGAGGACGCGTCGCTCGTCGAGACCGTCACGGGCGTCGGGTACCGGGTCCCGTGAGGCTCGCCCGCCCCGCGCTGCGCCCGACCCTGCGGGCCCGGCTCACGGCCGTCTACGCCGCGGCGTTCGTCGTCGCGGGTGCCGTGCTGATCGCGGTCCTGTACGTCGTGCTCGCGGCGGCGATCGACCGGCAGCCCGTCGACTCGGTCGGCCTCGCGGTGGGCGCGGTCGAGGCGTCGGACATCGGCATGTACTCGACGCTCGACCCGTCCCTGACGGCCGACCTGGTCGCGGGGCAGAGCTTCCCCCTGAGCCCGTCCGCGAGCACCGTGGACCCGGCCGCGACTCTGTCCACCGGCTCCGGCACGCTCGCGGACCTGCGCAAGGTCGTCGAGACCAACAACCAGGAGGCCCGCGACGCGACGCTGCGCAGCGTCCTCACGTGGTCGATCCTCGCGCTGCTCGGGATCGGCGTCCTCGCGGTCGGCTTCGGGTGGGTCATGTCGTCGCGCGTCCTCGCCCCGCTGCACCGCATCACGGCCACGGCCCGCCGCGTCGCGGACGACAACCTGCACGAGCGCATCGCGCACAACGGTCCCGACGACGAGCTCAAGGACCTGGCCGACACGTTCGACCAGATGCTCGAGCGCCTCGACCGGGCGTTCGACGGGCAGCGACGCTTCGTCTCCAACGCGTCGCACGAGCTGCGCACCCCGCTCACGATCACGCGCACCGTCCTCGAGGTCGCGCTCGACGACCCCGGCACCCACCAGGACGCGCGCCACCTCGGGACGACGCTGCTCGCCGTGAACGCACGCCAGGAACGCCTCATCGAAGGACTCCTGACGCTCGCCGCCGTCGACCAGGCACCGCTCGTCCCCGAGCCCGTCGACCTCGCCGAGGTCGCCGCGCAGGCCGTCGCGACCGCCGGCGTGCCGGCCCGCGACGCCGGCGTCGACCTGCACCTCGACGCCGAGCCGACCCCGACGCAGGGCGACGCGGTCCTGCTCGAACGTCTCGTCCAGAACCTCGTCGACAACGCCGTGCGCTACAACGAGCCGGGCGGCCGCGTCGCCGTCGCGACCCGTCCCGGACCCGACGGGTCGGTCGAGGTCGCCGTGTCCAACACGGGTCCCGTGGTGCCGACCTACGAGGTCGAGGCGCTGTTCGAGCCCTTCCGTCGTCTCGCGCGCGACGGCGCCGTGGCCGACCGGCGGGGAGGCTACGTGCGCGGCGGCGTCGGGCTGGGGCTGTCGATCGTGCGCTCGGTCGCGGCCGCGCACGGCGGCCAGGTCACGGCCGAGCCGCGCGACGGGGGCGGGCTCACGGTCGTCGCGCGGCTGCCGGCCGCTCGGGCAACGCTCAGCCCGGCATAGGCACCGCGACGTCCGAGCCGCCCTCGACCGTACGGCGCGCCCCCATCTGGATGATCGCCGGGGCGGGCACGAACCCTCCCGCGACGAGCGCCTCCCCCTGGCGGAAGTACGGCGTGGCCGCGAGCAGCTCGGGCGGCGCGAAGCCGAAGACGCTCTCGAGCTCGGCCACGTCGGCGGGCGAGCTCATGCGCATCACGACCACGTTGTCGCACTGCGAGAGCACGTTGGGGTGGATCTTGGAGGGCCGCTGGGTCGAGAGCAGCAGCCACAGCCCGAACTTGCGGCCCTCGGCGGCGATCTGGATGACACGCTCGGTCGTGAGCCGCTGGAGCTGGGTCGCGGGCTCGGCCGAGACCACGTTGTGCGCCTCGTCGATCACGATGAGCCGGGGCGACCGGGCCTCGCGGTCCGCCCACAGGTCGTCGAGCAGCGCGAGCGAGACCGCGAGCTGCTCCTCGTGCGTGTGCAGGCTGCCGAGGTCGACGACGACCGCGCGAGGCCCCTCGTCGAGCACCTCGCTGACCGACTGCCCGACCCGCGCCCACACGTCCCACTCCAGGATGCCGAGGTTCTCGATCCGTTGGGCGAGGGCCTGCGCGTCCGGCTCCTTGCTGGCCCGCAGCGCCCGCGGGATGGACTGCGGGTCGATCGTCCCGTCCTCGGCGATCTCGCGCGCGACCGCGGCCGCCGGGTCGATCACGCCCGACGTCGCGCCCTCGCCCGTCGCGCTCTCGAGCATCCGCAGGAAGGTGTTGTACTCGCCGCGGTCCGTGAGCGGGTCGAGCTGGAGCACGGCGGCCTGGCTCGCGGCCGTCATCGCGGTCAGCCGAGCGCTCACGGGGTGGTGCTCGCCGTCGTTGCGCAGGACACGCACGTCGAGCTCGCGCAGGCGGGCGGCGTCCTCGGTCGAGGCGGACGCGAGCAGCTCGCCGATCCGCACGAAGTCCGAGTTCGGGTCGAGGATGACCATGGGCAGGTCGGTGTCGATGAGGAGCTGCTCGAGGAGCACCCCGAGCGCGTACGTCTTGCCCGAGCCCGACTGCCCGCACAGGAACGTGTGCCGGTTGAAGCGCAGCGGCTGGAGCAGGGCGTCGACGTTCCCGCGGCTGTGGTGCAGCTCGCCGATGCGCAGGGTCGCGCGCTCGCGCGCCTGGAGGGCCTCGAGGACGCCGGCGCCGGCGGGCGTGAGGTCGTGCGACGTGAACGGGTCGCCCCCGGACCCGACGACCGTGCCGTCCGGCCGCAGCTCCCCGAGGACGCGTCCGTGCCCGACGGCGTCGCCCCGCTCGGTCGCGCGCGTCAGGACCTGCCCCATGACCAGGGCGTCACCGGGGTGCTCGGCCGTCTCGGGGAACGCGACGCCGATCGTCACGAAGTCCCCCGGCCCGATGCTCGACTCCCTCGGCAGGCGGTACGTGAACCGCCGCCCGTCGAAGGACTCGGCGAGCGTGGTCTCGGTCATGGTGTCCTCCGGGTCGCAGGTCGCGTTGCACGACAAGGATCGACCCGTGCGCCCGCGAGCGCACCCGCAGGCGTGGCCGCGGCCGGGGTTCTCGGAACCTCTGCCGGCCGCTCCCGGTCAGCTCGTGCCGGTGCGCCGCTCGTACGTGAGGACCCGGAACCGGACACCGTCGGCCGAGGTCTGCCAGTCGTCGGCCACGGCCCCCGAGGCGCCGGTCGCCGCGGTGCCAGCGGCGGGGGCACCAGCGGTAGCAGTACCGGCGGTACCGGCGGTGCCAGCAGCGGCAGGGGCGCAGGGAGCGCCCGCGAGCGCCCAGTCGCCGTCCGGGCCGGCCGCGAGCGCGGGAGCGAACGCGTCCCCGTCCACGACGAGGTCGATCTCCGTGACGACGCAGCGGTCCGCGAGCGGCAGGGTCGCGGCGTACACCTGAGCCCCGCCCATGACCCAGACCTGCCCCGAGCCCGACTCCTCGGCGGCAGCCGACGCGAGCGCCAGCCCCTCCTCGACGGACGGGGCGACCACGACGCCGGTGCCGGTGCCGCCGGGGTGGGCGGCGCCGTCGGGCAGCCAGTCCTCCTGGCGCGTGACGACCACGTTGAGCCGCCCGGGCAGGGGGCGGAAGCGCGGCGGCAGCGAGTCCCACGTGACCCGGCCCATGAGGACCGGGTGGCCCGTGGTGACGCGGCGGAAGTGCGCGAGGTCCTCGGGCAGGTGCCACGGCATGCCGCCGAGCGCCCCGATCACGGGACGCCCCGCGGCGTCGCGCGCCTGCGCCCAGACCAGCCCGACAGCCGGACGGCTCACACCGCCACCGGGGCCTTGATCGTCGGGTGGTGCTGGTAGCCCACGACCTCGACGTCCTCGTACGTGTAGTCGAACAGCGAGTCGCGCGGGGCGAGGCGCAGCGTCGGGGCCGGGTAGGCCTCGCGGCCGAGCTGCTCGCGCACCTGCTCGACGTGGTTGTCGTAGATGTGGCAGTCGCCGCCCGTCCACACGAAGTCACCGACCTCCAGGCCGGACTGCGCCGCGACCATGTGCGTGAGCAGCGCGTACGACGCGATGTTGAACGGGACGCCCAGGAACAGGTCCGCGCTGCGCTGGTAGAGCTGGCACGAGAGCTTGCCGTCGGCCACGTAGAACTGGAAGAACGCATGGCAGGCGGGCAGGGCCATCCTGTCGAGCTCGCCCACGTTCCACGCCGAGACGATCATGCGGCGCGAGTCCGGGTCGGTGCGCAGCGTCTCGAGGACCTGGCTGACCTGGTCGACGTGCTGCCCGTCGGGTGTGGGCCACGAGCGCCACTGGACGCCGTACACGGGGCCGAGCTCGCCGTCCTCGTCGGCCCACTCGTCCCAGATCTTCACGCCGTGCTCCTGGAGCCAGCGCACGTTCGAGTCGCCGCGCAGGAACCACAGCAGCTCGTAGACGATCGACTTCAGGTGCACGCGCTTGGTCGTGACGAGCGGGAAGCCCTGCGACAGGTCGAAGCGCATCTGGTGGCCGAACACGCTGCGCGTCCCCGTCCCCGTGCGGTCCGACTTGTGCGTCCCGGTCTCCAGGACGAGCCGGAGGAGGTCCTCGTAGGGCGTGGGAATCGGCTGCTGCGCGGGCATGTTGCGAGTGTAGGCAAACCGATCACCGCAGCGCGCTCCGGACCACGGGGCGTCCTGCGGTCCGAGCACCCGGATCGGCACCACCCCGAGGATGGGAAGATCAGCAGCATGACGAACCCCACAGCCGCAGCCGAAGAGATCCCCGCGTCGTCCCCGTCCCCGACGGACGCCCTGTGGGTCGAGCGCACCGGCACCCGCACGTACACCGGCTTCTCCGCGCGTGGCGCGAGCGTGTCGATCGGCCCCGCGAGCGCGGGCGCGGTCTTCACGCCGGGCGAGCTCCTCAAGATCGCGCTGGCCGCGTGCGCGGGCATGAGCAGCGACGCGCCGTTCGCGCGCCGCCTCGGCGACGACTACGAGGTGACGATCCGCGTCGACGGCGCCAAGGACATGGCCGAGGACCGGTACACGGCCGTCACGGAGCACTTCGAGATCGACCTGTCGGGCCTCGAGGACGACGCGCGCGAGCGTCTCCTGAAGGTCGCGGACCGCGCGATCGAGACCACGTGCACCGTGGGGCGAACGGTCAAGAACGGTGCGACAGTGGAGCACACCTTCGGCCCGGTCGTGGGTGCGGTCGGCGAGTGATCGCCGCCTGACCCTGCGGCCACCGGTCGCGGGGTCGCCAGGAGCCACAGGAGGGAGTCGTCCGATGGGTCGCAAGAAGAAGGACACCGACGCCCAGATGGCAGTCTGGGGAACGTCGGACAGCGTACGGCCCGTGCCTCAGCCGCACGGTCGTCTCACGGCGGTCCAGGACGTCCCCGAGGGGGCGCCGGCCGACGACTGGGGCGACCTGCGCAGCACTCCTCTGCTCGACGCAGCGCTCGACAAGGCCGTCACCATCCCGTCGTCGGTCATCCACGCGCACGTCGACGGGCTGCGTCGCCGCAACCCGCACGCGTCGCCCGCGCAGATCATCGGGATCCTCGAGCGCGAGTACCTCATGGTCATCGGTACGGCCGGGGGCGCGGTAGGGGCGGCCGCGGCGTTCCCGGCCGTCGGGACGGGCGTGGGCATCGCCCTGACCGCGAGCGACGTCGCGACGTACTTCGGGTCGTCGGCCGCGTTCTCGCTCGCGGTCGCGGACGTGTACGGCTTCGAGGTCGACGACGCCGCGCGACGCCGCGCCCTCCTCCTCGCGTCGGTCCTCGGCGACAAGGGCTCGCAGCAGGTCGAGAAGGCCGTGGGCGGGTCCGCCATGGCGTGGGGCAAGGTCCTCATGACGAGCATGCCGTCGAGCACGCTCAAGCAGGTCAACAAGGCCCTGACGAACAAGTTCCTGCGCACCCAGATGGTCAAGCACGGCGGCCTCGCGATCGGGCGGCTCGTGCCGTTCGGCGTGGGCGCGGTCGTGGGGGTCGCGGGGTCCCGCGCGCTCGGCAAGACCGTGATCAGCCAGACGCGGCGGGCTTTCGGTCCGCCGCCCCAGGGTTTCCGGCCGGTGCTGGAGGTCGTCGAGGTGCCCGACGGCGCCGCTCCCCCGCTGCTCGTCCCCGCACCTGCCGACCGGCTCGGCATCGTCGACGCCCCGGTGCCCGGTGCGGGACCGGGGGTGGTCGACGAGGCCGCCGAACGAGACGCTGCTCGCCGGGCCCGAGGTGCGGCCAGGACCGGGACGCCGCGCGGCATCCGGTCGGTGCGCTGGCGCGGGACGAAGAAGACTCCGTGACGCCTGGGGACCCGGCGAAGGGTCGGGTGTCGAACCCGGGCCGCGTCGAGCTCACGCACGTGCTCCCGATCAGCGCCGAGCGTGCGTTCGCGCTCGTCGCGGACGTGCGGACGCACCCCCGGTGGGTGCCGCTCAGCCGCGGGGTGTTCCACGGGCCGGGTGGATCACCGGTGCCCGCGACCGCCTGGCGCCCGGGGGTCGGCGCCGAGTTCACGATGGTCTCAGGGCCCTTCGCCCCGCAGGGCGCGCCGGGCTTCCCCGACCGGATGCGGATCACGCAGTGGGACCCGCCCGCCGCGCAGGGCCAGGCGGGTCGCGCGACGTACCTGAAGCTCGGGCCGGCGCTGCTCGGGGAGGCGGGGATCGTCGTCGTGCCGCTCGCCGGCCACCACGTGCCCGCCACGACGCGGCCGGAGCCCGTCGCACGGTGCGCCGTGACCTGGTGGGAGGACGTGTACCTCGCAGGTCCCCTGCCCCGTGCCGTGACGGCCCCGTTCGCCGCACGGGTGCTGGACCTCATGATCCGGCTGTCGCTGCGCCGCCTGGACCGGATCGTGGCCCGGGGCTGAGCCCCGGCCCCCGCGCCCACCATGCGGTTGGCGTCGGCGGGGCGTGGGGGGGGGGGGGGGGAAACGCGCGCGAGGGCGAGCCCCCCCCAACA
>NZ_JBHVOS010000029.1:0-9715 GCF_042887685.1 Oerskovia sp. NPDC057915 | reverse complement strand
GGGGGGGGCGTGCCCACCCCCCCCTCCCCCCCCCCCCACCCCATGGCTCGGCACCGTGGGGGGGTCAGGCCTCCGGGGTCGGGGACTCCGGGGGCGGCGGCGTCTCGCCGTCCGGCGTCCCGGCCGGGCCCGCGAGGATCAGGTAGAGCTCGCGGCGCGTGCTCTCGAGGAGCGCGGCGGCCTGGGCCACCTGGGCGTCCGAGCCGGACCGTGCGACCTGACGGAGCGCCTCGGCGACCTGCTGGAGCGCCCCTCGGAGCTGGCGGGCCGGGCGGACGCCGCCGTCGGCGGCGTCCTGCCAGGGGATGCCGAGCTCGTCGGCGTGCTCGGTGACGTAGGTGCGACCGTCGTCGGTGAGGCTCGCGAGCTTGCGCCCGCCCTCGGCCGTGATGGTCACGAGGCCCTCGTCCTCGAGCAGGCTCAGGGCGGGGTAGATCGCGCCGGGGCTCGGCCGCCAGGCGCCCGAGGTGCGCTCGCCGATCTCCTGGATGACCTGGTATCCGTGCATGGGCTCCTCGGCGAGGAGGAGCAGGACCGCGGCGCGGATGTCACCGCGCCCGGCACGACCGCCCGGTCCGCGGCCTCCGGGGCCGCGGTGTCCGCGACCGCGCGGGCCGCCGCCGGGGCCACCTCCCGGCCCGCCGCGGTGCCCGCGGGGGCCGCGGCCCTCGAAGCGGTCGTCGAACCGCTCGTCGTGCCCGTGGTGACCCGGGTGGTCGTGATGGTCGTGCCCGTCGGGGCGCGAGGCTCCGTCGGGGCGGCCTGCACGGTCGGGGCGACCGGTCCCGTCGGGGCGCCCGCCTCGGCCGCCGCGCGGGCCGCCGGGGAAGTCACCGCCGAAGTCGGGTCCGAAGCCCTCGGGCCGGGGGAAGTCGTCGCGTCGGCGACGGGGTCGGCCCCCGAAGGGGTCGGGTGCGCCTGCGCGGCCGGAGCGGTCGCGGGGCGGTCGGGAAGAGTCTGGGTGCTGATGGGGGGTACGCATGGGGTGTCTCCTGACGAGTCCGTTCGTGTCTGTGGGTGCCCCTCCGCAGGGGCGCGCCGAGCGATGTGCTCGGGGGGACGGGTGCGGGCGGGTTCTCGTCGGTGGTCCGACGGGCCCTCGGCCTCGCATCCGGGGCGTCGACGCTGCGCGGCTGTGCCGCACTCTTCGCGTCGATGAGTTAAAGATATATCGTTGACGTATCGATAGTCAACCCCGGATCTCGATCGGGTTGCGGAGCCCCCGCGAGAACCGTCCAGGTCGTACAGTGACGGGAAGGCCCCGGGCACTCGCGCCACGGGACCGGCAGTCGCTCAGCAGTCACCGTGCAACGACGCACACCCCGCACCGTCGCACGTCCCACGCCCGCTCCGGACCAGACAGAGGCGCAGATGACGACCAGCACCCCCGGACCCACGCAGGTCCCCCGGCACTACCTGATGTGCCGCCCCACGTACTTCACGGTCAGCTACGAGATCAACCCGTGGATGGACCGCGCCCGCCCGGTCGACACCGCGCTCGCCGTCTCCCAGTGGGAACGCCTGCGCGACGTCTACCTCGACCTCGGGCACCGCGTCGAGCAGATCGCCCCCGAGCCCGGCCTGCCCGACATGGTCTACGCCGCCAACGGCGCGACCGTCGTCGACGGCCTGGTCTACTCGGCCCTGTTCCGCCACCCCGAGCGGGCACCCGAGGGCCCGGCCTACCTCAAGTGGTTCGCCGACCGCGGGTACGTGACCCACACGGCCGACCACGTCAACGAGGGCGAGGGCGACCTCCTCGTCGCGGGCGACGTCGTCCTGGCCGGGACGGGCTTCCGCACCGAGCGCAGCGCGCACCAGGAGGCCGCGAGCCTGTGGGGCCGCGAGGTCGTCACGCTCGAGCTCGTCGACCCTCGCTTCTACCACCTCGACACCGCGCTCGTCGTCCTGCGCGGCAGCGAGGGAGCACCGCGGGCCGTGCCGGGCGGCACGCCGCCGCCGTTCCTCACGCCCCTGCCCGACGACGTCGCTCACCCCGTCCATGCGCCGCACCCGGGCGAGCCTCGCCCCGCGGCCGGTGCGACCGTGGACCTCGCCTACTACCCGCCCGCCTTCTCGCCCGCGTCCCAGGAGCTCCTGGCCGAACGGTTCCCCGACGCGCACCACGCGACCGAGGCCGACGCCCTGGTGCTCGGGCTCAACGCGGTGAGCGACGGGCGGCACGTCGTCCACGCACCCGCCGCGACCCACTTCGCGGGCGCCCTCGCCGAGCGCGGCTACGAGACCGTCGCGGTCGACACGTCCGAGCTCCTGCGAGGCGGCGGCGGCGCCAAGTGCTGCACGCTGGAGATCCGCTCGTGAGCGCCCAGAGCCAGGCGGCCCCCGCCTCCGCGACCGCGGCCGGCGCCGCACGCGACCACCTGGCGCACAACTACCACCCGCTGCCCGTGACCGTCGCCACGGGCGAGGGTGCCTGGGTCACCGACGTCGACGGCCGACGCTACCTCGACCTTCTCGCCGGGTACTCGGCGCTGAACTTCGGGCACCGGCACCCCGCGCTGATCGACGCCGCGACCGAGCAGCTCGGGCGCGTGACCCTGACGTCACGTGCGTTCGACCACGACCTGCTGCACCCGTTCGCAGACCGCCTGACACACCTCGTCGGGCCGCTCGTGCGCGGGGGCGGGCCCGGCGCGACCCCCATGATGGTGCCCATGAACACCGGCGCCGAGGCCGTCGAGACCGCGATCAAGATCGCCCGCAAGTGGGGCTACGAGGTCAAGGGCGTGCCGGCCGGGCGGGCGAGCATCGTCGTCGGGCACGGGAACTTCCACGGGCGCACCACGACCATCGTGTCGTTCTCCGACGACCCCGACGCGCGCGACGGCTACGACCCGTTCACGCCCGGCTTCCGCCTCGTGCCCTACGGCGACGCCCGCGCGGTCGCGGACGCGATCGACGAGACCACCGTGGCCGTCCTGATGGAGCCGATCCAGGGAGAGTCGGGCGTCGTCGTGCCGCCCGACGACTACTGGCCGACGCTGCGCCGCGTGTGCGACGAGCGCGGCGTCCTGCTCGTCGCCGACGAGATCCAGTCCGGTCTGGGCCGGACCGGCACCACGCTCGCGTGCGAGCTGTGGGACGTGAAGCCGGACCTCGTGACGCTCGGCAAGGCGCTGGGCGGCGGCGTCGTGCCCGTCTCGGCGGTCGTCGGGAGCAGCGACGTCCTGGGCGTCCTGACGCCCGGCACGCACGGGTCGACGTTCGGCGGCAACCCGCTCGCCTGCGCCGTGGGCCTCGCGGTCGTGAGCCTCCTCGAGACGGGCGAGCACCAGGCGCGGGCACGGGAGCTCGGCGCCCACCTGCACGCACGGCTCGCGAGCCTCGTCGAGGACGGCCTGCTGACGGGCGTCCGCGGGGTCGGGCTGTGGGCCGGGATCGACCTCGACCCGGCCCGCGGGACGGGCCGCGACCTGTGCGAGGCCCTGCTCGCACGGGGCGTCCTGGCCAAGGACACGCACGGGTCGACCATCCGCCTGGCACCCCCTCTCGTCGTCGACCGTCCAGACCTCGACCTCGGGATGGCCGCTCTGCGTGACGCACTGACGCAGCTGGCCGCGCATCGGTAGAGTCCGGAGGGTGACCACTCCTGCCTCTGACACCTCCACCCGCCTCGCCGAGTGGCAGCAGGCCTACGCAGACCTGCAGTCCCTCGGCCTGAAGCTCGACCTGACCCGCGGCAAGCCCTCCGCTGAGCAGCTCGACCTCTCCGACGCCCTCCTGGCACTGCCGGGCGCAGGAACGGTCACCGACGCCGACGGCACCGACGTGCGCAACTACGGCGGGCTCGACGGCCTGCCGCAGGTGCGTCGCATCTTCGCCGAGCTCCTCGACGTCCCCGTCGCCCAGCTCCTCGCGGGCGGCAACGCGAGCCTGACGCTCATGCACGACACGCTCGCGTTCGCGATGCTGTTCGGCCTGCCCGGCTCCGAGCGCCCCTGGTCGCGCGAGGAGAAGGTGCGGTTCGTGTGCCCCGTCCCGGGCTACGACCGCCACTTCGCGCTGTGCGAGGCGTTCGGCATCGAGATGGTGACCGTCCCCATGACAGCCGACGGTCCCGACGCCGAGGCCGTCGCCGCGCTCGTCGCGGACGACCCGACCATCAAGGGCATGTGGGTCGTGCCGACCTACGCGAACCCGGACGGCTCCGTGGTCTCGCGCGAGGTCGCCCAGCGCCTCGTCTCGATGCCTGCTGCGGCCCCCGACTTCCGCATCATGTGGGACAACGCATACGCGGTGCACCACCTCACCGACGTCGAGACGGAGTCCGCCCCCGCCCTGGCCCTGGCCGCCGAGGCCGGGAACCCGGACCGCGTGCTGCTCTACGCCTCGACCTCCAAGATCACGTTCCCCGGGGCGGGCGTCGCGTTCCTGGGCGCCTCCCCGGCCAACGTCTCCTGGTACAAGAAGCACCTCGCGGCCCAGTCGATCGGCCCGGACAAGATCAACCAGCTCCGCCACGCCCAGTTCTTCGGCGACGCCGACGGCGTGCGCGCGCACATGCGCAAGCACCGCGACGTGATCGCACCCAAGTTCGAGGCAGTCGACACGATCCTGCGCGAACGTCTGGGCACCGACTCCGGCGCCACGTGGACCGCACCGCTCGGCGGGTACTTCGTGTCGCTCGACGTGGTGCCGGGCACTGCGGCGCGCGTCGTCCAGCTCGCCAAGGAGGCGGGCATCGCCCTGACGCCTGCGGGCGCGACGTTCCCGTACGGCAAGGACCCCCGCGACGCCAACATCCGCCTGGCCCCGACCCTGCCCCCGCTCGACGAGGTCCGGGTCGCGATCGACGGCGTCGCGACGTGCGTCCTGCTCGCGGCGGCCGAGAAGGCGGCCGTGGACGCCTGACCTCCTCTCCCCGGAGCCGTCAGGACCACCGTGACCTCTGGTCCACGCTCGTCCTGACACGTCCCCGCACGACCGCGACGCGCACCGTTCCCGACGGGCGGCCACGGACCCCTGGTCCGCGGCCGCCCGTCGTCGCATGATGGAGGTCTCGCCCGCCGTCGGGCCCCGGACACCCCGGGGCTGCTCGGCGTCCCGGCCGACCACGGCACCGATGAGTTCCCCCGCCCCGGACGGTCGAACACTGGACAGACCCGTGCACCACCCACGACACAGGGAGCACGCATGACCAGCGCACCAGACCTCGCGATCGAGGCTCACGGCCTCGTCAAGCACTTCAAGGAGACCCGGGCCGTCGACGGGATCGACCTCGCGGTCCCGACCGGCACCGTCTACGGCGTCCTGGGACCCAACGGCGCGGGCAAGACCACCGCCGTCCGCATGCTCACGACGCTCCTGCGCCCCGACGCCGGCACCGCCCACGTCCTGGGCCACGACGTCCTCACCCAGCCCGACGCCGTCCGCTCGCTCGTGGGGCTCACCGGCCAGTACGCGTCGGTCGACGAGGACCTCACGGGGGCCGAGAACCTCGTCGTCATCGCGCGCCTCTACGGCTTCTCGACGCTCGCCGCGAAGCGCCGCGGCCTGGACCTCATGGAGGCCTTCGGCATCGCGGAGGCGGCGAACCGGCCCGTCAAGACGTACTCGGGCGGCATGCGCCGCCGCATCGACCTGGCCGCGAGCCTCGTGATGAGCCCCCGCGTGCTGTTCCTCGACGAGCCCACGACCGGCCTCGACCCCCGCAGCCGCAACCAGGTGTGGGACATCGTCCGCGTCCTCGTGGCCGACGGCGCGACCGTCCTGCTCACGACCCAGTACCTCGAGGAGGCCGACCAGCTCGCGGACCGCATCGCGGTGATCGACCACGGCAAGGTCATCGCCGAGGGCACCGCGACCGAGCTCAAGCGCTCGGTCGGCGAGGGCTCGGTGTCCCTGCGGCTCGCCTCGTCGGGCGACCGCGGCCGGGCCGCGGAGATCGTCGAGCGGGTGCTCGGCGCGGAGGTCGTGCTCGCGCAGGACCCGTACGCGTTCTCCGCACGCGTGCCCGACGACGGCGCGGACCTCGCAGCGCAGCTCCTGCCCGCGCTCGTCGACGCCGGGATCGCGGTGCCCGAGTTCACGCTGGGGCAACCGAGCCTCGACGAGGTGTTCCTCGCGCTCACGGGCCAGCCGGTCGACGAGGACGAGCAGACCGACCACGAGGAGGTGGCCTGATGGCCGCGACCCAGACCGAGGTGATCACGACCCCGGAGGCGCAGGTCCTCCGCGCCGCGATCGCGATCGACCAGCACCCGACGCGGCCCTCGCCGCTCGCGAACACCCTGACGTTCGCGTGGCGCGCGCTGCTCAAGATCAAGCACGTGCCCGAGCAGCTCTTCGACGTCACCCTGACGCCGATCATCTTCACGCTCATGTTCACGTACCTGTTCGGCGGCGCGATCGCGGGCGACCCCGAGACGTACCTGCAGTACCTGCTGCCCGGGATCCTGGTGCAGACGGTCCTGATCATCACGGTGTACACGGGCTTCACGCTCAACACCGACATCACCAAGGGCGTGTTCGACCGGTTCCGCTCGCTGCCCATCTGGCGTCCGGCCCCGATCGTGGGCGCGCTCCTGGGTGACACGGTCCGCTACACGATCGCGTCGGCCATCACGGTCGGTCTGGGGCTCGCGATCGGCTTCCGGCCCGACGGCGGCGTGGTCGGCGTCCTGCTGGCCGTGGCGCTGCTGCTGGTCTTCGCGTTCGCGATCAGCTGGATCTTCACGATCCTCGGGCTCGTCATGCGGACACCCAACGCCGTGATGGGCGTCTCGATGCTGGTCCTCATGCCGTTGACGTTCGCCTCGAACATCTTCGTCAACCCCGACACGATGCCGTCGGGGCTCAAGGCCTGGGCGGAGATCAACCCGGTGAGCCACCTGGCCACCGCGGTGCGCGCCCTCATGGCCGGCACGGCGACGTTCGACCAGATCGGATGGGTGCTGCTGGCGTCGGTCGTGCTCACGGCGATCTTCGCGCCGATCACCATGCACCTGTACCGGACGCGCAACTGAGCCCATCGGCCCGGACCCGCCGGTGTGCTGGCGTGACCCCGAGGTCGCGCCAGCACAGGCCTGTCAGCGCACCCGCACCGGCCTGGCGACGAGAGGTCAGCTCGCCCTGTCGTCCGCGGCCGCCGCCTTGTCGTCCTCGCAGCGCTTGGTCACGACCATCACGGGGCACGCGGAGTGGTGCAGCACGGCCTGGCTCGTCGACCCGAGCAGGAGGCCGGTAAAGCCGCCGCGCCCGCGCGACCCGACGACGATGAGGTCCGACGCCGTGGAGAACTCCGTGAGCAGCTCGGCGCCGGTGCCGTCCAGCACGATGCGCTTGATCGTCACGTCGGGGTTCTCGGCCTCGTGGCGGTCCACGATGACGTTGAGCCCCTCGGTGATGTCGTCGAGCACCTGCTGGTGGTCGATCGAGGCGGGCAGCCACGCGAGGAGCCCTGCGCCAGCGCCCACGGGGACTCCCGCCACGGCCACGAGCTCGGCCCCCCACGCCCGGGCCTGCTTGATCGCGTGGCGCAGCGCGATGTCGGCCGACGGCGACCCGTCGACGCCGACCACGATCCGCTTGAGGGGGTTGACGGCCGGGAGCTCCGCGCTGTCGTCCGGCCCGCTCTTGAGCGGCACGACGACCGTGGGGCACCTCGAGTGGGCCGGCAGTGCCGAGGACACGGTGCCCAGGAGACGCTCGGTGAAGCCACCGCGCCCGCGCGTGCCGACCACGACCAGGCCGTAGTCCTTCGAGAGCTCGACGAGCACCCCTGCCGCGTCCCCGGTGGCGATCGCCGCGGTGGTCCTGACCCCTGCCGCCTCGGCCCGCTGGGTGGCTTCGGCGAGGACCGCCTTGGCCCCCTCCTGGATCGCGGTGTCGTCCAGGGCCGCATAGCCGCCGTCGAGCGAGGCCGCCGTGAAGGACGGGAGGGAGTACGAGCACACGATGTGCAGGGGCCAGCCGACCTGGCGGGCGTACGCGGCCGCCCAGTCCAGCGCGTGCAGGCTGGGGGTCGATCCGTCGACGCCGACGAGCACGATCTCCGCACGGGTCATGGTTCCGTCTCCTTCCGAGGGCAAACGTCCATCCTGAGACAAACCTATCGAAAGAACTGGCAAAGTCACACCGGCACGCGCACACAGGAGGACCCCGCCGACGCAGAGAACCCCGCCCCTCCGCTCGACGCGGAAGGACGGGGTTCTCGGCCGGTTCGCGGAAGGTCTTCCGCTGTTCCGGGTGGTCTCAGGCGACGCGGATGAACGTCGGGTTCGACTGCCAGATCTGGCGGACCTGGATGGTCTTTCCGGGACGCGGAGCGTCGATCTGCATGCCGTCACCGGCGTAGATCGAGATGTGACCGGGGGTCCAGATGAGGTCGCCCGGCTGAGCGTCGGCGGCCGACACCTTGGTGCCGACGCCACCCTGGGCGCTCGAGGTGCGCGGCAGGCTGATGCCGGCCTGGGCGAAGACGTACTGGGTGAAGCCCGAGCAGTCGAAGCCGTCGGGCGAGGTGCCGCCGTAGACGTAGGGAACGCCCACGTAGCGGGTGGCGATCGAGACGATCGCGGAGCCGGCGGCCGAGGCCGGAACCTGGACGGGCGCAGCCTTCTCGGTGGTCGCGGTGGTCGCGGCCGCGGCGGTCGAGGTGCGCTGGTTGGAGCGCGACGGGGTCTGCGTGGCGCGCGTCTCGACGACTCGCTCGACGACGGGCTCCGGCGCGGGGGTCACGGCGACGGCCGCGCTCTCGATCGCGAAACCGGCCTCAGCGGCGACCGTGACGGCCGGCGCGGACTCGAGCGCGGCGCGGGCCTGGGCCGTGAGCGCGTTCAGGTCGACGGTGTTGAGCTTGGTCGAGTCGTGCTCGACCGGCGCTGCGTTGGCAGCCGTACCGCCCAGCATCGAGACGATGAGTCCCGACGAGGCAGCGACGACAGCGGTGCGGCGGCCGACGGAGGAAGCCGTCGCCGCCGAAGCAAGGGTGGAAAGCGGGCGTCGTGCTGCACGATGGCGTGCGCCGTTCGTCACTGCGTTCACTAGATACCTCTCCTGGACGCCTGCGAGGTCAGCTGTCGGGTTCGGGTGGGAGAATCACCCGGCCGTCCGGACCGAGGTCCTTCTGGCTTCACCCCAAGGGCACCGTTACCGGTACCCGAATTTGGGTCCCCCGTCCCTGTCAGCGGGTCGTGGTGTTCCTCTCGCGGTGACAGGGTTAGGCGTTCCGCGCGAGGGCTCCGACGAATGAGTCTTCCGTGAAGCAGAACCGACCGTACAGGACTGCCCGGTGAATGTCACGTTCCCATCACGACGGGCTCGCAGACCGTGCCGGACCGGGACGAACCACCCGCACACAGCGCCGCCCCCGCGCCTGCCGGAGCGGCGGCACGGGGGCGGTGCGGGTGGTGGTGGGCCCTTGTCAGGGGGCGGTGACGAAGAGGTGGCGGGCGACGTCCTCGGGCAGGTCCAGGACGGTCTGCGCGCCCTGGGCCGAGACGGTGAACGACCCGGCCTCGGGCGTGACGGTGACCTCCTGACGCGGCAGGATGCCCGCGGCCGCCAGGCGCGCGAGCAGGTCCGTGTCCGTCTGCAAGGGCTCGGCGATGCGCTGCACGACCACGCGCAACCCACCCGGGCCCCGCCCCGCACGATCGGCCGCGGCCACGAACGCCGGCAACGAGACCACACCGTCGAGATACTCGATCTCCACGATGTCCTCCCCCAGCTCCGACAGACCCGGGATCGGGTT
>NZ_JBHVOS010000028.1:0-61436 GCF_042887685.1 Oerskovia sp. NPDC057915 | reverse complement strand
CGCCCCCCCGCGCCGCGTTCGCCCGGGGGGCGGGGGCCCCCCCCCCCGGGGCCCCCCCCCCCGCACACGGGTCTACCTCGGCATCGAACCGGCTCTCGCACGAAGGTTCGGCACCCGCACGACCCAGGTGGGAGACTCTGAGACGTGCCCAGCCCGTCGCGAAACCCGGAACCGGACGCCGCGTCGGACGACCCGGCGAGCGTCCCGTCGCGCACCCCCGCCCCGGGCAGCACCGGCACGAGCCCTGCCGTCCCGGCCGTCCCCGACCACGCCGTCCCCGACCGGCCCGGCGCGCTCCTCGACGCCGTCCCCGACCGGCCCGGCGCCCTCCTCGACGTCCTGCTCGCGGGGGGCCGCCGCGCCGACCGGCTGACGCACGTCGAGCACCTGCCAGGCCGCCCCGGCGAGCAGGCGGACTGGCCCCGCTGGGCCGACGCCTCGCTCGTCGCCGGCTATCGCTCGCTGGGCGTCGAGCGGCCGTGGGCGCACCAGGTCGAGGCCGCCGAGGCCGCCTGGTCGGGGCGGCACGTCGCGCTCGCGACGTCGACCGGCTCGGGCAAGTCCCTGGCGTTCTGGCTGCCCGCCCTCACCGCCGTGCGCGCCGACCGTGCCGCGGAGTCCCTGGCTCCGGGCCGGATCGAGAGCGCCCGGACGCGCGGCACGGTCCTCTACCTGAGCCCGACCAAGGCCCTCGCCGCCGACCAGGTCAACGGCCTCCAGCGCCTACTCGACGCCTCGCGCGCGGGCGACGTCAAGGTCTCGACGTGCGACGGCGACACGTCGTTCGAGGAGCGCAAGTGGGTGCAGGAGTACGCGGACGTCGTCCTGACGAACCCCGACTTCCTGCACTTCGCGCTCATGCCCAACCACCGGCGCTGGGCGCGGTTCCTGCGCAACCTGCGCTACGTCGTCGTCGACGAGGGGCACTCCTACCGGGGCGTGTTCGGGGCGCACGTGGCCCTGGTGCTGCGGCGGCTCGCACGGCTCTCGGCGCACTACGCCCCGGCTCCCTCGTCGTCTCCCGGGCTGTCGGACGCGGCAGGCCCTCGAGGTCACGCTCGTCCTGACAGCAGCGCCAGGGGCCTCACGTTCGTCGTCGCCTCGGCCACGACCGCCGACCCCGCGGTGACGGCAGGCCGACTCATCGGGGTCGCGCCCGATCTGATCGTCACGGTCGACGCCGACACGAGCCCCGCCGGCCGCAAGACGTTCGCGCTGTGGCAGCCGCCCGAGGTCCTGGGCCACGAAGCCGCGCAGGCCAGGGCGGCAGCGGCGAACGACCCGGCGGCCGACGCGGCCCTCGCCGAGGCCCTGCTGATCGACCCCACGGCCCACGACGAGCTGGGCCTGACGAACGACCCCGACGAGCCCGCGACCCCGGGCGACTCCCCCGAGCGACCCCGCCGGTCGGCGACGGCCGAGGCCGCGGACCTCCTGGCCGACCTCACGGCGGCGGGCGCACGGACCCTCGCCTTCACGCGCTCGCGCCGAGGCGCCGAGGCCGTCGCGACCCAGACCCAGGACCACCTGCGCGTCGTGTCGCCCCAGCTCGCGCGCCGCGTCGCGGCCTATCGCGGCGGCTACCTCCCCGAGGAGCGCCGGGAGCTCGAGCAGGCGCTGCGCAGCGGCGCGATCCGCGGCCTCGCGACGACCAACGCGCTCGAGCTCGGGGTCGACATCTCGGGGCTCGACGCGGTGCTCATCGCGGGCTGGCCGGGCACGCGCATGTCGGTCTGGCAGCAGGCCGGGCGTGCGGGGCGGGCGGGGGCCGACGGCCTGGTCGCGTTCGTCGCGCGCGAGGACCCGCTCGACACCTACCTGGTGCACCACCCCGAGGCGATCTTCGCCGCGCCCCTGGAGGCCACGGTCTTCGACCCGGCCAACCCGTACGTCCTCGCACCGCACCTGTGTGCGGCCGCCGCGGAGGTCCCCCTCCGGCAGTCGGACCTCTCCCAGTTCGGCGACCCGGCTGCGGTGACCGAGCTCCTGGGCGTGCTGGTCGCGCGGGGTGCGCTGCGCCGTCGGGCGTCCGGGTGGTACTGGACGCACGCCCAGTCGGCCGCCGCGATGACGGACCTGCGCGGCTCGGGCGGCTCGCCCGTGCGCGTCGTCGAGGCCGGCACGGGGCGCCTGCTCGGCACGGTCGACGCCGGGTCCGCCGACGGCTCGGTCCACGACGGCGCGGTCTACGTCCACCAGGGCGTGAGCTACGTCGTGGAGTCGCTCGACCTGCGCGACGGGGTCGCCCTCGTGGCGCGCCGCGACGTCGACTTCGGGACGTGGTCGCGCTCGGTGACCGAGATCGCGATCCACGGCATCCGCGACGAGGAGCCGGGCGAGGCCCCGGCTGCCGGTCCGGGAGAGGCCCCGGGCGAGCAGCCCTCCGTCCCGCAGGGCGCGGCCCCGAACGACGCCGCGCACCCCGCGATCCAGCGCTGGTGGGGGCCCATCGGGTGGGGGTTCGGGCCGGTCGAGGTCACGAGCCAGGTCGTGAGCTTCCAGCGCCGACGCCTGCCGGACCTGCAGATCCTGGGCACCGAGCCGCTCGACCTGCCCGAGCACACGCTCCCGACGACCGCGGTGTGGTGGACCGTCCCGGCCGAGGTCCTCGAGGCCGCGGGCATCGACGCCGACACCGCGCCGGGGGCGCTGCACGCGGCCGAGCACGCGTCGATCGGGCTCCTGCCCCTGCTCGCGACGTGCGACCGCTGGGACCTGGGCGGGGTGTCGACCGCGATGCACGTCGACACCGAGCAGGCCACGGTCTTCGTGTACGACGCGTACCCGGGCGGTGCAGGCTTCGCCGAGCGCGGGTTCCACCTGGGTGCGACGTGGTTGCGAGCGACGCGGGCCGCGATCTCACGCTGCCCGTGCGCGGACGGCTGCCCGGCGTGCGTGCAGTCGCCCAAGTGCGGCAACTTCAACAACCCGCTCGACAAGGCCGCGGCGGTCCGCCTGCTCGACGCGGTGCTCGCGCACGCGCCGTCCGACTGACACCTCGTGCGGTGGGTGCGTGGTTCGGCCGCGGCTCACCGGGCGTGTCGCAGCCGAGTCGTGCACCCACCGGTGGAGGACCTCACCGCGCCGACTCCGGTCCCGCGCGTGCGGCGGCCCGCGCGGTGCCCAGCGCCCCTGTCCATCCCGTCGCCTCGCGCGTCACGTCGACCCGGACGACACCGGCCCCCTGCTCGACGCACGCCACGACCACGGCGCCGTTGCGCTCCGCGGTCTCCCGCGCCGTCGGGCAGGCCTCCCACCCGCGCTGGAGGGCGGTCGCGGCAGCGAGCGCTGCGAGGTCGGCCGCCGCCTGCGCCCTGGCGCGGGCTCCCTGGGCCGAGGCGAGCGCGGCGAGCGCGAGCCCCAGCACCAGGGCGACGGCGATCAGGCCGAGCGCGAGCACGGTTCCCGAGCCGCGGTCCCGAGGTCTCACGGCTCGCTCCACGCGACCGCCGCCCCGTGCGCCTGGAGCGGGGAGCGTGACAGCCATCCGCCGACCACGGGCTGGGCGACCCGCACCTCGACCCACGGGTCGCCGCGCGTGACGGTCACGGTGGCATCAGCCCCCGCCACCTGCCCGACGACGGCGCGCACCGCCGCGTCGTCCTCGCCGATCGCGACGGCCCGGGCTGCGGCGCGTGCGGCGTCGGCGGCCTGGAGCTGCGCGTTCGCCGCCGCGGCGAGCGTGAGGACGGCCACCAGCACGAGGACGACCGCGGGCAGCGCGAGCGCGAGCTCGGCGGTCACCGTGCCGCGCTCACGGTCACGGAACCGCCACCACGCACCGGTGGCCGTCACGCTCACCCGATCGACAGGGCGCGCTGGATGATGCCGAGCAGCATCTCGCGCACCTCGCCGCTCTTGAGGATCGCGATGAGCAGCCCGGCGAACCCGACCGCTGCGATGGTCGCCACCGCGTACTCGGCGGTCGCGAGGCCGGCCTCCGGGTCCTCGCCGCGGACGCGGGCGAGCAGCCCCGCCCACCCCGCTCTCGCTCCGTGCACAGCCTTCATGGGTGCCTCCTCGATCTCGTGGCCCGCCCGTCGCGCGCCGTGCGGACCACTGTGGCGGGCCTCGGGCCCGGCGCGCAGGGCCGGGAGGCGCCTCTGTGGAGCGAGGCTCACGACAAGGGGCTGTGCACGGCCCGTCCAGCCGGACCGCCCGAGTCGCTAGGCGTCGTGCTGCTCCAGCCAGGTGAGGATCACCCGGTTCGTCTCCTCCGGCAGCTCCTGCTGGATCCAGTGACCGCAGTCCAGGTCCACCACGTCCACGCGGGGCACGAACTCCGCGAGCCGCTCCGACCTCGCGACCATGTCCCGTGAGCCGTGGATCATGAGGGCGGGCTGCTCGATGACGGGGTCCGCGTCCGCCAGCAGGTGCCAGTTGCGGTCGAGGTTCCTGTACCAGTTGATGCTGCCCGTGAAGCCCGTCGACTCGAAGGCGGAGACGAAGACGGCCAGCTCGTCGTCGCTCATGAGGGGCTCGCCGCGCGGCGCCTCCGCCCTGGCGAGATTCACCATCGTCATGCCCGGCTCGGGTGCTCCGAGCGGCTCGTTCTTCCGGTAGAGGTTCCGCAGGAACCGGGACGTGCTCCCGTCGAGCACGGCGTCCGCGACGCCGGGCCGGCGGTTGAAGTGGACGAAGTAGAAGTCGCCGCCCAGCATCTCCTCCATGACCTCGATCCAGGGTCGCTCGCCGCGCTCCTGGTAGGGCAGGCTCAGGTTGACCACCCTGCTGACCCGGTGGGGGTGCAGCAGGGTCAGCCCCCAGACGACGAACGCCCCCCAGTCGTGACCGACGAACGTGGCGTCCTCGTAGCCGTAGTGGTCGAGGAGCGCGACGAGGTCCCCCGTCAGGTGCTCGATGTCGTACTCCGTCACGTCGGCCGGACGTGACGAGCCGCCGTAGCCCCGCTGGTTCGGGACGATGACGTGATAGCCCGCCGCGACGAGGCCGGGCACCTGATGGCGCCAGGAGTAGGCGTGCTCCGGCCAGCCGTGGCACAGCACGACGGGCCGTCCTGCGTTCTGCCTGCCGGCTTCGAAGACTTCGAGCTCCACCCCGTTGACGGCCACCAGGGTGGGCTCGGGGAAGTCGGGGACGCTCGGGCTCGTGAGTGGGTTCATGCCGCCATGGTGCACAGCGGTACCGGTCAGCCCGTGTCCGGTTCTCCGCGCGGCCGCCACCTCTTCCCGCGAGACTGGCGGAAGACTGGCGCAAGACTGGTCGGCAGCGGCTGTCGATTCCGTCGGTGGTCACGCGTCATCGTGATGAAGGACCCACCACCCACCTGGAGGAATCATGAGCACCGAGTACGCGATCCTGATCCACGCCCCGGAGGACGGCACGCCCGCCATGCGTCCGGACCTGGCCGCGGAGATCATGGCCCAGCACGACGAGTTCTCGCGCCGCGTCGTCGCCGAGGGGCACCGCATCACGGGCGGCGTCGAGCTCGAGGCCGCCGGGACGGCGACACTGGTCCGCCCGGGCGTCGGGACGACCGAGGGCCCGTTCACCGAGCTCGCCGAGCAGATCGGCGGCCTCTACCTGGTCGTGAGCGACGACCTGCCAGGCCTCGCGACGATCATCGACGAGGTCTTCGCGGGCGACGGCTGCACGTACGAGATCCGTCCCACGGTCGACCACGGGGCGGACGACGCGGCGGGCCCCGCGGGCACGGTCGCGTCGACCGCCGGCGCGGAGGTCTGACCCGTGAAGGTCATGTTCCTGCTGTACGAGGACGAGCAGGTCTGGGCCGCGGCGTCCGCGGACGAGCGGTCGCGGTACATGGTGCAGCACGACGAGTTCGCGGCGTTCCTCCGCGCTCGCGGGACGCTGGAGGCCGCCGAGGCGCTGAGCACGGTCTCGGCGGCGACCACGGTCCGGCGACGGGGCGGTGAGGTCGTCGTGACCGAGGGCCCGTACGCCGAGCTCACCGAGCAGCTCGGCGGGTTCTACCTCGCGGACCTGCCGAGCATCGACACCGCGATCGAGGCCGTCGCCCTCCTGCCGCAGTACACGGTCGAGCTGCGCCCGGTCGTGGACGTGGACGACCTGTGACCCGGTCCCTCGGAGACCACGGATGACGGAGGCCGACGACGCGCTCTCGGACGCCTGGCGGGAGCACTGGGCGCGGTTGCTCGCGATGCTGATCGCGCGCTACCGGCGTCCCGACCTCGCCGAGGACGCGCTCGCAGACGCGTTCGCCGCCGCGGCCCGCACCTGGCCCGTCGACGGCGTGCCGGACTCCCCCGCCGCCTGGCTGCGCACCGCGGCCGGGCGGCGGGTCCTCGACCGCCTGCGCGCGGAGGCCGTCGCCGTCCAGAAGGTCCCGCTCATGATCGTGGAGGCGAGGTCTGCGGCGGACGCGGCCGAGGGGGCCCCGGGTGCGTCCGACGACGGCGCGCACCTGCCCGACGAACGGCTGCGGCTCGTCTTCTCGTGCTGCCACCCGGCGTTGTCGGTCGAGGCTCGCACGGCGCTGACGCTGCGGTTCGTCGCGGGTCTGCCGGTCCCGGACATCGCGCGGCTCTTCCTGGTCCAGGACTCGACCATGGCCGCTCGCCTGACGCGTGCGAAGAAGCGCCTGGTCGCGGCGGGCATCCCGTTCGAGGTCCCGCCGCCCGAGCGCCTGGGCGAACGGATCGACGACGTCGCGTCGGTCCTGTACCTGACCTTCACCGCGGGCTACGCGCCGGGCACGGGGCCGGACGTCCTGCGGGTCGCTCTCGCGGGCGAGGCGATCCGCCTGGGCCGGCTGCTCGACGAGCTGCTGCCGGGCCGCCCGGTGGTGCGTGCGCTGCTCGCTCTCATGGTGCTCCAGCACTCGCGACGGGACGCACGGACCGCGGCCGACGGGTCGCTCGTGCTGCTCGCAGACCAGGACAGGTCGCGGTGGCGCGGGGAGGAGATCGCGTCGGGCCTCGCGCTGCTCGCGTCCGTGCCCGACGACGTCGCGGGCCCCGCGTACGAGTACCGCCTCCAGGCGTCGATCGCCGCCGCACACGCTGTCGCGGGACGCGCCACCGACACCGACTGGGGTGCGATCGCCGACCTGTACGCGGACCTGGAGGTGGTCACGGGCTCGGCGATGGTGCGGCTCGCGAGGTCGGTCGCGGTCGCCGAGGCACGGGGTCCGGCCACTGCCCTCGACCTGATCGACGACTTCGACGGGATCGACGAGGTCCTCCGGACGAGCCACCGGCTGCCGGCGACACGTGCCGAGCTGCTGGCGCGAGCCGGCCGTCCGGCGGAGGCTGCTGCGTCCTTCGAGGAGGCCGTCCGGCGCTGCGGCAACGCGGCCGAGCGTGAGCACCTGGCACGGCGGCTGGCCGAGGTGCGCGCTGTCGCACGGCGGTGATCCCTGGATCTGCGCGCCGGTGCCGCGTGCCGGCCGCCCAGCTGTTCAGTCCCCCAGCACCCCACCCCCGAGCGACAGCAGCACGGGCAGCAGACCGACGAGCACGAAGGCCGGCAGGAAGCACACGCCGAGCGGCAGCACGAGGTGCACCGCGAGCCGCGCCGCGGCCTGACGCGCAGCGGCCTGCTGATCGCTGCGCAGCTGCTCGCCCGCCGCGCGCAGCGCCTCCCCCGGCGCCGCGCCCTGCTCCCACGCGAGCCCCAGCGCGGCCTGGACCACGGCGAGCCGGGGTGGCGCGCCCGCCCACGCCTCGGCCCACCCGGCCCCGAGCACGACCGCTGCCCCCGCGCGGTGGAGCGCGGCGCCGTCGGGCCCTCCGATCACCTGCCCCACCGCCTCGAGCGCCCGCGGGACGCTCGTCCCGGCGCGGACCGCGGCCCCGAGCAGCTCGAGCAGGACCCCGATCTCCACGGCGCCGACGGGTCCTGTCCGGCCCACCGTGGGACGCGCGCCGCGCGTGAGGTCGGCGAGCCGCTCTCCTGCACCGGCCCGCGCGGCCCACCACGCGCTCGACGCGACGAGGCACCCGCACGCGACCGCCACGACCACGGACCCGTCGACGCTCACGGACCAGCCGCTCACGGTGGTGCCCCCACCGCACGGGCTCGCGCCACGAGCCGCCCCGACCACCGCCGACCGACGAGCAGGAGCACCGCCCCCGCGAGCAGCCCGGCCGTCCCCGCACCCCCGCCCAGCGCGGTCGCGAGCGGGTCCACCCCCAGCGCGACGCCGAGCAGCACGCCGACGAGCGGCAGCCACAGCAGCACGCGCGCCGTCGCTGCGGGCCCGGCGAGCGAGGCCTCGCGGTCGGCCCGGGCCTCTGACTCGGCCGCGAGCGCCCGCGCGATCGACTCCAGGACCTCGCCGAGCGGTGCCCCCACGTCGGCGGCCAGTCTGCTCGCCGCCACGACTGCGGCGACCTGCCCCTCGGCCTCGACCGATCCGCGAGCGCTCACCACGGTGAGCAGGTCGCCGCGGTCGGGCACCCCTTGCGGGTCGACGCGCACCCCGGCTGCCGAGACCCAGGCGGCACCGGGGGCCGACCCGGCGCGCACCAGCGAGGCGACGTGCGCGACCACGAGCCGCACGGAGGGCGGCGCGGCCCGGCGGCGCACGAGGAGCCGGCGTCCCCGGGAGCCGTCGGCCGGACGACCGACCTCCACCGCCGACCGCCCGGACGGCGCGACCGCGAGCAGCACCACGCACGCGACGAGCGGGCCGAGGATCACGCCCCGCCCCACCGGTCGACGAACGCGTCCCACCCGGTCCCGTAGACCGGGTCCTGCTCCCGGTCCCACGTCGCGACGGGGTCGACCACGAGCTCTCCGCGGGCGTCGCGTCGCACGACCCCGATCTCGGCGAGGTACCGCACCCTCCCGGACCGCCGCAGGTGCAGGACCACGTCGAGCGCACCGGCGGCCTGCGCCGCGACGGCCTCGCGCGGCATGCCCGCGAGCGCGGCGAGCGCCTCGAGGCGCGCGGGGACCACGGCCGCCGCGTTGGCGTGGATCGTGGCGAGCCCGCCGTCGTGCCCCGTGTTGAGCGCCATGAGCACCTCACGCACCTCAGCACCCCGGCACTCGCCCAGGACGATCCGGTCGGGTCGCATGCGCAGCGCGTTGCGGACCAGGTCGGCGAGATCGACGGCGCCGGCCCCCTCGACGTTGGCTCGCCGGGCGGTGAGCGGCACGACGTGCGGGTGGTCGGGCACGAGCTCGCGGGCCTCCTCGACGCACACGACCCGTTCGTGCCCCGGGACGAGGGACAGCAGCGCCGCGAGCAGGGTCGTCTTGCCCGTCCCGGTCCCGCCCGAGACGAGCATGTTGGCCCGTTCGGTCACGAGGCGTCGGAGCACGGGCGCCCAGCACCGGTGCAGCCCTCCTGACTCGACGAGCTCGTCGAGCGTAAAGGCCCGGGAGCGGAGCACCCGCAGGGAGATCACGGCCCCGGACTCGCAGACGGGGGCGATCGCGGCGTGCAGGCGCGTCCCGTCGGGCAAGCGGGCGTCGACGAGCGGGCTCGCGTCGTCGAGCCGCTGCCCGCCCGCGGCAGCCAGCCGGACGGCGAGGGCCCGTACCTGCGCGGGGCTCCCCAGGTGCAGGGGGACCCGCTCGAGCCCCGCACCACGGTCGACCCACACCTCCGCCGGAGAGTTGACGAGGACGTCGGTGACCTCGGGGTCGTCGAGCAGCGGCTGGAGCGGGCCGGCGCCGTAGAGCTCGGCGCGGGCGCGCCGGGTCAGGTCCGCGAGGGCGGCGCTGCCGAGCACCCGGCCCGAGCCGCGCAGGGCCGCGTGGAGCTGGGCGTCGTCGGCCGGGGCACCGCCGACGAGCTGCCCTCGTACCTCGGCGAGCAGGGCGTCGTCGAGCGCGTCGCCGGTCATGCGGCCCCTCGCGACGCGACGTCGGCTCCGCCGACGGCCACGGCCAGCTCGGTCCCGGCGCGGCCGAGGGGCCGTCGGGCCCGGACGTCGGGCCCCTCGCCCCGTTCGACGCGCCCGGCGTGCGCACGGTCCCACGGCACGGTCGCGGCGAGCGGCAGCCCGACGACGTCGCTCACGTCCCACGGGTCGAGGCGCCCGGGCGCGGGTCGACGTGCCACGAGGCGCAGCGCGCGCCCGGCGCCGTGCCGGGTCGCGAGCTCGGCGGTCGCGACGGCCCCGGCGACCGAGGGCAGGTCGAGCGGGGTCACGAGGAGGAGCGTGTCGCAGGCCCCCACGAGGGCCGTGTGCCCCGGGCCGCCGGGGCCGCCTGCGCCGTCCAGCACCGAGCGCGGCAGGTCGAGGACCAGGACGTCGCACGTGTCCGCGAGGGCCGAGCAGACGTCCACCACCACGCCGTCGTCGAGGGTCACGGGGTCGGCGCGGTGCGCGCTGAGGACGGGCACGTGCCGCCAGGTGGGCAGCAGCCCCGCGAGCGCGCGCCCGTCGACGGCGCCGCGCGCGTCGCGCAGGTCGGACCAGCGGGGCCCGTCCCGGTGGTCGATGCCGAGCAGGACGTCGACCCCGCCGCCCCGTGTCTCGAGGTCCACGAGCACGGTGCGCCGTCCGGCCCGCCGCAGCCCGTCGGCGAGCACCGCGCTCACCGTGCTCGTCCCCGCCCCGCCGCGTGCGCCGACCGCACCCACCACTGCTGCCACTGCCCTGCCCATGGACGTCCCCCCCTCGTCACCGGCCCGGGACCGGGCCAGGTCCATCCTGGGGTGAGACGCCCGCACGTGGGGGCTGCGCCGTCGGGCCTGTGGAAAACTCGTGCGTCGCCGCGTCTGTGGTCGACTGCCCGCCCCGCCCCTGCCTCAGCGGGCGAGCGCGAGGTACTGGTGCGCGAACGCGATCGCCATCCCGCCCTCGCCGACCCCTGCCGCGACCCGCTTGACCGAGCCCGAGCGCACGTCTCCGATCGCGAAGACGCCCGGAGCGCTCGTCTCGAGCGCGAACGGCCGCCGGTCGGCGGTCCACTGCGGCGCGGCCGCCGCGTCGCCGCCCGTGAGGACGAACCCGTGCGCGTCGCGCGCGACCTCGGGCGGGAGCCAGCCCGTGACGGCGTCCGCGCCGATCATGACGAACACGACCGGGAGCGCACGCCGGGTCGTGGTGCCCGACGCGGAGTCCAGCACGTCGAGGGCCTCGAGGGCCCCGTCGCCGTGCAGGTCGACGATCTGGTGCCGCGTCTGGACGCGGATGCCCGGGTTCGCGCCGATCTGGTCGATCAGGTACCGCGACATGCTCGCCCCGAGGGACGGTCCGCGCACGAGCATCGTCACCGACCGGGCGTGCCGCGAGAAGAAGATCGCGGCCTGCCCCGCGGAGTTGCCCGCCCCGACGATGCAGACGTCCTGCCCCTGCGCGAGCGCTGCGTCGCTGCGTGCGGCCCCGTAGTACAGGCCGTTGCCCAGAAAGCGGTCGACCGACGCCAGCGCGAGAGAGCGCCACTCGACGCCCGTCGCGACGACCACCACGGGCGCGACCAGCGTGTCGCCGCCGTCGAGCACGACCTGGTGCGCGCCCGGGTCGATCGCGCCGACCGTGCGCGTCACGACGATCTCCGCCCCGAGGCGCTGCGCCTGCGTGAGGGCACGGCTCGCGAGGTCGTCGCCCGAGATGCCGTACGGGAAGCCCGTGTAGTTCTCGATACGGGTCGAGGTCCCAGCCTGACCGCCCGGTGCGAGGCTCTCGACGACGAGCGTGCGCAGCCCCTCGGCAGCCGCGTTGACCGCCGCGGTCAGCCCTGCGGGACCGGCCCCCAGGATGACGACGTCGTACTCGTCGTGCGCCGGCTCGACGGCGAGCCCCACCGCTCGCGCGACGTCCCGCATCGCGGGGTCGGCGAGCCGGGACCCGTCACGGAGCTCGAGCACGGGGTGCGGGCCGCCGTCGGGCTCGTCCCCGGGCTCGACCACGACGCGGTCGAACGGGACGTGGTTGCGCGTCAGGAACGTCGCGAGGTCCCGGACCCTCGCGTCGAACCGGGGGCCGATCACGCACGCCTCCGCGACGGGCTTCTCCGACGCGTGCGCCTGGAGCGCGTCGAGGTAGGAGCGGGCGAGGCTCGCGACGTGGTCGGGCACCGAGGGCGCCATGGCCGCGAGGGTGTAGAAGACGGGGGCCTCGAGCTTGATGACGCGCGACGCCTCGGTCGCCCGCCCGCTCGCCGGGAACGCCGTGCTCAACGTCATGGGGACCTCGCCGAAGAACATGCCGGGCGTGCGGACCCCGATCACGCGCTCGGCGCCGCCCACCATCTTGGTGATCTCGGCCCGGCCCTCGATCACGACGAAGAACGCCCGCTCGTCGCCCTCGTGCGCGAAGTACTCCCCGGGCAGGAGGTGGATGTCCTCGACCGCGCCCACGAGGAACTCGAGCGGCTCGGGCGGCAGGGGCTCGAACATCGAGACGGCGCGGAGCTCGTCGAGCGTGATCATGCGTGCCTCCAGCGGGCCGGGTCACGGTGGCGACGGGCGTCGCGGCCTCGGTGCCGCGGAGCCGTCACGGGCGAACGTACCGCGCCCCGGCCCGTTCGACATCCGCTCGCCCAGGACCGCCCCGGAACCGGGACATACCACCCGCAGGTCACCGGTTGCGGCTAGGCTCGCCGGGTGACCCATCCCCAGGACTCACCGCAGCCCGGCCCCCGCCCCACGACCGGTGCCCGCGAGGGACGCCCGCGGAAGGTCGCCGCGTTCTTCGACCTGGACAAGACGATCATCGCGACCTCGTCGACCGCGGCCTTCTCCAAGCCGTTCTACGCGGGCGGGCTCATCAGCCGCGGCGACGTGCTGCGCAGCGCCTACGCGCACTTCCTCTACATGGTGGGCGGCGCCGACGCCGACCAGACCGAGCGCATGCGCGCGCACCTGAGCGCTCTCGTGACGGGCTGGGACGTGCGGACCGTGTCCCAGATCGTCGAGGAGACGCTGCACGAGTACATCGACCCGGTCGTGTACGCGGAGGCCGTCGAGCTCATCGTGAGCCACCACGACCGGGGGCACGACGTCGTGATCGTGTCGGCCTCGGGGTCGGAGGTCGTCGAGCCCATCGCCGCGGTCCTCGGCGCCGACCACTACGTCGCGACCCGCATGGAGATCGTCGACGGACGCTACACGGGCGAGATCGACTTCTACGCGTACGGCGAGAACAAGGCCACCGCGATCCGCGAGCTCGCCGAGGTGCACGGCTACGACCTCGACGCGTCCTACGCCTACTCGGACTCGATCACGGACGCGCCCATGCTCGCCGAGGTGGGGCACGGGTTCGCGGTCAACCCCGACCGGACGCTGCGACGCCTCGCGGGCGAGAGCGGCTGGGGCACCCTCACCTTCACGCGACCCGTCACGCTGCGCACCCAGCTCTCGCCGCCGCGCACGGCCGCCGTGGTCGGGGGCGTCGTGGCGGTGGCGGTCGTCGCGTGGTGCGTGTGGCGGGCCGTGCGCGGGCGCTCGGGCGGCGCGGCGCAGGAGGGCACCGCCGCGTAGCAGCCCGGTGTGCCCG
The DNA here is from genome assembly GCF_042887685.1 of Oerskovia sp. NPDC057915. Lineage (NCBI taxonomy): Bacteria > Bacillati > Actinomycetota > Actinomycetes > Micrococcales > Cellulomonadaceae > Oerskovia > Oerskovia sp. NPDC057915. The sequence continues at coordinate 48,033 of NZ_JBHVOS010000028.1, read as the reverse complement.
ACGGCGGGGCACGGGTCACCCGAGCCGCTCACCGCGGGCATCGCATCAGGCGCCCGGCCGGCGTCGGCGTTCGAACCGAGTCCTCGTTGTCCGGGTCCTCCCGGCTCGGGATCGAACACCTCGTGGAGGTTCCTCCGTTCGGCTCCCCACCCCTTGCGCGGCACCTGGGACAGGCGTATCACAGAGGGACAACAGCATCAGGGGCGGGCGGAACCCACGCGCGAGAAGTCCACGCATAGGACTGGCTGACCGGGCTCGACCCGTTGCAGCACTACCCTCGCAGCACGCTTGCTAACCCTCGCCCCGCTGGCGAGCGCGGCGCCCCTCCGGGGGCGCCGTTCCCGTGCCCGGGCATGGTCGAGGGCCGCCCGAGGCGACGTCGGCGCGGCCGGCCGTGGCGTCGCCGGCGCTGCGGGCCGAGGCGCCGCAGGCGCTCCCCGCCCGTGGCGTCGCCGGTTCGCCCGCCTGCCTGCGCCGGACGGTCGCCCGCGCCGAATACCCTGGCTGCATGACCTCAGCGCCGAGCGTTTCCTCGTCCATCACCGTCCGCCTCCAGGTCGAGGCCAGGCCCACCGCGGTCAGCGAGCTCACGACCGCGATCGAGCAGACCGGCGGGATCGTCTCGGCGCTCGACGTCACGGCGTCGGGACACGAGCGCATCTCGGTGGACGTGACGGTCGCGACCCGTGGCGAGTCGCACGCCGAGGAGATCGTCGAGGCCCTGCGCGTGCTGCACGGGGTCAGCGTGGAGCGGGTCTCGGACCGCACGTTCCTCCTGCACCTGGGCGGCAAGCTCCAGATCGAGTCGAAGGTCCCGATCCGCAACCGCGACGACCTGTCGATGATCTACACGCCGGGGGTCGCGCGCGTGTGCGAGGCGATCGCCGCCCACCCCGAGGACGCGCGGCGTCTGACGATCAAGCGCAACACGATCGCGGTCGTCACCGACGGGTCGGCGGTGCTGGGGCTCGGGGACATCGGACCGCTCGCGTCCCTGCCCGTCATGGAGGGCAAGGCCGCGCTCTTCAAGCGTTTCGCGGACATCGACGCTTTCCCCATCGCGCTCGACACCCAGGACACCGACGAGATCGTGCGCACGGTCAAGGCCATCGCGCCGGTCTTCGCGGGGATCAACCTCGAGGACATCTCGGCGCCGCGCTGCTTCGAGATCGAGCGCCGGCTGCGTGCCGAGCTCGACATCCCCGTGTTCCACGACGACCAGCACGGCACGGCGATCGTCGCGCTCGCCGCGCTGACGAACGCGCTCAAGGTCGTGGGCAAGGAACTTGCCGAGGTGCGGATCGTGCTGTCGGGTGCGGGTGCCGCGGGCACGGCGGTCCTCAAGCTGCTCCTGGCGGCGGGGGCCCACGACGTCGTGGTCGCGGACGTCGACGGCGTGATCCACCCCGACCGTCCCGGCCTGGCGCCCGCGCTCGCCTGGACCGCGATCAGCACCAACCCGCGGCGTGTGACCGGCACGCTCGTCGAGGCCCTCGCGGGGGCGGACGTCTTCATCGGCGTCTCGGCGCCGGACATCCTCACGGGCGACGACGTCGCGACCATGGCTCCGGACTCGATCGTGTTCGCCATGGCCAACCCGACCCCGGAGGTGGACCCGGTCGAGGCCGCGCAGCACGCCGCGATCGTCGGCACGGGCCGCAGCGACTTCGCGAACCAGATCAACAACGTGCTCGCGTTCCCGGGGGTGTTCCGCGGCCTGCTCGACGCCCAGTCGCACAAGATCACCGACACCATGCTGCTCGCGGCGGCCCGCGCGCTCGCGTCGACGATCCACGAGGACCAGCTCAACCCGACGTACATCGTGCCGAGCGTGTTCAACCCCGAGGTCACGACCGTCGTCGCGGCCGCGGTCGAGGCCGCGGCCCGCGCGGAGGAGGCGGCCGCGTCCTGAGGGGCGCAGCCCCTGCCGGACGCCGAGTGTGCAGTTCGGGCTCTTGCTCACGCCTGGAGACAGCCCGAATTGCACACTCGGTGCGCCCGGGTGGCCCGCCCCGGTCGCCCGCCCCGGGCCCCGCGGGAGGCGGGCTGCCCGACGGCGGTGCGCGACGCCGTCGGGCGTCCTCGCTCCCGGGGGCTTCCGCAGGGCGGACCCGAGCGCGACGACTTGTGGGCTTTTGTCAGCACCTTCTCCCATTTCGAGAAACAGTGACCGGGGTCACCCGATGGGGTCTAGACTCGGCCCGGTCGGGGCAGGACAGGCCCCGTCGCTCGACGTGTCTCGCACCCTTCCGCCACCTCGCAGGCGGAGGGATCTCACGTCGCGAGCCCCGCACCAGAGTCGATGCGCACCGGAGGTAAGAGTGCCTGAGAATGTGACCACCACCGAGAACCAGGTCGACGGGCAGCCCGGTTCGCCGGGTCTGGAGAACCTCCTGCACGAGGAGCGCAGCTTCCCGCCCAGCCCCGAGTTCGCGGCCCAGGCCAACGCCCAGCCGGCGCTGTACGAGGAGGCCAGGGCCGACCGTCTCGCGTTCTGGGCACGCCAGGCCCACGAGCTCGTGTCGTGGAGGACCCCGTTCACCGAGACGCTCGACTGGTCGAACGCCCCGGTCGCCCGCTGGTTCGCCGACGGCACCCTCAACGCGGCGTACAACGCGGTGGACCGTCACGTCGAGGCGGGCAACGGCGACCGCGTCGCGATCCACTTCGAGGGCGAGCCCGGCGACACCCGCACCGTCACCTACGCGGACCTGCAGCGCGAGGTCTCGCGCGCGGCCAACGCCCTGGGCGCTCTCGGCGTGACCACGGGCGACCGCGTCGTCATCTACCTGCCCATGATCGTCGAGGCGGTCGTCGCGATGCTGGCCTGCGCCCGCATCGGCGCCCCGCACTCCGTGGTGTTCGGCGGGTTCTCGGCCGACGCGCTGCGCAGCCGCATCGCCGACGCCGAGGCAAAGGTCGTCATCACCGCGGACGGCGGCTACCGTCGCGGTGCCGCGTCGGCGCTCAAGCCTGCGGTCGACGAGGCCCTCGCCCCCAAGGAGGGCGCCGAGGCCACGACGGTCGAGCACGTCCTGGTGGTGCGGCGCACCGAGCAGGACGTCGAGTGGACCCCGGGCCGCGACGTCTGGTGGCACGACGCCCTCGAAGCGGCCGACGTCCAGCACACCCCCGTGTGGGTCGAGGCCGAGCACCCCCTGTTCATCCTCTACACGTCCGGCACCACCGGGAAGCCCAAGGGCATCCTGCACACGACCGGTGGCTACCTGACGCAGGCGTCGTACACGCACAAGAACGTGTTCGACCTCAAGGCCGAGACCGACGTCTACTGGTGCACCGCGGACATCGGCTGGGTCACGGGCCACTCCTACGTGACGTACGGACCGCTGCTCAACGGCGCGACGCAGGTCATCTACGAGGGCACGCCCGACTCCCCGCACCAGGGCCGCTGGTGGGAGATCATCGAGAAGTACAAGGTCTCGATCTTCTACACGGCCCCCACCGCGATCCGCGCCTGCATGAAGTGGGGCGAGGACATCCCGAACCGGTACGACCTCACGAGCCTGCGCGTCCTGGGCTCGGTCGGGGAGTCCATCAACCCCGAGGCGTGGATGTGGTACCGCCGGGTCGTCGGCGGCGACAAGGCGCCGATCGTCGACACGTGGTGGCAGACGGAGACCGGCGCGATCATGATCTCGCCGCTGCCGGGCGTCACCGCGACCAAGCCGGGCTCGGCCCAGGTCCCCCTGCCGGGCATCGTCGCCGACGTGGTCGACGACAACGCGCAGCCCGTGCCGAACGGGGGTGGCGGCTACCTGGTGCTGTCGGAGCCGTGGCCGTCCATGCTGCGCGGCATCTGGGGCGACCTCGAGCGCTTCAAGGACACCTACTGGTCCCGCTTCCAGGGCATCTACTTCGCGGGTGACGGCGCCAAGAAGGACGAGGACGGCGACATCTGGCTGCTCGGCCGCGTCGACGACGTCATGAACGTCTCGGGCCACCGCCTGTCGACCACGGAGATCGAGTCCGCGCTGGTCTCCAACCCGCTCGTCGCCGAGGCCGCGGTCGTGGGGGCCACGGACGAGCTGACCGGCCAGGCCGTCGTCGCGTTCGTCATCCTGCGCGGCGAGCACGCTGCCCGTGCCGCGGACGCCGACGGGGCCGCAGCCGTCGAGCTCGAGCTGCGCAACCACGTCGCCAAGGAGATCGGGCCCATCGCGAAGCCCCGCAAGATCCTCGTGGTCCCCGAGCTGCCCAAGACGCGGTCCGGCAAGATCATGCGGCGCCTGCTGCGCGACGTCGCCGAGAACCGAACCGTCGGGGACGCGACGACGCTCGCGGACTCCTCGGTCATGACGCTCATCGCGTCGGGCCTGGCGAAGCCCGCGGGCTCGGAGGACTGAGGCCCGCCCGGCGCGCCGAGCGGGTCGGCGCGCCGGGACCGGGGTGCCCGGCGCACCCCGGGCGACGCCACCGCCCGTGGCGGGCTCCGCCGTCGGGCCTCGTGGCCCGGCCGCGGACCTCGACGAGGGCGCCCTACGCCGGCTCGGGCGCCGCGTCCTTGGACGGCCCGACGTCGTCGCTCGCGTCCCCCGCCTCGGCGGCCTCGTTCGCGGGGCTCGTCGCGAGGACCACGCAGCCCGCGAGCGCGACGAGCGCCGCGACGGCGACCGCCGGGTCCCAGCCCGAGCGGATCGTGTCCCCGAGCACCGCGATGCCGACGGCCCCCGGGACGACGACCTCGACGACCGACAGGATCGCGGCGTTCGTCCCGACCTTGCCGTGCTCGAGCGAGCGCAGGTAGGCGAGCGCCCCCACGACCCCGAACACGACGATCGCGATCGCGAGCGGCTGGAAGATCGTGTCCCAGATGTCCCCCGAGGCGTGCGCGCCGCGCGCCGCGACGGCTGCCCCCGAGTACCCCAGGGCGCCGATCACCGCGAGCAGCACGGGAGTCCCGGCCTTGTAGAACACCAGCGCGAGGACCGCGAGCCCCACGGCCACCCCGATGAGCACGGGCGCGAACCAGTCCGGCGGGACCGGGGCGGGCTGCTCGCCACCCGCGATCCCGAGCACCACGAGCGCAGCCACGATGGCGGCCATGGCCGCGACGTCGATCCTCCGCATGGGCACCGAGAGGAACACCCTGGCGAGCAGGACCGTGACGACGAGCGAGCTCGCGAGCACTGCCTGGACCACGAACAGCGGCAGGTGGTCGAGCGCGACGAGGGAGAACAACCAGGCGACGAGGTCGACCGTGAACGCGAGGATGACGAGCGGTTGACGCACGACCGCGAGCCCCTGGGCACGGCGGGCCGCGACGGCCTGCATGACGGTGCTGACGCCGTAGCCGACCGCGGCGGCGATCGCGGCGAGCAGGCTGAGGAACACGGGACCTCCTGGGGGTGCGCGTCACAGGACGCAGGAGTCCCCAGTCTTCCCGGCGGGAGCGTGCGCCGCGCGACGACGCGCCCCGGCAGCGTCGTCGGAACCAGCGAGGCCTCGAGGGCGCGCCCGCTCCGCCAGGCCCGGTCGGAGGCCGCCCGGTCGGACACGGGGACGGCTCCTGGTGTTCACGGGACCGAAACCCGTCGTGGCTAGCGTGACGGCCATGCGGATCGAACCCCTCACCTTCCCCGCGCCCGGTGGTGGCGCGCTCGTCCCCTCGACCACGCGAGGCGGGACCGCCGTCCGGCCAGGGCGCCCGGGGGGCTCGCCCCAGGCGGGTCGCCCCGGCTCCCCCGGCCGTCCCGGCCCGGCGGCCGTCGCGGCCCCGGCCGGGTTCTCCCTCCTCGACAGCCTCGCCGCCAGGACGGCCGACCTGTCGCACCTCGCGGACGTGCTGATCGACTGCGTCCAGGGCGGCGCGAGCGTCGGGTGGGTCAAGGCTCCGACCACGGCGGCGGCGACGGCCTGGTGGTCCGCGTTCCTCGCGGACCCGGACCACCGCACATGGGTCGGTCGCGACGACTCGGGGAGGATCGTCGCGACCGCCTCGCTCGCCCTGACCTCGAAGGACAACGGCACGCACCGCGCCGAGGTCGTCAAGCTCCTGGTGCACCGCCAGGCGCGGGGCAACAGGTTCGCGCCGGGCCTCATGGCGACGATCGAACGCTTCGCGCGCGCCGAGGGGCGCTCGCTCCTGACGCTCGACACCGAGACGGGCAGCCTGGCCGAGTCCCTCTACCGGCGGTGGGGCTGGACCGAGGTCGGCGCCGTCCCCGGGTTCGCCAGGGTCGCGGGGGGCGCGCTCGTGTCGACGACGGTCTTCTACAAGCAGCTCGCCGCGCGCTGACGGCGCACGCCCGGGCACCGCACGCCCGTCGGGCAGGTGCTACCCCTCGGCGAGGAGCTCGAGGATCGCCTCGCCGTACCGCTCGCGCTTGGCGGCGCCGATCCCGCTGACGTCGGACAGGTCGTCGATCGAGACGGGGTTGCGCTGTGCGAGCGCCCGCAGGGTCGCGTCGTGGAAGACGACGTAGGCCGGCACCCCGCTCTCCTTGGCGGTCGCTCCCCGCCAGGCGCGCAGCTTCTCCATGCGCGCTGCGGCGTCGGGCGTGAGCTCCGCGTCGGCCGCGGCCGCTGCGGGCTTGCGGGTGCGGGACGTCCTGGTCCGTACGTCCCGGCGCAGCCGGACCTCCTGCTTCCCGCCGAGCACGGGGTCCGCGGCCTCGGTCAGGCTCAGGGTCCCGTACCCGTCGCTGTCGACGCCGAGCAGGCCCTGCGCGAGGATCTGCCGGACCACGGTGCGCCACTCGGTGGCGCTGAGGTCGGCCCCGACGCCGTAGACGGGCAGCTGGTCGTGCCCGAGCGAGGTGACCCGGGGGGTCGGCTTCCCGGTGAGGATGTCGACGACGTGCCCGGCACCGTAGCGCTGGCCCTGACGTTCCAGGCGCAGGACGGTCGAGAGGACCTTCTGCGCGGCGACGGTCCCGTCCCAGGACTCGGGCGGGGCGAGGCACGTGTCGCAGTTCCCGCACGCGGGCCCGTCCTGGCCGAAGTAGGCGAGGAGCTGGGCCCTGCGGCACGTGATGGTCTCGCACAGGGCGAGCATCGCGTCGAGGTTCGCGCCCATGCGCCGCTTGTGCGCCGCGTCGCCCTCGGACGTGTCGATCATGCGGCGTTGCTGGACGACGTCCTGGAGCCCGTACGCGAGCCATGCGGTCGACGGCAGGCCGTCTCGTCCGGCGCGGCCCGTCTCCTGGTAGTAGCCCTCGACCGACTTGGGCAGGTCGAGGTGCGCGACGAACCGGACGTCGGGCTTGTCGATGCCCATGCCGAACGCGATGGTCGCGACCATGACGATGCCGTCCTCGCGCAGGAACCGCGACTGGTTCGCCGCGCGCGCACCGGCCGCCATGCCCGCGTGGTAGGCCAGCGCCGGGATCCCGTGCGCGTTCAGGTGCTCGGCGGTCGTCTCGACCGAGGCGCGCGAGAGGCAGTAGACGATGCCCGCGTCCCCGGCGTGCTCGGCCCGGATCAGGTCGACGAGCTGGGTGCGCGGGGAGTCCTTGGCCGCGATGCGGTAGGTGATGTTGGGGCGGTCGAAGCTCGAGACGAAGGTGCGGGCGTCGTGCAGCTCGAGGCGCCGGACGATCTCGTCGGCCGTCTGCTGCGTCGCGGTCGCGGTGAGCGCGATCCTCGGGACGTCGGGCCACGTCTCGGCGAGCACGGTCAGCCGCAGGTAGTCGGGCCGGAAGTCGTGGCCCCAGGCCGAGACGCAGTGGGCCTCGTCGATCGCGAACAGGGACACCTTCCCCGACTGCAGGAGGCGCACGGTCTCGGGCACGCCGAGACGCTCGGGGGCCAGGTACAGCAGGTCGAGCTCTCCGGCGAGGAACGCGTCCTCGACCGCGCGCCGCTCGGGCACCGACTGGGTCGAGTTGAGGAACCCGGCGCGTGCCCCGAGGGCGGACAGTGCGTCGACCTGGTCCTGCATGAGAGCGATCAGGGGCGAGATGACCACGCCCGTCCCGGGCCGCAGGAGCGCGGGGATCTGGTAGCACAGCGACTTGCCGCCGCCCGTGGGCATGAGGACGAGCGCGTCCTGCCCGCGGACGACCGTATCGATGATCTCGGCCTGGTCGCCCCGGAAGTGGTCGTACCCGAAGACGGTCGTCAGGACGTCGAGCGCGGTGCGGGTCTCGGGCAGGGCGGATGCTGTCACGGGGTGGGTGCCTTCTTCATGATCGGGTCGGCCGGAGTCCAGGGGATCGCGGCCCATCCTTGCGCAGGAGCCTGCCCGCGACCAGCACGAGGTAGGCGACGAGCAGAACCGCGGCACCCCAGGACAGCGCAGCGTAGGACGAGACCGCGATGACGATCCCGGCGAGCACCCCGCCGACCGCCCCGCCGAGGTTCATCGCAAAGTCGGAGAGCCCCTGGACCTGGGTCCGGTCGGTCGCGGGCGTCGCGTCGATGAGCAGCGCGGACCCGGCCACGAGCCCGCACGACCAGCCCACGCCGAGCAGCACGAGCCCGACGGTCAGTCGTGCCGAGTCGTCGCTCGGGGCCCCGGCGACGATCACGGCCGACGCGAGCAGGATCGCGCCGCCCACCACGAGCACGCGCGCGTGCCCGACCTTGTCCGCGGCCCATCCGATCACGGGGCTCAGCACGTACATGCCTGCGATGTGCGCGCTGATGACGATCCCGATGATCTGCAGGCTCGCGCCGCCGTGCCCCATGTGCACGGGCGTCATGGACATGAGCCCGACCATCACGAGGTGACTCACGACGATCGCCGCGAGCGCGAGCTGCGCGGTCGCGGAGGCGCGGATGACGGCCCACCCGGCGGCGAGCCCGGCACGGAAGCCGGGGCGCGGTGGCGCTGGGGTGGGGGTGGTGCTCGGGGCGTCCACGAGGCCCGACGGCGCCACGTCCTCGGGTGCGCGGGCGCCGGCCCGGTTCGTCCCGGGCTGGTCAGGAGCTGCGCCGGCCGCCGTCGTCCCGGCCACCGCACGGGCCGCGGCCACGTGGAGCGGGTCGGGGCGCAGGAGCAGCCAGACGGAGGCTGCGGCCGCGGCGAACGCGAGGGAGGCGACGAGCAGCGGTGCGGCGGACGTGCCGTGGGCACCGTGCTCCCCGGCCGGGCCGGGCAGGAGGCCGAGCTTCTCGGTCGCCCCGGCGAGGTTCGGCCCGAGGACCGACCCGATGGTCGTCGCCCAGATGACGACCGACAGGTCGGTGGCACGGCGTTCGGGGCGGGCGAGGTCGGTCGCGGTGAAGCGCGAGGCGAGGCCGGTCGCGGAGCCCGCCCCGAAGAGGAGCATCCCCGCGAGCAGCAGGGGCCAGGTCTGGAGCAGCGTCGCGGTCGCTGCGAGGAGCGCCCCGAGGAAGGCGACGACGTACCCGGTGGCCAGGGACCGGCGCCGACCGTGGCGTTCGGCGAGGCGCGACAGCGGCAGGGCGACGATCGCGGCGCCCACGACGGCGGTCGTCTGGGCGAGACCGGCGATGGCGTCGGAGCCCGAGAGCTCGGACGCGATGAGGGAGCTGACCGAGATCCCGGTCGCGACCCCGATCCCGCCGAAGACCTGGCTCGCGGCGAGGACAGAGACGGTCCGTCGCTGGACGCGGTCGACGGGCGGGTCGACGATGCCGTCGGCCGGCTCGGGCAGGGTGGGGGTCACCTCGGCAGCCTAGCGGCGGGCACCATCACCGAGCTGTCAGGGCGAGCGTGACCTGGAGCCCTCGCTGGTCGGGGCACGTGGGCGTCGAGCACCCGCAGCACCGCGCGCACCGCCTCCCGCCCGGCCCGGTTCGCCCCGATCGTCGACGCGCTCGGCCCGTACCCGACGAGCTGGATCCGCGGGTCCTCGACCACGGTCGGCCCGTCCATGACGATCCCGCCGCCGGGCCCCCGCAGGCCGAGCGGTCCGAGGTGGTCGAGCGCGGCCCGGAAGCCCGTGGCCCAGAGGATCACGTCGGCGCCCTGGTGGGTCACGCCGTCGGGACGGACGCCGGGGTCCCACGCGACGCCGTCGGGCACGACGCGCGAGAACATCGGCAGGCGGCGCAGCACGCCGGACGCGATGCCCGCCTCGTACGCGGGCGTGAGCGGCAGACCGGTGACCGACACGACGCTCTCCGGGGTCAGGCCCGCGCGCGTGCGCTCGTCGACGAGGGCCACGGCGTCGCGCCCCCGGCTCTCGTCGAACGGACCGCCGACCCACACGGGTTCGCGGCGCGTGACCCACGTGGTCAAGGCGGCGTGCGGCGCGATCTGGAGCAGGAGCTGCGTCGCGGACGCACCGCCTCCCACGACGACGACACGCTGGCCCGCGAAGTCCTCGGCGGCGCCGAAGTCGTGCGTGTGGAGCTGCTCTCCGGAGAACGTCTCGCGGCCCGGGTACCAGGGCCAGAACGGCTTCGTCCACGTGCCGGTCGCGTTGACGAGAGTCCGCGCGCGCCAGGTCACCGGCCCGTCGGGCGTGACGGCCTCGACGAGGAGCGCGCCGGAGCCCGGGTCGTCGCGCACCCCGCGCACCGCGACGGGCCGCAGCACCCGCAGGTCGTTGACCTGCTCGTACGCCCCGAAGTACCGCCCGACGGCGGTGCTCGCGCTCTCCTGCGGGTCGCCCGCGTCGAGGGCCAGCCCGGGCAGGTCGTGCACCGCGTGCGTCTGCGCCATGGTGAGCGACGGCCAGCGGAACTGCCACGCGCCTCCCGGGGCGGGCGCGGCGTCGAGCACCACGAAGGTGCGCGGGGCACCCGAGGGAGCGCCGCCGTCGGGCAGGCTCGACGGGAGGCCGTCACGCCCGAGCGGGACGAGGCTCCGGCGTCGCAGGTGGAACGCGGCCGAGAGCCCGGCCTGTCCTGCGCCCACCACGAGGACGTCGACGTCGAGAGGCGGGGCGGGGACGGACGAGGTGCTCACTCCCGTACCAACCCCACGCGCGCCGGGACTCATCCGGGACCGCCCGTGACGCGCCGCACAGCGGCGCGGGCACGGTGGGGAAACCCCGTGAACGTCCCGTGGACCTTGGTGGCCGCCCGGGTGTTCGCCCGGTGGATCCTGTGCGCGGCGGGCACCCTGGAAGGGTGACCCCGTTCGACGTCCTCCCCGGCGCTGCCCTGCCGGGCGCCTCGCTGCTGACCGCCGCCACGCCGCTCCCCGAGCCCGAGACCGCCACGACACTGCCGCCCGCCGTGCTGCGCGAGCTCGCCGGGCGCAGCGACTGGGTGTCGTCGTGGTGGACGGTCGCCCTGCTCGCGGCGGCGGCGGTCCTCGTCGCGGTCCTCGTCGCGTGGGACCGGCGGCGGCGCGCTGCGGCCCGCCGGGCCGGTGACGGCACAGACGGCACAGCCGGCACGGGCCGACGACACGGCGCCTGGCGTGCGTGGGTCGGGACCGTCGCGTCGGGGCTCCTCGTGATCCTCTCCGTCACGGCCGCGGTCAACGCGTACGCCGGCTACGTGCCCAACGTCGCGGCCTTCCGCACCACGATGGCCGGGTGGGGGCTCGCCGACCCGCCGCCCAGCCACCGCGACAAGCCGTCGCAGCGCGACGGGTCCTCGGCGACCGGGTCGGTGACCGCGACCCCCGTCACGGCCCCCGACCTGCGGATGGCCGACGGCACGACATGGGTCTACACGCCCCCGGGCTTCGACCCCGCGGCGCCCACGCGCTACCCCGTCGTCTATCTCTTCCACGGCAGCCCGGGCCAGCCGAGCGACTGGTTCGCCGCGGCCGACAGCGCGAACGTCATGGACACGCTGCTGGCGGCCGGGCTGGTCCAGCCCATGATCCTCGTCGCGGTCGACGTCAACGGGAAGGGACCGTCGGCGCGCGACACCGAGTGCCTCGACTCGACCACGGGCGGCGCCCAGGTCGAGACGTACGTGACGGACGTCGTGATCCCGTGGGTCGACAAGAGCTTCCCGACCGTGCCCGACCGTGAGCACCGCGCGATCGGCGGGATGTCCTCGGGCGGCTTCTGCGCGCTCAACCTGGGGCTGCGCCACCTCGACACGTTCGGCGCGATCATGGCGCTCGAACCGTACGGCGACCCGGGGGACGGCGGGCGCCGGATGCTCGCGACGAAGGAGGAGTTCGACGCCAACTCCCCCAGCCGCTACGTCCCGACCATGGACTTTCCCCAGCCCGTCGCCGTGTTCCTCGACGGCGGCACCGAGTCCCCGCGCGGCGACCGCGAGGCCAACCGCCGGCTCGCCGCGGCCCTCGTCGAGCGCGGCCAGACCGTCGAGCTGCGCGAGGAGCGGGGCCAGGGCCACACGTGGGCCATGGTCCATGCGGGCCTGCCGTACGGGCTGGAGTTCCTGTCGGAGCACCTGGCGAAGCCCTGAGGCGTCCGGCCGCGCGGGCCGACCCGCCGACGCCCCCCCCCCCCGACGACCCGCCGACGACTCGGTGACGGCTCGGTGACGACGCACCGGACGTGATGGGATGGGGCCATGCGCTCCCCCCTCGAGATCGGCCCGCTCGACCCGGCCACCGCGGACGAGGTCCGCGCCCTGGCCGCGGCCGCCCAGGAGTCCGACGGCGTCGCCCCCCTCTCCGAGCAGCCCCTCCTGCGCCTGGGCGTCGACGACGAGGACCTCACGCACGTCGTCGCGTACGACGACGAGGGAACGGTCACCGGGTACGCCCAGGTCGACCGCGGCGGCGACGTCGCGAGCGCCGAGCTCGTGGTGCACCCGGCCGCACGGCGCCGTCGGACCGGCCGCATGCTGCTGCGCACCGCGCAGCGCGACGCGACCCTGCCCGCACGCTCGGGCGAGCCCGGCCAGCACGGCGGCGTCCTGCACGTGTGGGCGCACGGCGACCTCCCCGCGGCGCGGGCGTTCGCGGCCGACGCGGGGCTCGTCGTCGTGCGCGAGCTGTGGAAGATGGGCCTCGACCTGCGGTCCGGTACGTGGGAGCGCCCCGAGGTCCCCGCGGGCCTGAGCCTGCGCACGTTCCGCCCCGGGCCCGACGACGCCGCGTGGCTCCGCGTCAACGCGCGCGCCTTCGCGCACCACCCCGAGCAGGGCCGCCTGGGCCAGGCCGACCTCGACGCCCGCGTCGCCGAGGACTGGTTCGACCCCGAGGGCTTCTTCCTCCTCGAGCGCGAGGACGGCACGCTCGCCGGCTCCCTGTGGACCAAGGTGCCCACCGACCAGACCGGGGCGCGTCGTGAGGGCGAGATCTACGTGGTGGGCGTCGACCCCGACGCCCAGGGCCAGGGGCTCGGGAAGGTGCTGACCGCCGTCGGGCTCGCGCACCTCGCCGCACGCGGGCTCGACCGCGCGGTCCTCTACGTCGACGGCGACAACGCCGCCGCGACCCGGACCTACCTCGGGGCCGGCTTCGGCAAGGACACGGTCGACGTCCAGTACGGGCCGCCGGTGGTGAACCCCGTCACCCAAAGTTCACCGAGTGATGCCACCATGAAGTCATGACCGACTCCACCGTCCGTCCCGGCGTCCGGACCCCCGCGCGCCCGGACCAGCAGCCGGAGGCCGTGCGCGCGTCCAGCCCGCGAGCCGTCCTCGACCCCGAGCTCGCGGCGCACATCGCCGAGCACATCGCCGAGGAGGAACCGGTCACCGGCACGATCGACGTGGAGGTGCTCGACGCCGAGCCCCTGCCCGCCGACCGCTTCGCCGACCGCGAGCTGAGCTGGCTCTCGTTCAACCAGCGCGTGCTCGAGCTCGCCGAGGACGAGACGCAGCCCCTGCTGGAGCGTGTGCGCTACCTCGCGATCTTCGCGTCGAACCTCGACGAGTTCTTCATGGTCCGCGTCGCAGGTCTCAAGCGACGCATCGCGACGGGCCTCGCCGTCACGGCCGCGTCCGGGCTGACGCCACGCCAGGTGCTCGACGCCATCAGCGAGCGCGCGCACGAGCTCATGGCCCGCCACGCCGCGGTGTTCTCCGACCAGGTGCAGCCCGCGCTCGCGACCGAGGGCATCTCCCTGCTGCGCTGGGAGGACCTCGACACGCGCGAGCAGGAGCGCCTGCACAAGTTCTTCCGCAAGCAGATCTTCCCCGTGCTCACGCCGCTCGCGGTCGACCCCGCTCACCCCTTCCCGTACATCTCGGGGCTCTCGCTCAACCTCGCGGTCGTCGTGGTCAACCCGACGACCGGCAAGGAGCACTTCGCGCGCGTCAAGGTGCCGCCGCTGCTGCCCCGCTTCATCGCGGTCGACTCGCGCGGGCGTCCCTCTGCGCCCTCCTCGCAGGCTGCGGACCCGGACAAGGGCCCCACGTCGTTCGTGCCGCTCGAGGACGTCATCTCCCAGCACCTCGACCACCTGTTCCCCGGCATGGAGGTGCGCGAGCACCACACGTTCCGCGTGACACGCAACGAGGACGTCGAGGTCGAGGAGGACGACGCCGAGAACCTGCTCCAGGCCATGGAGAAGGAGCTGCTGCGCCGCCGGTTCGGCCCGCCCGTGCGCCTCGAGATCGCCGACGGGATCAGCCCCCGCATCCGCCAGCTCCTCGTGCGAGAGCTCGACGTGGCCGACGACGAGGTCTTCAAGCTGACCGCACCGCTCGACCTCACAGGCCTCAACCTCATCGCGGACCTCGACCGCGCGGACCTGCACTACCCGCGCTTCGTGCCCACGACGCACCGCTTCCTCGCCGAGGTCGAGAGCGCGAGCCCGACCGACGTGTTCGCCGCGATCCGCGACCGCGACATCCTCCTGCACCACCCGTACGACTCGTTCTCGACCTCGGTCCAGACGTTCCTGCAGCAGGCCGCGGCCGACCCGAACGTGCTCGCGATCAAGCAGACGCTGTACCGGACCTCGGGCGACTCCCCCATCGTCGACGCCCTGATCGACGCGGCCGAGGCCGGCAAGCAGGTCCTCGCGCTCGTCGAGATCAAGGCCCGCTTCGACGAGCAGGCCAACATCTCCTGGGCCCGCAAGCTCGAGCAGGCGGGCGTGCACGTGGTGTACGGGATCGTGGGGCTCAAGACCCACTGCAAGCTCTCGCTCGTGGTCCGCCAGGAGCCCGAGGGCCTCGTGCGCTACTGCCACGTCGGCACGGGCAACTACAACCCCAAGACCGCACGCCTGTACACGGACCTCGGGCTGCTCACCGCAGACCCCGAGGTCGGCCAGGACCTCACCCGGCTGTTCAACCAGCTGTCCGGCTACGCACCCCAGTCCCGGTTCCACCGGCTCCTCGTCGCGCCCCGCTCGGTGCGCTCGGGGCTCGTCGAGCGGATCGAGCGCGAGGCGGTCGCCGCCCGCGAGGGCCGTGAGGCCTGGGTCAAGTTCAAGGTCAACTCGGTCGTCGACGAAACCATCATCGACGCCCTGTACCGGGCCTCGCAGGCCGGGGTGAAGGTCGACCTCGTGGTCCGCGGGATCTGCGCGATCCGTCCCGGCGTGCCGGGGCTCAGCGAGAACATCCGGGTGCGGTCCATCCTGGGCCGGTTCCTGGAGCACTCTCGCATCTTCGCGTTCGCCAACTCGGGCGGCCCCGCGATCGCCGACGGCCCCGAGTCCGGGCCCGAGGTCTTCATCGGGTCCGCCGACCTCATGCACCGCAACCTCGACCGCCGCGTCGAGACCCTGGTGCGGCTCGTGGACACCCAGCAGGTCTCGGACCTGATCGACCTCATCGACGTCTCGATGGACGACGGCACTGCCTCGTGGCACCTCCAGAGCGACGGGTCCTGGGAACGGCACGCGACCGGCCCCGACGGTCCCCTCATGGACATCCAGTCGACCCTCATCACCCGACAACGCCGGCGGCTGGGCATGGGTCGATGAGCTCGTCCTCGTTCGCCCCGCTCGTGGACACTCTCGGCCCCACGCACGTCCCCCACGCCCCCGTGATCGAGTCCGCGGGCGGGCTCGTGTGGCGCGTGCGCGACGGCGAGCTCCAGGTCAAGCTCGTGCACCGTCCGCGCTACGACGACTGGTCCTGGCCCAAGGGCAAGCTCGACCCGGGCGAAGCGTTCCAGACGGCTGCGGTGCGCGAGGTCGCCGAGGAGACGGGCAGGCCCGTGGTCCTCGGGGTGCCGCTGCCGGGGCTGCAGTACCTCACGCCCGAGGGGCGCGTGAAGCGCGTGCACTACTGGGCCGCGCGGCAGGCGAAGCGGGTCCGCGATGCGGGACCGTTGGCCGCTCGCGCGCCCGTGCCCCCGGTGTCGGTCGACGAGATCGACGACGCCGTGTGGCTCGGCGTCGAGGAGGCGGCCCGGCGCGTGACCCGCAAGGCGGACCGCGGGCCCCTCGCGGCGCTTGCCGAGGAGTTCGCGCAGGACCGCCTCGCGACCCGCGTGGTCGTGATCGCCCGCCACGGCAAGGCCGTGACCCGCGCGGCGTGGCACGGCGCGGAGGAGGGCCGACCCCTGACGCCCGCGGGTCACGCGCAGTCGGTCGCGCTGGTGCCTGTGCTCGCGGCGTACGGGGTCAACGCGGTCGTCACGAGCCGGTGGAACCGGTGCGAGCAGACCATCTCGCCGTACGCGGAGGCCGCCCGCCTGGACCGGATCTCGATCGACCACCTGTCCGAGGCCCAGCACGAACGATCTCCGTCACGCGTCGCGCGCACGGTGCGCGAGCTCCTGGAGTCCGATCGGTCGACCGTCCTGTGCACGCACCGGCCCGTCCTGCCCACCGTCCTCGACGTCCTGGGGCAGCACTCGCGACGGCCCGTCGCGAACGCCCTGCCGAACCGGGACCCGTTCCTGGAGCCGGGCGAGATGCTCGTGGCGCACGTCGCGGACACGTCCCGGGGGCCGAGGGTGCTCGCGGCGGAGAAGGTCGCGCCGCCGCTGCACTGAAGTCTGCACCGCACCCGGAGTCGGCCGGCAGACGGCCCTCTCAGCCCCGCCGCTCCGCCTCGGCGAGCGCCCAGGCCTCGAGCTCCTTCTGCCGGTCGTCGACGAAGTCCCTCTCGTACGACCAGAGCACGGCCTCACGACGCTCGACGAACTCGACCTTCTCCTGGCAGTCGAGGTCGAGCAGGGCGAGTCGAACCTCGATCTGCTCGACCTCGCCCAGCCGCACCGTGTCCGCGATCATGAGCCCGGTCTCGTCCGGGACGACGGCGTCCTCCACGAGAGCACGGACCGCCTGCTCAGCCGTCGTCGGGTCCGCCAGTCCCGCGAAGTCGTACTCGGCCATGCACCGTGACCAGTCGTCCGCGACGGCGACCGCGTCCTGCGAGGTCATGGCCTGATCATGGACGGCTTCCATGTCGGCGAGGAGCTGGTCCCACTCCTCACCCGGCCGGACGGCAGCGCCGTAGACCGAGTCCCAGGCCTCGTTGTGACATCCGCCGACGTTCTGGAACGTCCCGCTGTCGTCGGCCACGCTCTCGCCGTAGAGCTGCAGGTCGTACGCTCGACGGCCCTCTTCGCTCAGCCCGGACGGGTACTCGCCGACGTCCTCGCCGGCGGTGTCGTCGGACGGGGGCTCCTCGGTGGGCGACCCGAGGACCGCCCCGGTGATCCCGTAGCCGTGCCGCGCACGGTACTCCCGCGTCCCCGGCCTCTCGACCGTCTCGTCCTCAGCCTCGGTCTCCGGCACGGGCGATCGGTCCTGCCGGGAGTAGTCGAAACCGGCGTCGGTCATGCAGCGGGCGACGACGTCCTCGTACGCCGTGGCCTGCGCAGCGCTGAGCTCTTCCTGCTCCTGCCTGGTCCCCAGGGCGAGCGCCCGGTACTCCTCGAGGGGACTGCCGTCGGCCCCGCTGGCCACGCCCGCCTCCTGGCACGCGGCCAGCGGAAGCGCGCCGGCGAGCACGAGGCCGACGAGGAGGCGGGAACGGAGCGGGACAGGACGGGTGATCATCGTCGGTGCGTCAACCGATCTCGAACTCGCCGACGAGCGTCACACCGTCGCTCTCGTAGACCGGCACGACCCGCACCGTGGCCCGGTCCGCCGCCGTGACGACCTCGGTGAGCAGCGGCGGCACGTCCAGTCCCGTGGGACGAGAGACCTCGCCCCCGTTCCCGGCGGTGAGCAGGCTGTCGAGGAGGTCGGCACCGGCCGTGGCCAACGTTCCACCGGCCAGCGCCGTCCGCACGTCCATGAGGAGGGCGTCGACGCTCGCCGTGTCGAGCACCGACACGTCGGTCGACGTGCCGAGCCTCTCGTCGAGGACGGCGTACGCGGCGGTGACCGCGGCCGTCTCGCGGGCCACCTGGTAGGCGACGGCCTCCTCCGGCGTCGTCGGCTCGGCGTCCCCGCCGTACAGGTCCTCCTTGAGGACGTACCCCTCTTCGCCGTTGGTGGCCTCGACCCGGATGAGATCAGGTTCCTCGTCCCGCCCGGAGGCCCCCATCGCGGAGCCGTACGTCAGACCGGCGGCGTTCGTCGCGAGATCGAGCGGCGCCTGCTGGGAGACGGAGGACGGGTCGGCCTGACAGCCGGTCGCGAGAAGTGCCGCGACGGCGACGACCAGGATCGGTCGTCGCCGTCGCGCGACGCGGATCGGCACGTCAGGCGTTCTGGTTGGGCGACTTGAACGTGTAGTGCGAGTTGTACGACGAGCCGTTCCAGACCCGGACGACGCCGTAGCTGTGGTAGGTGCCGGACTTGTAGTACGTCCCGGAGGGGATCGAGATACCGGAGGCAGCCCCGGAGTTGTAGGTGAAGCCACCCTCCTTGACCAGGGTCCCGCCCGAGGTGAAGAGGCGCCCGTTGGCCCCCATCCATCCGCTCGCCACGTTCCCCGACTTCGAGTCGAGGCGCGAGTAGGCCCAGGCGCTGCCGGTCTTGGTGTACACCGCAGCGCTCGCCGAGTACGACTTGCCGTTCGCGGACAGCGCGCTCACCGCGCTCTCCGCCGATCCTGCCGAGGCCGGGGCGGCCCCGGAGATCATGAGAGCGGTGGCGATGGTGATCGCCGAGAGCGACGTGACGACGTGACGCATGAGTTCCCCCTGGATGACGACGCGTGCCGCGGCGGTCGCGCGCGACGGCACGCAACGTATTGCCCACGGTCCGACGAGGTCAACAGTGTGTCCACATGCTGGTCCCGACCGGTCTGGTCCGAGGCCGCTCAGCCCGGCCGGCTTCCTCGGCCGGTTTCCTCGGCCGGCTTCCTCGGCCGGTCAGGTCAGAGCAGGATCGGCGACAGGATCCAGTACATGATCGCGGCCACGAGCGCAGCGGCGGGGATCGTCAGGACCCACGCGATGCCGATGTTCTTGGCGACGCCCCAGCGCACGGCGGACAGACGCTTGGTCGCGCCGACGCCCATGATCGCCGAGGTGATGGTGTGGGTCGTGGAGACCGGTGCGTGCAGCGCGAACGCGTTGACGTAGAGCACGATCGCGGAGACGGACTCGGCGACGAAGCCGCGCGCCGGGTCGAGCTCGATGATCTTGCGTCCGAGGGTCCGCATGATGCGCCAGCCGCCCGAGTAGGTCCCTGCCGAGATCGCGGCCGCGGCGGCGAGCTTGACCCACAGCGGGATGCCCTCCTCGGGGCTGGCCCAGCCGACCGTCAGGAGCGCCATGAAGATGACGCCCATGGTCTTCTGCGCGTCCTGGAGACCGTGGCCCAGCGCCATGGCAGCCGCGGACACGGTCTGCGCGAGGCGGAAACGGCGCGTGGTCTTGGAGGGCGCAGCGCGTCGGAAGGCCCACAGCAGGCCGACCATCGCGATGAACGCGAGGCCGAAGCCCACGAGCGGCGAGAAGACCATCGGCAGGACGACCTTGTCGACGATGGCCTGGCCGTAGATCATGAGCCCGCCCGCGAGGCCGGCGCCCACGAGGCCGCCGATGAGCGCGTGCGTCGAGGAGGACGGCAGCCCGAACCACCACGTGATGAGGTTCCACACGATCGCCCCGACGAGCGCGCACAGCACCACGATCAGCGCCTGGTGCGGATTCACCCCGTTGAGGTCGACGATCGAGGTCGCGATGGTCTCGGCGACCTCGGTCCCGAGGAGCGCGCCGGCGAAGTTCATGACCGCGGCCATGATGAGCGCGGCGCGCGGAGTGAGGGCCCTCGTCGAGACGGACGTCGCGATCGCGTTGGCCGCGTCGTGGAATCCGTTCGTGTAGTCGAAGCTCAGCGCGAGCGCGACGACGAGGACGACCAGAGCGAATTCCACGGGGCTCAGGACTCCTTGAGCGCGATGGTCTCGACCATGTTCGCGACCTTCTCGAACGCGTCGGCGGCCTGCTCGAGGATCTCGATGACCTCCTTGAGCTTGATGAGGAGGATCGGGTCGGAGACGTTGTCGAAGAGCTCGGCGAGGAGCTTGCGGTGGATCTTGTCGGCCTGGTTCTCGAGGCGGTTGACCTCGACCCAGTACTCGGCGAGGTCGTTGAGCGAGCGCAGGCGCGGCATGGCCTCGGCGGTCAGCTCTGCGGCGCGCTGCAGGACCTGGACCTGTTCGCCGACACGGGCGGGCAGCTCCTCGATCTTGTAGAGGACGATGAGGTCCGCGGCCTCTTCCATGTAGTCCATGCAGTCGTCGAGCGCGGAGGCCAGCCCGTAGATGTCGTCGCGGTCGAACGGCGTGACGAAGGTCTGGTTGAGGCGTCGCATGATCGTGTGCGTCGCGTCGTCGGCCAGGTGCTCGGTCTCCGCGAGCTTCTTGGCGAGCTCCTTGCGGGTCGGGCGGTCTGCGCCGAGCAGCTCGGCCAGGAGGTTCGCCCCGGTGACCAGGTGCTGAGCGGAGTCGGCGAGGAGGTCGAAGAACGAGGTATCGCGCGGGGTGAGGCGCAAGCGCACGGGAGGCTCCGAAAGGGCTGGACGCTGGTGGGTTTTCACAGGCAGATGACGACCGCACGGAGCGATCGTCACCCGGATGTCACAGGTGTTCTGTTGGAAGGTGACGCTGTGGTGAGTCGCGCCAGAGGGCGCGTTAACGCATCTCTAACGCTCGTCAAATGTAGCCGAACTGTCGCCTGAACGTTCAATCGCGTTCGGCGACCGGCGGGAGCTCCGGAGGGCCCCCGAGAGGGCACGCCGGACGGCGCTCACGTCATGGTGGGGGCGACGCCGGGCCGGGAGCGCCTGTCGGCGCGAAGGCCGCTCGAAGCGGCTGATGTTGGAGCCCGGGGCTACCGCGACCCGACGTCGTGAACCATCGTACGCCCGCGTCCGGGAGGCTTCGAACCCGCTGGTCAGAGGGCTCTTCGAGCCGCGGGACCCCCCTCTGCGGGCCCCCGGGCGCGCAGCGGCCCGACGGCGCCGCGTCAGTCGAGCCTGTCGGCCCGCCACAGCGCGGCGGAGTGCTCGAGCTCCTCGGCCGTGCGCAGCAGCGACGAGGCGCCGCGCGTCATCCGCAGCGCGGAGTCGGGGTCGCCGGCCTCGCGCGAGTCGGCGTCGAACGCGGCGCCCGTGGCGAGGATGCGGCAGAACGCGGCGGCCCGCTCGAGGGCCACGGCGAGGTCGCCCGCGAAGACTCCCGAGAGCACGGCGTCGGCGAGCTCTCGCACGTCCTCGGGGCCCGGCGGGCTCACGACGCCCGCGACGACCTCGTGGACGGGGGCGGCGTCGACGCCGAGGCGGTAGCGCAGCGTCACGGTCTGCGGGTCGCGGCGCACCCACTCCCGCAGGACGTACAGGCGCCAGAGCGCGCCGGGCAGGGTCGCGGGGGCGGAGTCGGCCCAGAGGCCGGACACGACGTCGAGGCCTTCGGTCTCGACGAGGCGGATGAGGCGGTCGACGACCTCGGGGTCCTCGGCGGCGCGGGCACCGTGCACGATCGCAGCGGCGGTCGTGTGGGCGATCTGGTCGCGCAGCGCGGGGTCGAGGTCGCCGGGGAGCTCGTCGGCCTCGCGCGGGTCGAGCATCGCGGGGCGGCGGGGGCGATGACTGGGGGCCGGTTGTTCGCTCACCTCTCGATCGTACGCAGGGCACCCGACGGCGGGACGCCTGCGAGGTGCCCGTCTGACCAGGATCGGTACGGATGTCCCAAGAACATGCTCGGTGCAACTATTGCCTTCAGCAACCATCTGGGTTTATGGTTGCTTGCAGCAACTAAGGAGATCTCTCGCGTGCCCCTCGCCCCCACCCCTTCCCTCGACACCCCTGACGACCCCACGTCGCTCGTCCCAGCGCCCGCCGGCACTCCTCGGGACACGACCCTCGACGTCCCCGTCAAAGAGCTCACGATCGCCCTCGAGGAGCTCAACCGCGCCCAGCGCGAGGTCTCGGCCCGGCTCGCACGCGAGCTCGACTTCCCGCGCGCCTCGATCGGGGCGCTCCGCCTCCTCCAGCACTGCGGCCCGCTCCAGGTCACCGAGCTCGCGCACCACCTCAAGGTCGACCTGTCGGTCGCGAGCCGCCAGGTCACGCACCTCGTCGAGGCAGGGCTGGTCGAGCGGACGGCGTGCGACGACGACCGGCGCGCCCGAAGCGTGACCCTCACCCCGGAGGGACGGGAGAAGGTCGACGAGACCTTCGCCCTGCTCGCGAGCCGCACCGCCCGCACCTTCGAGGGGTGGACCGCCGAGGAGCTCCGCGACTCGATCCACCACCTCGGCCGCCTCACCGAGGCGCTCTCCCGCGCCTGACGGCCCCCGCACGGACCTCGCGCACACCAGACCGCTGCCCCGGGCGACCCGCCCACCCGACGCGCGCGACGCCGTCGGGCACCGCTATGACGTCTCGACGACAAAGCACGACCTATTGAATGTGAGTCCCCTATGAGCGCTACCACCACCATGACCCGCAGGGAGGTGCTGGAGTCGTTGTCCGGCATCCTCCTCGGGATGTTCGTCTCGATCCTCGCGACCTCCGTGGTCTCGAGCTCGCTGCCCAAGATCATCAACGACCTGAACGGGTCGCAGTCGTCGTTCACCTGGGTCGTCACCGCGACCCTGCTGACGACCACCATCTCGACGCCCATCTGGGGCAAGCTCGCCGACCTGACGAACCGCAAGGTCCTCATCCAGCTCGCGCTGGTCGTCTCGGTCGTCGCGTCGGCCCTCGCAGGCCTGTCGCAGAACGTCGGCACCCTCATCGCGTTCCGCGCCCTCCAGGGCATCGGCGCCGGTGGGCTCATGGCGCTCGCCATGGTCCTCATCTCCGACATCATCTCGCCGCGCGAACGTGGCAAGTACATGGGCCTCATGGGCGCGATCATGGCCGTGAGCCAGATCGGCGGCCCCCTCCTCGGCGGCGTCCTGACCGACACCGTGAGCTGGCGCCTCAACTTCTTCGTGGGCCTGCCGTTCGCGATCGCCGCGATCGTCGTCCTCCAGCGCACGCTGCACCTGCCGCCCATCCCCCGCCGTGTCGTGAAGATCGACTACTGGGGCGCGCTGCTCATCAGCGTCGGCGTCTCGACCCTGCTGCTGTGGGTCACGTTCGCGGGCAACAACTTCGAGTGGGTCTCCTGGCAGAGCGCCGTCATGGTGATCGGCTCGCTGCTCGCGCTGGTCGCGGCCGTCCTCGTCGAGAAGAGCGCGGTCGAGCCCATCATCCCGCTGCACCTCTTCAAGAACCGCACGTTCGTCCTCGCGGTCCTCGCGAGCGTCGCCGTCGGCGTCGCGATGTTCGGCACCGCGGTCTTCCTCAGCCAGTACATGCAGGTCGCCCGTGGCAAGACGGCGACCGAGTCGGGCCTCCTGACCATCCCGATGATCGTCGGGACGTTCATCGCGTCGACCCTGATCGGGCAGCTCATCACCCGCACCGGACGCTACAAGGCCTTCATGGTCACCGGTGGCGTGCTGCTCGTCGGGTCGCTCTTCGCCCTCTCGACGATCGACTACCACACCAGCTTCGTGCTCATCAGCGTCTACCTGTTCTTCCTCGGCGCGAGCATGGGCATGCTCATGCAGAACCTCGTGCTCGCGGTCCAGAACACCCTCGACGTCTCCGAGATGGGCGCGGGCACCTCGACCGTCGCGTTCTTCCGCACGCTCGGCGGAGCGATCGGCGTCTCCGTCCTGGGTGCCGTCCTCGCGAGCAAGGTCACGAGCTCCATCCAGGAGGGCCTCGCCAAGATGGGCGTGCCGAGCGACGGGACAGGCGGCACCGTCCCGGACGTCTCGACGCTCCCCGCCCCGATGCGCGACCTCGTCGAGCGCTCGTACGGCGAGGGCATCGCGGAGATCTTCCTCGTCGCCGTGCCCCTCGCGGTCATCGGCCTGATCTGCGTGCTGTTCCTCAAGGAGGTGCCGCTCGGCACCAAGTCCGGTCTCGACGAGCGCCTCGAGCGCGAGCTCGCGGCCGGCCTGCCCGACCTGACCGACGAGATCGAGCAGGAGCACGAGGGCGACTTCGCCGCCGCCGAGGGCTCGGTCCTCGCGGGGGCGGGCGAGGGCCCCGCCCGTGGGGGCAGCGCCTCGCGCTGACCTCCTTCTCGCTGGACCTCACCCGGGGCCGTCGTGGATGCATGTTCCACGGCGGCCCCGCCGCACGCCATGATGGGGCGTGTGATCCCGCCCTCGCCGACCGACCAGCCGGAGCCGACTGTGTCCTCAACGCCCACCACACCCGCCGCCGACGACTCGCCGCTCTACGCGCTCGAACGCGAGCTGCGCGTCCTGACGCGCCGGGCGGGCTCGTCCGCGAACGCGATGGCCAAGCGCATCCACCCCGACCTCGACGCGAGCGCGTACCCGCTGCTCGCCCACATCTGGGCCCACCCGGGTGTGCGCGGCTCGGACCTCGCGCAGCAGTTCGGGGTGGGGCGGGCGACCATCTCGCGACAGCTCGCACGGCTCGAGTCGGTCGGGATGGTGGACCGCGAGGTCGACCCCGAGGACTCCCGCGGCCAGATCATCACGCTCACCGAGGCCGGGGAGACGCTGCTGCGGACCACGCACGAGCGCCGCGTCGACTCGATCTCCCAGGCGCTGAGCGACTGGTCGCCCGACGACGTCGCGGCCCTCGCCGCACTGCTCCACCGGTACTCGGAGGACGTCGTGCGCTGGCAGGCCTCGCGCTGACATGACGTCGGGTGACGCGCTGGAGGGGCGTTCGGGCGTCGCGCCCTGGTACAGCGCTGCCCGACGACGCAGCCGCCTCCGGGTCCTGGCCGTCCTCGCGGTCGTGGTCGCCCTGGGCCTCGTGGTGACGACGCAGGTCCCCGACCCCGTCGGTGACGTGGTCGGGGACCTGCTGTACGCCGTCGCGGTCTACGTGGCGCTCGTGCTCGTCGCTCCCCGCGTGCGACCGTGGGTCGCCGGGGCCGTGGTGCTGGCGTGGTGCTGGCTCGTCGAGGCCCTGCAGGCGACGTCCGTCGTGGCCAACCTCCTGGACGTGGTGCCGGCGGCCGCGTGGGTGCTCGGGAGCACGTTCAACGCACGGGACCTGCTGCTCTACCTGCTGGGTGTGCTGCTCGCGGTCGGCGTCGACGTGCTCGTCGGTGCCAGGACCTCGCGGGTGTCAGGACGAGCGTGCCCCTAGGGTCGCGCTCGCCCTGACGTGTGTCCTGCTGCTGCTCAGGCGCCGGCGTCCTCGAACGTCAGGCTCAGGCTGTTCATGCAGAACCGGTCACCGGTCGGGGTCTGCGGCGCGTCGTCGAACACGTGTCCCAGGTGCGAGCCGCAGTTGGCGCACCGCACCTCGGTGCGGACCATGCCGTGGCTGCGGTCCTGGATGAGCTCGACCGCGTCCGACTCCTTGGGCGCGTAGAAGCTCGGCCACCCGCAGTGCGAGTCGAACTTCGTGTCCGAGCGGAACAGATCGTGCCCGCAGGCCCGACACCGGTAGATGCCCTCGCGCTTCTCGTCGAGGAGCTCACCGGTCCAGGGACGCTCGGTGCCGGCCTGACGGAGCACCGCGTACTCGTCAGGAGCCAGCTCCTCGCGCCACTGGGCGTCGGGCTTGGCCACCGGGTACACCTTCTGCGAGAACAGGCTTCCGGTCGTGTCGTGGGTCTCGTTGGTCATGCTCCACCTCCGACAGCGACAACCGTGAGGGCTGTCCGGGTGTTCCCGGGCGGCTTCCGTCGCCGAGGGCGACGGCGTCGACCGCCGACGGTGACGCGCTGGAGTGCCGACGGTGACGCACTCTGCCGCCGACGGTGACGCGCTGGAGTGCCGACGGTGACCGACCCGACCGCCGACGGTGACGCGACCGACCTACGACGGTGGCGACGCCACGCTTCAGCCCGAACGCGAAGGACCCCGGTGGTGATCCGAAGATCACCACCGGGGTCCTGAGACAGGTCGTCACCGTCGGCAGGCGCGCACGTCACCCTCGGCGAGCGGCGCCGTCACCCTCGGCGGGCGAGTCCGTCACCGTCGGCGACAGCGCACGTCACCGTCGGCGACAGAGTCCGTCACCCTCGGCGAGCGGCGAGCGCACAGCCGTCAGTACGACGACGACGAGTACACCGTCGCCGAACCGCCACCGCGCTGCGCGCGACCACGGCCGCCGCGACGACGAGCCTGCGCACCGGCGCCGCCCTCGCCACCCTGGGCCGACTGGCCGCGACCGCCCTGGGTGCGCTGCGCCGTCGGGCCTGCGGACTTGGCCGGGGCCGACGTGCGCGCCGCACGCGTCCCACCGTTGCGCGACGGCGTGCCGCGCTTGGCCTGCGTCTGCGGCGGCGTGATGTCGGCGGGGCGCACGTACTCGGCGACCTCGCCGACGAGCGCCGTGATCGCCGCGTCACCGGGGGCGACGGGCTGCGGCTGCGCCGTGATCTTCGCCTTGCGGGTCAGGTCCTTCACGTCGTTGCGCTGCTCGGGGAGCATGACGGTGACGACGACGCCCTCGGAACCGGCACGAGCCGTACGGCCCGAACGGTGCAGGTACGCCTTGTGCTCGGCCGGGGGGTCGACGTGGACGACCAGCTCGATCTCGTCGACGTGGATGCCGCGCGCCGCGATGTCGGTCGCGACGAGCACGCGGACCGAACCGTTCGAGAACGCCTCGAGGTTGCGCTCGCGCGCACCCTGGCCGAGGTTGCCGTGCAGGTCGACCGAGGGGATGCCCTGCGCGGTGAGCTGCTTCGCGAGCTTCTTCGCCTGGTGCTTGGTGCGCGTGAACAGGACACGACGGCCCGTGCCCGACGCGAGCTGCTGCACGACGTCCTTCTTCGCGTCCGCGTCACGGACCGCGAAGATGTGGTGCGTCATGTTGGAGACGGGCGACTCGGCCGAGTCGACCGAGTGGCTCACCGGGTTGCTCAGGTAGCGCTTGACGAGCTGGTCCACGCCGTTGTCGAGCGTCGCGGAGAACAGCAGGCGCTGGCCGCGCGTCGGGGTCTTGTCCATGATGCGCTTGACGCCGGGCAGGAAGCCCAGGTCGGCCATGTGGTCGGCCTCGTCGAGGACCGTGATCTCGATACCGTCGAGCGACAGGACGCGCTGGTTGAGGAGGTCCTCGAGGCGGCCCGGGCACGCGATGACGATGTCGACGCCCGCGTTCAGGGCGCTGACCTGACGGCTCTGCGCGACGCCACCGAAGATGGTCGTCGTGTTCAGGCCCAGGGCCTTCGCGAGCGGCTCCATCGTGGCGTTGATCTGGTTGGCGAGCTCACGCGTCGGGCACAGGACCAGCGCGCGGGGGCGACGGGCGGCACGGCGGGTGTCCGACTGGGACAGGCGCGTGACGACCGGCAGCGAGAACGCGAGGGTCTTGCCCGAGCCCGTGCGACCACGGCCCAGGACGTCGCGGCCCTTGAGCGTGTCCGGCAGCGAGGCGACCTGGATGGGGAACGGCGACTCAATGCCCTGGCTGGAGAGCTCGCGGATCACCGTGGTGGGGATCGCGAAGTCGTTGAAGGTCAGGCCCTCGGGGACGACGGTCGGGACCGACGAACGCTCCACGGCGGGGCGCTGCTCGCGCTGCTCACGGGGAGCGCGCTGCTCACGGCTGCCGCCGGCGGGGCGGCCCTGGCCTGCACCACGACCGTCACGGTCGCGCGAGTCGCGCTCCCGGACGGGGCGACCGTCGCGGGTCACCTTGGTGGGACGCGAGTCGCGGTTGTCGCGCTCGTCGCGGGACTCACGGGCCGGGCGGGCCCGGTCGTCGCGTGCGGGGCGGTTGGTGTCGCGGGACTGCTGTCCCTGCGACTGGTTGGTACGGGGGGCTGCGGCGTTCGGGCGCACGGCAGCACGAATGGGGTTGTTCAAGGGTTTGCCTCTCGGGCGTAGGGTC
The DNA here is from genome assembly GCF_042887685.1 of Oerskovia sp. NPDC057915. Lineage (NCBI taxonomy): Bacteria > Bacillati > Actinomycetota > Actinomycetes > Micrococcales > Cellulomonadaceae > Oerskovia > Oerskovia sp. NPDC057915. Next base: position 20,068 of record NZ_JBHVOS010000028.1, on the reverse strand, counting down.
GGGGTTCGCCGCAAGAAATCCAGGGAACTCCACGACGCTGGGCGCGCAGAGATGCGCAGCCACGGTCCCCACTCTCTCATGCCCGGGCCCTGCGTGCATCGATGGTGATCGACGTCTCCACATCCCTCACCGATCCCTCACCTCCCCGAGGACTCCCCCGGACCTCTCACCTCCCGCACATGCGGCCGTGGTGGAATGTCGCCCGTGGACTTCATGAGCTCAGTGGGCGACGTCATCGGTCAGATCTGGTCGGCGGCCACCACTCCTGTGCCCGCACCGGCCTCGGCGGTCGTGCTGTCGATGTCGCTCGTCGCACTGATCGTCGTGGTGTTCACGCCCGTGTGGCGGGTCGCCCGGCACGTCGTGACGATCGCGCACGAGGGCGCGCACGCCATCGCGGCCCTGCTCACCGGGAGGCGGCTGACGGGCATCCGCCTCCACTCCGACACCTCGGGGCTGACGGTCTCCTACGGCAAGCCGCGCGGCTTCGGCATGGTCCTGACGGCCTTCATGGGCTACGTCGGCCCAGGTCTGGTGGGGCTCGGGGCGGCCGCGCTGCTGCGGGCGGGCTACGCCGTCGGGCTGCTGTGGCTCCTGGTGCTGCTGCTGACCCTGATGCTCCTGCAGATCCGCAACTGGTTCGGCCTGTGGTCGGTGCTGGTGAGCGGCGTGGCGCTCGTCGTCGTGTCGTGGGCCGCGACGCCGCCCGTGCAGGGCGCGGTCGCGTACGCCGTGACGTGGTTCCTGCTGCTGGGCGCGATCCGGCCCGTCCTGGAGCTGCAGGTCTCGCGCAGCCGCGGCAGGGCCCGCCAGTCCGACGCCGACATGCTGGCGCGGCTCACCGGCATCCCGGGGATCGTGTGGGTCGGGCTGTTCCTGCTCGTAACCGTCGGCGCGGCGGTGCTGGGCGGGTACTGGATCGTGTCGCCGGCGACCGCGTGAACCGGCCGGCCCACCGAGTGGTGGCCCACCAGGTGACGGCCCCCAGGGCGAGCCACCGCTACCCTGCCTAGCATCGGGGCATGGCCCTCTCCCCGACGTTCTCCGCGGTCTCGCTCGCGGCCCTGCTCGGCTCGTCCGGCGTCGTGCACCTGGTACGCCCGCAGGTCTTCGAACCCCTGATCCCCGACGCCCTCGGGGACCCGCGTCCCTGGGTCACGTGGAGCGGCGTGGCCGAGCTCGCGTGCGCGACGGCGCTGCTCGTCCCCGCGACGCGGCGCGCCGGCGGCCTCGCGAGCGCCGCCCTGCTCGTCGGTGTCTTCCCCGGGAACGTGAAGATGGCACTCGACTCGTACCCCGGCGCCCGGTCGTGGGCGCGCAAGCCGATCGTCGCCTGGGGGCGCCTACCGGTCCAGGTGCCGCTCGTGGCGTGGGCGCTGGGCGTGGCGCGGCGGGGCTGAACGCCCCGCCACCACCGAGGTCGTCGGAGCGCACGCCGACGGGCCGCCCGCTGCGTGCGGACGGCCCGTCGGGGTGATCGGGTGCGTAGCCCTGGCCGGGCCGGGAACCTTCCGAGGAGGAGGGGGTCGGCTCCCGGGACGGGCGGGCCGCGCAGCCGGTCGAGATCTGGTGCGGGCTGTCAGGCCCCGCAGGTGGTGCCGGGCCGCTCAGGCCTGCGGCGTGAGGACGAACCCGGGTCCCTCGGTCGCACGAGGGTCGGTGTCCAGCGTGAGGTTCGCGAGCGCGATCGACGTAGTCGGTTCGACGAAGACTCGTGCGTCTCCGCTCTCGACGACCGTGTCGTCGGGCTGCGGGCTCGGGACGAGGGCCAGCTCGAAGTCGCCGGACTGCGGCGCCGACTCGGCGATCCGGAGGCCGCCACCGTCGGGCACTCCGGCCCGCGTGGTGAGGTCCTGGACTGCATCGCGGGCGTTGTCGGTCAGGGTGAGCATAGAAGCTCCTCTCGGTTGCCTGGGGACGCACGGGCAGTCTTGCGACGAACCCTCGGCGTGCGCCTTTCGGTTGCCTCCAACCAAACAAGGATCGGGCCCGATCGCAAGGTCGGAAGCCGATTCACGGCGTGTCTCTCACCCAGTGGGATCGGGCGCGACAAGCGCCTGCGGATCGCGTTAGGGTCCGCGCCCGCGGGGGCACGCGGCGCCCGCACGTGGCCGCTGCCGCTCGATGCGCCCGCCGCTGCTGAGTGCGGAGCAGTTGTCGCGGATCGCGTCGTCTCACGACAAGTACGCCGCACTCGAGGGCACCGACTGGACCTTCCCGACGCGCCTCGCGGCCGAGGCGCCGATTCGACCGGCCCGACGGCGCCGCACACCCCCGTGGGCACGTCGCCGTGGGCAAGGGCTCGGCGCGTAGACTCTGCGCGGGCCTTGGTGGCGCCTCGTCCGAGGCGCGCGCACGGTGCCTGGGCCTCTAGCTCAATGGCAGAGCTGCGGACTTTTAATCCGTAGGTTGTGGGTTCGAGTCCCACGGGGCCCACCGTCCTGACCTGCGAACTTTGTCGGTCCTTGACTGAGCACCGCCGGTTCGTGCAGCAAATTTGCAGCAACCGAATGCGAAGAGCCTCGCCCCTCCGAGGAGGGGCGGGGCTCTGGCGTTGACGCCCAGATTCTGCGCTACAGTGACGTCCACAACGACATAAAACGGCCCCGACGAGCTCGAGTGCCCGAACGGGAGCATGAGCAGCGCGAGGTACAGGTGCTCGGACCACGAGAAGCGGTCACGGGTGCGCAGCGCAGGGACCTCGTCCTGCCCGATGAGGGGCAGACCGAGGTTCTCCGCGACGAACGCGGCGACCTCCTCGCGGCACCCGTTCGGGTCCAGACGCCAGGTGGTGCGCCGGATCGGGAGCGTCACCGCTCGCAGGACCGACATGACCTGGGCGTCCTGGCGGCGCATCTTGTCGTAGACCTCGATGTTCTGCGGCCAGCGCAGCTCGGGTGTCTCCTCGTCGTCCTCGGTGGTTCCCCACGCGCCGGTCTTGCGGCCGGTGTTGGAGTACCCCTTCTCGGACGTCGGGGCGGCATGGGGCAGGGTCACGAGCGCCTTGGCTTGCCGCCACAGTCTCGCCAGCTTCGACATCGCGCTCCTCTCGGGTCAGAACCCGGCCGTGGCCAGGTCGCTCGTCAGGTCCGCGCCGTAGGCGCCCGGGGGGATGTCCGTGGGACGGACAGCCTCGGGGGCGGGTGGTGGCGGTGGAGGGTCGGGCACGTGCTTGTTCAGCAGCCACAGCGCTTCGATCCACGAGATCAGCGGGGCCGCGTCCGTCGGGGAGTCCTTGCGGTCGATGACCCAGGTCCCGCCCGACAGGTACTTCACGACGGCCGTCTCGGCGGCGTTGTCCAAGGTCGGCTGCTTCGGGTGGACCACGGCGCAGTCTCGGACCGCGTCGAACGCCTCGGCGTAGGCCGTGGTCAGATCGGCGCCCGCGAGCTCGACGATCGGGAGCCGGAACGTCCGGTCGTCGGCGAGCTGCTTCATGAGCGTCGAGACCGGCGCACCACGCGACTGCCCGGTGACCGCCTTGATGCGCGCGTTGCGCTTCGGGGACTGCAGCCACTCGGCCACCCAGTCGGTGCCGTAGCGCCCCGTGATGACCTCGGCCTGCGGTCGACCGTCCTTGCGGTAGCCAGCGAACGAGATGTACGTCATCGACCGGTCGTGCGACTGGTCGATGGCGGCGAGCACGGGACCGACGATCCGGTCTTCGTCCTTGAACGCCAGCGTCCCGTTCTCCTTCTTGACGGGGTCGACGCGGGTCGCGCCCCAGGTGCCGGGGACGAACGGACCCGACGACGTTCCGTCCGGCCACTGGCAGAGGATCTCGGTCCGGAAGACGTAGTCCGGTTCGGACAGCGCCGCGGCGATGTTGCGCTCGGTCAGGTCCGTGCGGTTCATCGACGGGCTCGCCTGGGCCCACGCGTCGCGGTCGTGCTTGCTGCACCCGGGAGCGGCCGACCACTCGAAGAGCGCGATCGTGGACTCGTCCACCCGCAGGTCCTCAAGCTCGATCTCCTCGAGCCCTTCCTCGTCCTGGGCGAGGGCGTCCAGGTCGAGGTCCTCGATGTCGAACTGCGTGGGCCCCTCGTCGCTGCCCTGGGACTCGGCCCAGATGCCGTCGGGGTCGCCGATCGCACGGTGCGCGACGATCCGCAGGTGCTTGAGCACGACGCTCTCGAGGTCGCCGGCGTTCGACAGGGCGAGGATGAGCGCCTCGGCGCGGGCCAGGGTGGACTTGGTGATCGCGGCCCACGCGTTCCAGTTCTTGTGCGTGCGCAGCTCGTCGAGCAGGACGAGGTTCCCGGAGAGCCCGCGGCCGGCCTTGCTGTTGGCAGCCTTCACCTTGTACTTCTGCCCGGTCGTGAGCTCGAGGGCCTTCTTGCCGTTGACCTTGACTACCCGGTCGACGAGCTCAGCCAGGTCCTCGTTCTCCTGGACGATGTCGACGACCTCTTGCCACAGGGTCTCGGCGACGTCGAGGTCCTGGGCGGTGCCGAGCACCAGAGGCCAGCCCCACACGCACATGAGCCAGATCGTCAGGATCTGCGCGAGGGTGCTCTTACCGTTCTGCCTGGCGACCAGGACGACCACCGTGCGGAAGCGCAGCGCACCGTCCTCGTTGAGCTCGAGCATGTGGACCAAGAGCCAGGCTTGCCAGGGCACGAGCGAGATGCCCAGGACGTCCTTCGCGAAGTCGATGACGTCGTACCCCAGCGTCCACTTCTCGGTCTCCGACGAACGGGGCTCGAGTGGGTGCAGCGGCGGGGTGTAGACGCGGGGAACGGTGCAGCCCAGGCGCCTATCCCGTGCCGCCTTGCCTCTGCCGACGGGCCGCGGCCGCGTCTGCGAACTTCGTGACCTTGCCACCCGTCGCCGCCCCCTTCGCTGCCGGGGCAGGGGCCTCTGCAGCGGACGAAGCCGGGGTGATCTGCCGCTCGGCACACGCCTTGAGGTAGGTCGGGATCAGGTTGTAGGTCGCCTTCTGCAAGGCGTCCATGCCGGCGCGCTGGCACTCGTCGATCAGCCACGCGAGCGTCTTGACCGCAGCCACCGGCCCGGCGTACTTGGCCTCGGCCAGGTGCGGCGCGTCCCCGATCGAGCGCGCCGTCGCGTCGGCCATGTACCCGCGCTGGCGAGTCGGCTTCACGAACGGCGCGAACCGATCGCCCCACGCACGAATCTGCTCGGCGGCCGCGCGCTCGATCGCGAGCGCCGGATGCGCGACGACGCCGCCGCGAGCGTCGGAGACGACCAAGCCCTCCTCCTCGACACGTTCCTGCGCCTCGCGCATCCGGGCCACGATCGAGCAGAACGCCTCGAGCGCGGCCCGGTCGACGCGGCCGGCGAGGTCGTTCGAGGACACGATCTCGCGCCAGACGACGACGGCGCGTGGCGGCATGCCGTCGGGCGGCTCGAGGCCCTGAGGGGTTGTCGTCACTGCAGCACCACCGTCCCTACCGTGAGCGCGCGGGCCGCGATGCGCCCGGCGCGGATCGTCGAGATCGGGCGAGCCCGCGTGTCGGTGCGTTCGGCGTACTCGGGACGCAGCGCGGCGACCAGGTTCGACAGGGTCCGTCGCGACAGGCGCCAGTCGATCAGGGCGCCGATGTCGACGACAGCCATGTGGGGCCAGTCCGCCAGGACGTCGCGGACGGCCTCCTCCGCGTCCTCGGTGGCCGAGGAGCGGTGGTAGTGATCGCGAGCTCCGGGCGCGAGCGCACGCCGAACGGTGTTCCGGGAAGCCCCGATGCGTCGCGCGATCGCCTTGATCGGCTCGCCCTCCGCACGGCGGGCACGGATCTCGGCCCGATTTCGCATCTGCCGGTAGCCTCCCTGTGTGGAAATCTGCCGCTCCGTCGAAGCTGCCTCACCATTCGCTGAACCCGTTCGTGAGTGTTGGTCGCTCACGGCGCCTGCGACCCCAGCACTCCAAACTTGGGGACCAGAGATCGCAGGCTCGCTCCTGGGTGCAATCGGCGCCTTCTTGGTGGCCTGGTTTGTACTTGCCGTCACGCTTCGCCACGAACGCAAGCAGAACCTTGCGGCTCAGGCGGAAAGTCAGAGACAGTTCGCCGGTCAGCAGGGGCTTGCTCGAGAGCAGTTCACTCAACAGCAGGAGCTAGCTCGCAAACAGTTCCAGGATCAGCAAGATGTCGCCCGAGAGCAGTTCGCAAGCCAACAGAAGCTCGCCCAGCAGCAACTGCAGGTCCAACTTGACGAGGGCAGAGAGCTCGCTCGATGGCAACTTCAGTTGGCCGCCTTTGCGGACGTCGCGAGCACGGCCGGCGAACTATTGAACGCGTCTGACGAGAAGGGAGCACACGCGGCCTCCGCCCGACTCACTCTCGAGACGAATCGCTGGTCGATGTACGCAGCGAGTGAGATAGATGAACTCGACTTCCTGGTCGTCGTCGCCCAGGCGGCGCAGGTTGCCACGCAAGAGGCAATGGAGGCCGGTAAGGCCGCCAGAAAAGACCCGTCACCTGCCGCCTATCGGGCTGCATTTGCGGCCGGTCGAGGGCCGCGAGTTCTGATGGCGCTTGTCTCGCAGGGCACGGCTTGGCATCGCTCCCCGCTTCGCCGACAGGCCAACCTGGAGAACATCAAGGCCGCGATGGAATGAGGGTCCGTTTTCGCTGCCATTGCAGTGATTTCGAGGGGCAGGGGGTCGCAGATCCCGGAGGGAGAGGACGGTACCGGCGGGCACAGCCCAAAACGGATATACCCGTATTTTCTGGTGAGCCGGCCCGAGACCCGGTCACCACGGCTGCGTGGCTGGACCCAGGTCCGGGCCGAACGCCGCGGACCAGCCCGCGAAGGCCCGGACGTCGTCGTCATCATCGAACGATGAGAGCCACCGGTCGATACCCGCGATCGCCTCGGCAACCGAACGCCCGCGGGCCCGCACGCGGGCATGGAGCTCGTCGCGGTCGGCTCCAGGCGCTCGGCCGCGACCCCCGGACTGCTGCACGTGCAGCAGAATTGCAGCAGCCAGAGAGTAAACCGCACTTGACCTTGCTGGATGGCGGAGCCGCTGGCGCGTGAAGAAACAGCCTCTGACCTGCAAGAACATGGAGTGGGCTGAGCGGCACTAGACGGCACTGAACCAGCCAGAAGGCACTTTTAATCCGTAGGTTGTGGGTTCGAGTCCCACGGGGCCCACCGTCCTGACCTCACCGCACCGGCCGCTTCCCCTCGAAGAACCGGTCGAGGTCGGCCCGCCGCAGCGCGCCTGCGACCCCGCCGGCGGTGAGCTCTGCGACGAGACGTCGCGACAGGTCGCGCAGGGGTTCGTTGTTGACGCTCGAGTGGTGGCACATGAGGTCGAACGCCTCGCCGGCGGGCAGCCCGTAGATCGCCATGACGGCGCCCTTGGCCTGCTCGATCGTGGAGCGGCTCACGGAGGACGCCCGGATCGCGGCCGTGGCCTCGCGCTGGGCGAGCTCGCGCTGTGTCGTGGTGAGGTCGATGAAGTAGCCCGAGACGTGCGTGGTCTCGCCCGTGCTGCGGTCGATCCGTCCGCGCCCGACGACGCCGAGCGTCCGCGTCCGTCCGTGCGCGTCGACGATGCGGTGGACGGAGCTGAAGGGTTCGCCCGTGGTGACGGCGGCGAGCAGGACGTCCTCGACGCGTTCGCGGTCCTCGGGGTGCTTGTGCGCGAGCATGAGCGCGGTCGTGGGCATGATCTCGCCGGGCCGGAAGCCGTGCATGGCGTACAGCTCGTCGGACCACCACCAGCTCTGGTCGGACAGGTCGAGGATGAACTGGCCGACGGCCTGTGGTGCACCGCGCAGCAGGGCCTCGGCGAGCTCGGGGTCGAATCGGCGAGACGGGTTGTACGAAGTGGTCAAGTAGGCCCCCAGGGCATGGGAAAGGAGCGGGCCTACTTCCAGACTCCTCGGTGATACTAGCCCGGATCCGTTGCCTCACCTGCGGGGACGGCCTGACGGCGCAGCGCCTGTCGGGAGGGCGCGGACGTCGCGCAGCGCGCCGGTCGGGGAACGACGAAGCCCCCGTCGGCCGGGGCCGATCGGGGGCTTCGTGAACGTTAGGTGGTGGCGCGATGCAGGGGGTACTTCGCGCCACCGAGGAAGACATTACCCCCTACCGAGGGGGGTTGACGAACCGCGTTCGGATGGCGGGCGATCGGATGCACTCCTTCCGATCTAGCTCCCGGGCTCTCCGAGCAGGGCGCCCTCGCGTCGTCGCCGATCGCCGCCGCGTGGGGCTCGTGGCGCCACCCGGCCGGGCACGGGCCCCCTCCGCCCAGCGACCGTGCGCGAATGACGACTGACTCGCACGTCCCATGCATAGAGGGGGTGACGTCCCACTCAGTGAGCACCGCCCGGATTCCCAGGATCGACACCTAGGGTTCCACCTACGGCCCGCCCCTGTGTGGCATAAAACACCACGTACCAGGAGGTTCTTCGAATTGCGGGCAGCGACCTCCTATGTGCAGAGTGGGACCATGGTATGGGTTACGGTAGGGCTGGTTCTCGTGGTGCTCGGCGTATCGCTCGCCGTGCGCGCCGCGTGGGCCGTGCGTGCCGGTGAGCAGCGCGGGCACTCCAGCACCGGCGGCCACGGCATGGGCATCGCCCTCGGCGCAGGCATCGCCTTCTGGGGCGCGGTGATCACCACCATCGCCCTCCTCGTCGACAACTGACCGTCAGGACTCGGCTGACCGCGTCCTTCCCCGACCTGTCAGGATCGAAGACATGAAGCGATCCTTCGACGACCTCGTCACCGAAGCAGCGTCCGTCTCCGTCGACGGATGGGACTTCTCCTGGCTCGACGGTCGCGCGACCGAGCAACGACCGTCCTGGGGCTACGCCCGCTCGATGGGCGAGCGCATGTCCACCGCGAGCGCGGCCCTCGATCTCCAGACGGGCGGCGGCGAGGTCCTCGCCTCGGTCCCCCGTCTGCCACGACTGACCGTCGCGACCGAGGGCTGGCCCCCGAACGTCCTCCAGGCCACGAGACTCCTGCACCCGCTCGGCGTCGCGGTCGTCGCCGACACGGACGAACCGCCCCTGCCGTTCGCGGACGAGGCCTTCGACCTCGTGGTCAGCCGGCACCCCGTGAAGCCGTGGTGGTCCGAGATCGCTCGCGTCCTCGCCCCGGGCGGCACGTACTTCGCTCAGCACGTCGGCCCGTACAGCGTCTTCGAGCTCGTCGAGCACTTCCTCGGCCCGCAGCCCGAGGAGGTCCGCAACGGCCGTCACCCCGACGACGACCGTGCCGCGGCCGAGGCGGCCGGCCTCGAGGTCGTCGACCTGCGCTTCGAGGAGCTGCGCACCGAGTTCTTCGACGTCGGTGCGGTGGTCTACTTCCTGCGGAAGGTCGTGTGGATGGTCCCCGGGTTCACCGTCGAGGAGTACCGCCCGCAGCTCGCCGCGCTGCACGAGCAGATCGAGGCCGAAGGCCCCTTCGTCGCGACGACGACGCGCTTCCTGGTCGACGCGCGCAAGCCGGGCTGACCGCCGGGGCGGGAGCGCCGCCGTCGGGCCTGGGAGGTGGCGGAGAGGTGTCGCCGTTGACACCCCGGGACCACCGGCGTCAGCGCCGGTGGGGTCAGGGTGGGCTCAGCCGCCGAGCCCCGCGCTCCCCCGCGTCAGGTCCCCGAGCGCCGCGAGCGCCCGGCGCTTGCGGTCCGCGGGGTCGATCGTCCGTTCGTCGCCGGGGTTGGCACGGCGCACGGGCTTGCCTGCGCGGTCGGCGGACTCGACGGTGCGCGGCATGCCGGGGGCTCCCGCCGCCCGGGTCGACCGGGAGCGCCGGTGCGGGGTGCTCGGGGCGAGGAAGTAGGGGCGTTGGGTGCTCATGGGCTCTCCTCGGGTCGTCACCGCCCCGCTGCCGGGGCCGTGGTGTCGATCCTGGAGCACTGTCGTTTCGTCCGTGTTGCGAGCGCAGGACATCGAGGTGTCGTCCGCGCGACGGCGCGGTCACCGGCCGACCACCGGCCAGTAGCCTCCTCGCATGACGACGCACGAACGCGAGATCACGTCCCCGGTCGACCTGTGCCTGCCGGACGGCAGGCTGAACCCGGACGCGGTCGGGTGGACGCGGACCCCGTTGCACCGCGCGAACCTGCGCGGGTGGGGTCGGACCAAGCGCTGGGAGTACTGGGGCGTGATGACGCCGACCCACGTGGTCGGGATCGTCGCGTCCTCGATCGACTACGCGGGCGTGCACGGCCTGTACGTCCTGGACCGGGCGACGGGCGAGGAGACGGTGACCGACGTCGTCGTGCCCCTGGCACGGGGTGCGATCCTGCCCGAGCGCAGCGGCGTCGGCCGCGTCGAGGCGCGCGCGAGGGAGCTCGCGATCGTGATCGAGCAGAGCCCCGAGACCACCCGCATCAGGGCGGCGTCCCACGACGTGCGCCTCGACCTGACCGTCCCGCTCCCGGCGGGGCACGAGTCGCTGGGTGTCGTCGTCCCGTGGAGCGACCGGCTGTTCCAGTACACGGTCAAGGACGTGGCCCGTCCGGTGCACGGCTCGCTCACGGTGCGCGGCGCACTGCACGACGTCAGCGCCGACGACTCGTTCGCGGTCCTCGACCACGGTCGCGGCCGCTGGCCGTACGCCATGACGTGGAACTGGGCTGCGGGCAGCGGGCACGGTCGCGGCATCCAGCTCGGCGGCAGGTGGACGGACGGCACGGGCTCCACGGAGAACGCCCTCCTGGTCGACGGGCGGATCCACAAGATCGGGGCCGAGCTCGACTGGACGTACGACCGCACCGACCTGCTCGCCCCGTGGCGCGTCTCGGGGGACGGCGTCGAGGCGGTCTTCACGCCCTTCCACGAGCGGGTCGCACGCACCGAGCTGCTCGTCGTGGGCAGCGAGACGCACCAGTGCTTCGGCACGTGGTCCGGCTACGCGCGGACGGACGAGGGCGTGTGGGTGGACCTCGACGGGCTGGTCGGCTGGGCCGAGGAGGCGCGCCAGCGCTGGTAGCCGCACCGGTGGCGCCCGGTGCCCGACGGCGCCGCTCGTCTCACATACGGACCGCGCCTCGGCGAGGCACGCGGCCCGGTGCCAGACTGCGGCCCATGGCGACCGTCCACGACGAGATCACTCCCCGGCTCTCCCGCTTCGTGCTGTCCCAGCCCGTGTTCTTCGTGGGCACGGCCCCTCTGGCGGGTGACGGGCACGTCAACGTCTCGCCCAAGGGCATGGGCGGCACGTTCGTGGTGCTCGACCCGCACCGCGTCGCGTACCTCGACTACACGGGCTCGGGGGCAGAGGTCGCGGCGCACCTGCAGGAGAACGGTCGCATCGTGGTCATGTTCTGCGCGTTCGAGGGACCGCCCAACATCGTGCGCTTCCACGGGCACGGCCGGTACGTCCTGGCCCGCACGCCCGAGTTCGACGCGCTGCGGCCGCTGTTCACCAAGGAGCGCGAGTCGGGGCAGCGCGGCATCGTCGTGGTCGAGGTGGACCGGGTCTCGGACTCGTGCGGGTTCTCGGTGCCGCTCATGGACTTCGTGGCAGACCGTGACGTCCTGGACCGTGCGCACGAGCGGCGCGAGCCGGAGTACTTCGACGCCTACTGGCAGAAGAAGAACGCGACGAGCATCGACGGGCTGCCCGGCGTGGACATCGCACCGCTGGGCTGAGGGGCGTCGAGCGCTACATCGCGTCGAGGTACGACCGGCCGCGCGGCGAGATGCGGTACCCCACGGGCAGGCTCTCGGTCAGACCGAGCTCCTTGAGCCGCCGGACCCGGATCTTGAAGTAGTCGCGTTCGACGCCGATCGACGTCGCGAGCTCGCGCGCCACGACCTCGGGGCGGGCGACGATCAGCTCGAGGTAGTCCCTCGTCCATGCCGCGGGCGCCGCCCGGTCCATGCGGGCGAGCCTCGCCCGGAGCGCCTCGACCTCCTCGGCGGACAGGTCGGCCTCCTCGCGCAGCGCGATGCGCGGGTCCTCCCCCACGAGCCGCAGCCCGATCCGGTACAGGTCCCCCTCGCCCTTGGCGGCGACCCAGGCGAGCGCCGCGGCGGCCGAGCGGAAACCGGCGGCGCGCGCGTCGTCGTCGGGCAGGACGGGGACGCCGGCCACCTCCGGGACCCGCTCGATCGACGTGACCTCCACGACCCCGATCCGCGTCCTCATCCGCCCGCCCGCGCGCACGCGCGGCGCGAGCCAGCGGCGGTACGCGAGGGACACCGTGCCGTCCTCGAGCCCGCTGAGCGTCTGCCGGGTCAGCAGCATGCCTCCAGGGTACGAAGACGGGCCGCGGCGTGCAGGGCGGCACCTGGGTGCCCGCCCGCGTGCGCCCTCAGGAGACCGCGCGGACCGCAGCGACCGGCCGCGCCCCGCGCGGGATCACGACCCGCGCGACCACTCCCCCGCCAGGACGGGGGGTCAGGCTCAGGCTCCCGTCGTGCAGCTCCACGACGCGGGAGACGATCGCGAGCCCCAGACCGTTGCTGCTGCGGTCGGTCACCGCGTCGTCGCGGGTCCTCGCGACCGCACCGACCTGGCGGGCGAACGGCTCCAGGGCGACCCTGAGCTCGTCGTCGGTCAGGACACGGCCGCTGTTCTCGACGGTCAGGACGACGAGCCCCGCGTCGACCAGGGTGATGCGAGCCCACCCGCCCTGGGGCAGGTTGTGCCGGACCGCGTTGCGCAGCAGGTTGTCGACCACGCGCGCGAGGAGGATCTCGTCGCCCGGCACGACGGCGGGCGCGACGTCCACCTCGACGCGCACCCCCCGCTCGGTGGCCTCGCGCGCGACGTCGTCGACGGCGTCCTCGACGACGACGTCGAGGTCGAACGGCGCTCGGACGATCGGCGACCTGTCGAGGGCCGCGAGCTGCAGGAGCGCCGCGACGAGGTCCGTGGCGCGCCGGTTGGTCACGTCGAGGCGGTCGAGCAGGCGCGGGAGGTCGACGGCGTCGGGCTCCTCGCGAGCGACGTCGAGCATGCTCTGGGTCACCGCGAGCGGGGTCCGCAGCTCGTGCGACGCGTTGGCCGCGAACCGCTTCTGCGCGGCGAACGCGCGCTCGAGGCGTTCGAGCATGGTGTCGAACGTGTCGGCCAGGTCCGTGAACTCGTCCCGCCCGCGGCGCGTCTCGTGGGCCGCGACGCGGTGCGACAGGTCACCCGACGCCGCAGCCTGCGCCGCGGCGTTGAGGTCGACCAGCGGGCGCAGCACGCGCCCGGCGACGAACCATCCGCCGACCGTCCCGACGACGGCGAGCACGCCCATCGCCCCGGCGCAGGCCTGGACCAGCGCGTCGAGGATCTGGCCCCGCGACGCGATGGCGAGATGGGCGTCCGACGGGTTCGCGGCGGTGAGCGGGTAGTTCGGGACGAAGCGCATGACGGCGTACACGATGACGGACATCGCGAGTCCCGCGGCGAGCAGGAACGCGACGTAGCTCAGGGTCAGGCGCAGCCGGGCCGTCTGGCGGAAGAGCCTCACCGTGCCTCGTCGCTCGGCGCTCCGACGCGGTAGCCCACGCCCGGCACCGTGTGCACGACCCAGGGGTCGCCCAGGCGCTTGCGGAGCGTCGAGACGGTCACCCGGACGGCGTTCGTGAACGGGTCGGCGTTCGCGTCCCACGCACGTTCGAGCAGGTCCTCGGCGCTCACCACGCCTCCGTCGGCCGCCAGCAGGACCTCCAGGACGGCGAACTGCTTCCGGCTCAGGCGCACGTGCTCGCCGTCCCGGTAGACCTCCCGGCGGAACGGGTCGAGCCGCAGCCCGGCGGCCTCCAGCACGGGTGGGAGCGGGGCCGGGCGGCGCCCCAGCGCCCGCACGCGCAGGATCAGCTCGGGCAGCAGGAAGGGCTTGGTGAGGTAGTCGTCGGCACCGATCCCGAAGCCTCGGGTCTTGTCGTCGAGCGAGCCTGCCGCGGTGAGCATGAGGACACGGGTCGGCAGGCCGCGGGCCACGATCGACCGGCAGACGTCGTCGCCGTGCACCCCGGGCAGGTCTCGGTCGAGCACCACGACGTCGTACGCGGTGTGGCTGAGCTTCTCGAGCGCCAGCTCGCCGTCGAGCGCGACGTCGGCGGCGACGGCCTCGCGCCGCAGCCCGGTCTGCACGGCCTCGGCCAGGAACGGCTCGTCCTCGACGACCAGCACCCGCATCGATCCTCCACCCGCTCGTCGGTCCGGCCCCTCCGACGGCGGGCCTGTCCCGCCAGTCTAGGAACACGGGCATGTCGAAAACGTCTGCAAAAAGTAAGACGCCTGGACAACATCCCACCGTGTGCAGTGGTCGACATGGACACACGTACCCCGCCCCCCTCGTTCGCCCCGGTACCCACCAGCGCGCCGCCGCTCGACGGCCCGCCCCGACCTCCCCGCGTGAGCGCCAGGAGGCGCCGCGCCGCCGTCCTCGCGACGGCCGTCACGGTCCTCGCCGTGGTGGCGGCGCTCGCGTGGGCCTTCCTGCCCGACGCCGACCGCGGCCTGCGCACGCTCGTCGCCGACACGCTGGGCACCGAGGAGGCGGGGGACGGCGCCAAGGCACCGGATGCCGCGCCCGGGCCCGCGGCCGCGCCGGCCCTCCCCGCCGAGGACGACCCTCGCCAGGAGGACGACACGATCGACCCGTTCGACGACCAGCACCCCGCGATCGCCGGGCTCGACGAGGACCTGCGCGCAGCGCTCCAGGCCGCAGCGCAGGACGCCCAGGCGGCGGGCGTCGACTTCTGGGTCACGTCGGGGTGGCGCAGCACCAACTACCAGCAGAGCCTCCTCGACCGCGCGGTCGACCGGTACGGTTCGCTCGCCGAGGCCCGCAAGTTCGTCTCCACGCCCGAGACGTCCGAGCACGTGCAGGGGCGGGCCGTCGACATCGGGCCGACCGACGGCGCGGACTGGACGATCCGCAAGGGCGCGCGGTACGGCCTGTGCCAGACGTACGCCAACGAGATGTGGCACTTCGAGCTCGCCACGACGCCGGGCGGCACCTGCCCGCAGCCCCTCCCGGACGCGGCGGGCTGACCCGCCGTCAGCCGAGCCGCAGCTCGGCGTTGACCGCCCGCACCAGGTCGGCCGGGAGCTTCGCGACCTCCCGGTCGTACGTCAGCAGCCCGTTGGTCTCGTCCTCGACGTCCGAGAGCTGGGTGTAGACCGTCGCGGCCAGGCCGTGGGCGATCGCGGGCACGACCTGCTCGCGGTGCAGCGCCTCGAACGCGGCACCGAGCGCCTCGCTGTCGGCGTACGTCGCGTACCCGAAGTCCTTCTCCCCGGCGACGTGCCCCTCGACCCGCAGGTTGTAGCCGCCGTACTCCGACAGCACGAGTGCCCGCCGGTCGCGTCGGGGCGGCACCCGAAAGGGCTTGAAGTACACGTGCAGGCTCCGCAGGTTCCCCGCGCCCTGGTCGTGCCAACCGCTCGCGTGGTCCACCGACCGGGTGGGATCGAGGGCCTTGACGCGGGCCGCGACCTTGACCGCGTCGAACTGCCCCCAGGCCTCGTTGAACGGCACCCATACGGCGAGCCCCACGGCGTTGCGCAGGTGCTCGACCGTCGCGTCGACCTCGCGGAGGAACTCCTCGCGTCCCTCGGCGTCCCCCCGGCCGAACAGGGCGTGGAAGCGGTCGCTCAGGCGCAGCGGCACGAGCACGGGAGCCTTGACGACCGCGGGCCGGTACGGCCCTCCCCCGTTGACCATGTCCTGCCACACGAGCATCCCGAGCCGGTCGCAGTGGTGGTACCAGCGCAGGGGCTCGATCTTGATGTGCTTGCGCAGCATCGTGAAGCCGAGGTCCTTCATGGTCGCGATGTCGTGGACCATGGCCTCGTCCGACGGCGCGGTGAGCAACCCGTCGGACCAGTACCCCTGGTCCAGGACCCCGGCGTGGAAGTACGGCTCGCCGTTGAGCAGCAGACGCGGGACCCCCTGCGCGTCGGGGCCGACGCCGAACGACCGCAGCCCCGCGTAGCTGCGCACCTCGTCGTCGCCGAGGGTCACGGTCACGTCGTACAGGTGCGGGTCCTCGGGCGTCCACGGGTGCGGGTCCGGCACGGGGACGCGGGCGACCACGCCCACAGGCGCGTCGACCTGCGCGACGAGCGTGGCGCCGTCGTGCACCTCGATGCGCGCCACAGGTACGTCCTGCCCGACGCCGCCGCCCACCCCCGCGGGCGTCTCGCCCGCGTGGACGGTCACGTCGAGGCGGCCGCCCGGGAGGTCGGGCACGAGCGTGAGCCGGGCGACGTGCAGGGCGGGCACGGCCTCGACCCACACGGTCTGCCAGATGCCCGACTGCGCCGTGTACCAGATGCCGCCCCGCGCGAGGTTCTGCTTGCCGCGCGCGTGGAAGCTGGTGTCGCTGACGTCGGTGACCTCGACGAGGAGCTCGTGCGGCTCGCCAGGCGCACCGGCGAGCGCGTCCGTGACGTCGCACGCGAACGGCAGGTAGCCGCCGGTGTGCCGCCCCACCTCGACCCCGTCGACCAGGACGCGGCACGACTGGTCGACCGCGCCGAAGTGCAGCAGGACGCGCCCACCCTCCGGCACGAACCCGTCCGGGAGCGTGAGGCCACGGCGGTACCAGAGCGCCTCGTCGGGCTGGAGCTGGCGCCCCACCCCGGACAGCGGCGACTCGGGCGAGAAGGGCACGACGATCTCGCCGTCGAACACCTCGGGCGGGGTACCACCCAGCGAGCCCACCGGACCGAGGCCCTGCACGGTGAACGCGTGGTCCCACACCCCGTTGAGGTTGAGGTAGCTGTCGCGGGCGAGCTGCGGGCGCGGGTACTCGGGCAGCGGTGCGTCGCGGTCGAGCGTGGCGGTCCAGCGGGTGGGCAGAGCAGCGCTCATGCAGAGGATTCCTAGCGACGGCGAAGCGGGACAGGGCAAGGGATCAGGAGTATCACGGCTCCGACTACGACGCCTCTAGGCCAGCAGGATCACCGCCCCGCACAGCAGCGCGCCGCCGATCAGCGACACCAGGGAGCGTCGGGCTCTCCGGGCCGTGAGCCTCGCGGGCCCGGCACGAGAAATCTCCGGCCGCACCCCGGGAAGGAAGATCAGGACGACGGCCGACAAGGCTGCGAGCCCCGCACAGGACAGCAGCGAAAGACGAAGGGCGCCGAGCGATCCGGAGGTGACCAGCTCGATCGACCCGAACGCCGCGGGCAGGACGACCAAGGCGCCCAGGAAGGCCGTCGCGACCGCCCCGAACGGTCCTGCTCGATGCTCCCAGGGCCTCGCCTCGAGCCCGTGGATCGCGCGATATCCACGGACCAGGGCCGGCAGGGCCAGGCCGGCGCTCACGACGAGCAATCCAATCGCGAGGAGCGCCGTCAACGTGGGACTCCTCCACCCGACGTACGCCGTCCCACCGCCCTACGCCCCGAGCACCGGTCGGCGCGCAACCGTCAGCACGTGCGTGTCGGGCCACTCGACGGAGTCGCCCGTAACCGCGTCCGTGAGCGACGCCACGGGGTCGAACGAGTGCTCGACGAGCCACTCGTTGCGCCACGACCCGCTCTCGGGGCCGAGCTCGAAGCCCGCGCCGGTGAGCAGGCCCTCCCACGCGTCGCCGTCCAGGTCGCAGAACCGCTCGTGGCACTCGGACAGCCAGTTGTCGGCGTAGTCCTTGGTCGTGAGGAACTCCATGGCGTCGCGCAGCGTGAGCCGGAACGTCCCCGACCCGACCTCCTCGACCGCGAACGCCGCACCGGACAGGCGCGGGAAGTCGACCGCGAACTGGCGCATGCGCGCGGCCGTCGAGAGCCCGCGGACGTGCGCGGTGACGTCGGGACGCGACCACTCGTCGAGGTCCGTCACGACCCCGGGGCGCGCGCCGTCGTCGTCCCGGAGGTTCAGGTGCACCAGGCGGTCGCCGTCCGCGGGCCCGCACACGTCGCTGTTGATCCACACCCCGCCCGGGCGGGTGTGGACGAACGTTCGGCGCGCGAACCGCTCGACGTCGGTGACCCCGTCGCCGTACGAGGAGATCTCGTGCGTGAGGGCGATCGTGACGGTCGTGTCGACGCTGCGCTCGGGCATGACCTCGCCGCGCAGGATGTTGGCCTGCACGAACCACACGTTGGGGTTCGCGAACACGCCCTGAGTCTTCTTGTGCTCGGCCTCGGCGACGAGGTGGCGTGCGACGTCGACGCCGAACAGGTCCGACTCGTGCAGGCGCGGCTCGGACGCGACCAGTTCGAGGAGCCCGCCCGTCGCGCACCCGATGTCGACGATCCGCCCGGGGAGCACGTACGGACGCACCTGCTCCCACTTGCGGCGCGACGCGTCCTCGAACGCCGCGGCGTACGTCCGGTAGTCGCGCGTCGCGGTCAGGTCGCCGTCGCCCGAGACGACGGGGTCGGCGAAGACCTGGACGATCTGCGCCTCGAGCCCGTAGCGCCGGAAGAAGCCCGGCACGACGGGGTGCGCGACGTCGGTCCACGTCGGGTCCCCCGCAGCAAGGCGCCCGACGGCGTCCCACGGGCGGGCGGGGCCCTCGCCCTGGGCGTCGGTCGCGTCGAGCTCGACGCCCACGACCCGGTACCCGAGCCCCTGGTAGGCCGCGATGACCTCCGGGGTCGAGCAGGCCACGACCGTGTCGCGCGGGTCGAGCGTCACGGCGTGGCCGGTCGCCGTCTCGACCGTGGTCGCGACGAGGTGCGCGAACCGCGGGTGCGGGGCGACGTCCGGGACCGGGACCACGAGGCTCGGCAGGTGCTCGACCGCCGTCACGTGCTCGATGAGCGCCTCGCGCCGGTGCCCCGGGACCGGGTTGCGGCGCGTGCCCGCATGGTTCGCCGAGGTCACGGCCCACACGACCACCGCGTCCGGGGAGCAGCGGACGGGGACGCCGTCGAGGTCGCTCACCAGCCCCGCACGCAACGCCCGCAGGTAGTCGACCTGGAAACGGGTCACGAGGTGGTGGCGCCCCGGGAAGAGGACATGACGGACGAGCGGGGTCGAAGGCACCCGGGTACCTTCGCGTGCCGGTGGGGTCCGTCGCAAGCGGGGAGCCTCCCCTCGTCACCGTCGGCGTTCCGTGCCATCGTGGAAGAGGCGCCGACGACGCCGCCCCCTGTGGATCTGCCGTGGACAAGGAGCACCCGATGGTCTCGACGACGAACGCATTCAGCAGCTTCTCGGTGAACGACCTGGACGCCGCGCGGGCGTTCTACGCCGACGTCGTGGGCGTCGAGGTCGACCAGACCCCCATGGGCCTGGACCTGCGCCTCGGGTCGGGCGGGCACGTGTTCGTCTACCCCAGGAAGAACCACGTCGCAGCGTCGTTCACGGTCCTCAACTTCGGGGTCGACGACGTCGAGGCGGCCGTCGACGAGCTCGTCGCGAAGGGCGTCGAGTTCGAGCGCTACGTCGGGTTCGACCAGGACGACAAGGGCATCGCCCGCGGTCCCGAGGGCCCGGCGATCGCCTGGTTCAAGGACCCGGCGCGCAACGTCCTCGCGATCCTGAGCAACCCGTGAGCACGGCGGTCTCGTCGCACGAGCACCTCCTGGCGGCGCACGGCGACGCGATCGGGGCGTTCGACCACCTGGTCCGGCGGGTCCAGGACGACCAGTGGGACCTGCCCACGCCGGACGACGAGTGGAGCGTCCACGACCTCGTGAACCATCTCGTCTCGGAGCAGCTGTGGGCGCCCGAGCTGCTCGCGGGCAGGACGGTGGCCGACGTCGGCACGGTCTTCGACGGCGACGTGCTGGGCGACGACCCGATCGACGCGTGGATCGACGCGTCGACCCAGTCGCGCGAGGCTTTCCTGGCGCCCGGCGCCCTCGACCGCGTGGTGCACCTGTCCTACGGCGACGCCCCGGCGACCGAGTACGCGCACCAGATGACGTTCGACCTCACGGTCCACGCGTGGGACCTGGCCCAGGGCGTCGGTCTCGACGCCGACCTCGGCCCCGGGCTCGTGTCGTTCGTCCTGGGCTACGCCCAGCGCCGCAAGGGCATGTTCGCGGCGAGCCGCCTGTTCGCGGGCCCGCTCCCCGTGCCCGACGACGCGCCCGACCTCACGAGGCTGCTCGCCCTGGCAGGGCGACAGGCCTGAGCCCCGCGGCCGTCCGGGGGGACGACGACGGCGCCCCGGCCTGGGTGGGCGGGGCGCCGTCGTGTGGTGCGTGGGCCGGGCTGGGGTGCTGCCCG
>NZ_JBHVOS010000027.1:0-67485 GCF_042887685.1 Oerskovia sp. NPDC057915 | reverse complement strand
TGCGCGAGGTAGACCTCCCGGAGCTCTACCTCGCGCACACGGGTCTACCTCGGCGCTCCGGTGGCGTCAGAGGGCTCGGCCGCCAGCAGTCCCACGTAGCGCACCCTCGTCGCGAGCACCTCCCGCAGCTGCTCGCCGATCCCCTCGACGAACTCCTCGCGGTACACCGCGTCGACCTGCACCGAGATCGCGTAGTACAGCCCGGTGAAGGTGGCGATCGCCACCGACACCCGCACGAGCACCTGCGTGACCACGAGCGTCGTCCCGGACAGGTCGAACGTCAGGAGCACACGCTGCCCGTCGATGCCCCACAGGTCCATGACCTCGGGCGTCACGGTCAGCGTCCCGAGCGCGACGAAGAAGATCCCCATGCCGGCGCTGACGACGAGCACCTGCAGGAGCTGGGAGACGCCGATCATCGCGGCCACGTTGAACCGCTGGCTGCGGGTCAGGGGTGGCAGGTCCGAGGCCCCCGGTACCCCCTCGGCCGCCGTGCGCAGCGCTCCCCGCGCCTCGGTCGGCAGTCGCAGCCCCACGAACAGCACGATGAGCCCGGCGAAGAAGGCGCCCAGGATCACACCCGCGGCCCCGCCTGTGCGGCTGAACACCTGCCACACCTCGGCGTTGTAGAACAGCACGAGCGAGAAGACCATGAGCAGCGGCAGGAGGCGCACGAGCCGCATCAGCGACGCCCCGAGCTCGTCCGCGATGCGCGCGAGCCCCCACCACAGCGACGAACCAAGACCGTAGGCGACCACGACCCACACGAGCCCCAGCAGCAGCAGGTTCCCACCGGCCGTGACGAGCGCGGCCCGCCACTCGCCTCCGAACACCATGGGCAGGACCGCGGGCACGAGCACGAAGAACGCGAGCTCGGGCCCGCCGACGTCCTGCGGCAGGGTCGACCAGCGGCGTCCGCGCAGCGCGTTGAGCCCCGCGTACGCCGCGGCGAGGAGGACCGCGCCGCCCGCGACCGCGAGCAGGTTGCCCCACCAGGGCCACCCCTCGTCGATCGCGCCGGTGAGCTCGAGCAGCAGCACGACGACGAGGAACGGCGCCGACCGCCCGAACACGTCGCGTCGCGCCGAGTGGTCCTCGATCAGCAGGGGCAGGCCGTTGCGTCGCAGCACGCGCTCGCACCCGGCGACGTCGAGGTGGGCCACGTCCGGCCCGGCGGCCGGGGGGCCGGGGGCAGCGGCGTCGTCGGGCGGGGTCATGCGGGGAGCGTACCGGCGGGAGCGACCGGTGGCCGGGCGGCCTCGCCGCGGCTACGTTCGCCTCATGCCCGACGACGCCGCTCACCTCCCCGACCTTCCCTCGCCCTCCGGCGGGGTCGCGTGGGACGCCGACGCGTCGGCCGGGGGCTGGATCGGGCCGCTGCTGGGCGATCCGGGGACCGTCGGAGGGTGCGTCCCGGCAGGCTTCGCGGCGTACGCGCGCATCCCGGACGTGCCCGCGTGGTCCGACGAGGACGAGGGTATGGGTTCGCTCTGGCTGGGGCACGGTGACGCGTCGGGCCTGGAGCAGATGGACCTGCTGCTCGACGCCCTCGCGCCGTTCACGGGCGACCAGGAGTGCCACTTCGCCCTGTGGGCCGGGTACGGGTGGCTGTACGACCACGGGACGCGGCCCGAGGACTCGACGTCGTTCGCCGCGCTGACGTACGCGATCGACGACGTGGGCGAGGGGGACGCGCCGGGATCCTCGTTCGCGCTCGCCCAGGCGCGGGCGCAGGCCACGGCCCACGCGCTCCGCGCGGCGCGCCAGGTCGAGCGGCCCGCCGCACCGGTCCTCGCGCTGCCGCACCGCGACTACCACCTGTGGCACGGTCCGCTCGCGCAGGCGGCGGCCTTCGCGTCGCTCGGCCAGTCACCGACGCTGTGGTGGCCGGACGACCGGTCGTGGTTCGTGTGCACCGAGCTCGACACGGTGGCCACGGACCTCGGGGGCAGCGAGGAGCTCGTCGCGTCGCTGCTCGCGGTGCCCGGGCTCCGGGCGTCGCGCGTGGGCCCCGACGACCCGGTGCGGATGCCCGCGGACTGGTGACGGGCCACGATCATCGGCCGAGGTAGACCCGAGCGCGCGAGGTAGACCCCCGGGGGGGGTACCACGCCCCCACCCGGGTAACACGGCAGGCCCCCGGGGGTGGGGTGCGGGCCCCCTTCCCGGGGCGGGGGTCCCCCCGGGGGGGCGAGGTAGACCCCCGGGAGGTCTACCTCGCGCACACGGGTCTACCTCGGCAGGCCGCAGGCTGCGGGCAGCGGCCCGCCGTCGCAGACCGCGGCTACAGGCTGCGGGCGAGGGCGCGGCCCACCGTCCGGCCCGAGAACAGGCAGCCGCCGAGGAAGGTCCCCTCGAGCGCCCGGTGTCCGTGCACGCCGCCACCCCCGAACCCGGCGGCCTCGCCCGCGGCGTACAGGCCCTCGAACACCGAGCCGTCGGGGCGCAGCACGCGACCGTCGGTGTCGGTGTGCAGACCGCCGAGCGTCTTGCGGGTCAGGACCGAGAGCCGCACCGCGAGCATCGGGCCGTCCTTGGGCGTCGTGAGCGGGCGCGGCGGCGACACCCGGATCACGCGGTCCACGAAGAACTTGCGGGCCATGGCCGTCGCGACGACCTGGTGGTCCTTGCCGAGGCCCGAGCGGACCTGGTCGTCGCGCAGCCGCACGAGCCGTTCGAGCTCGACCGCGTCGATGTGGCCCTGCGACCCGGGGGTCGCGTCGGTCAGGGCGTTCATGCCGGCCGCGAGCTCGGTCGGGTCCGCCCCCCACACGAACTCGGGGGACTCGGCCGCGAACCGTGCGACGGGGCCGACCGCCCCCGGCAGCACGCGCTGGGCCAGCAGGCGCACGCTCCTGCCGGTCAGGTCGGGGTTCTGCTCGGACCCCGACAGCGCGAACTCGCTCTCCATGATGGCCTTGTTCAGCACGAACCAGGAGTGGTCGTCGCCGCGGGCCGTGACGTGCTGGAGCGAGCCCAGGGCGTCGAAGCCGGGGAACAGGGGCGAGGGCAGCCGGTGGCCGTGGGCGTCGACCCACAGCGACGACGGTCCGGGCAGGATGCGGATGCCGTGGTCGGTCCAGACGGGTGAGTGGTTCGCGATGCCCTCGGGGTAGTGCCACATGCGGTCCTCGTGGACCAGGGCCGCGCCGGCGTCGCGCGTGATGCCGAGCAGCAGCCCGTCGGTCGAGTCCGGGACGCCCGAGAGCATGCGCGCGGGCAGCACGCCGGCCGACGCGGGCCAGTTCGCGCGGACCAGGTCGTGGTTCGCGCCGATCCCCCCGGAGGAGACGACGACGGCGCTCGCCGACAGCTCGACCTCACCCACGACGTCGCGCACCGAGGGGGCGCCGCGGTCGGCCGGGTCGTCGGCCAGGACCTCGGCCCGGACTCCCGTGACGGCACCGTCGGTCACGACGAGCCCGGTGACGCGGTGGCGGAAACGGATGTCGAGCAGCCCGGCCTCCCGGGCGTCGAGGGCCGCGCGGACGAAGGGTTCGAGGATGCCCGGCCCTGTGCCCCAGGTGACGTGGAAGCGGGGCACGCTGTTGCCGTGGCCGCCCGCAGGGTAGCCGCCGCGTTCGGCCCACTGGACGAGCGGGAACCAGCGCACTCCCTTGGCATGGAGCCACGCACGCATGTCGCCCGCGGCGAAGTCGACGAATCCGCGCGCCCAGGCGTAGCCCCAGCGGTCGGGGCCGTCGCCGTCGGCCGCGCCGGGGGCGAAGTTCGCCGACCCGAGCCAGTCGTCGAGCGCGAGCTCGGGCGTGTCCTTGACGCCCATGCGGCGCTGCTCGGGGGAGTCGACCAGGAAGAGGCCGCCGAACGACCAGAAGGCCTGGCCGCCCAGGCTCGCGGCGGGTTCCTGGTCGAGCAGGATCACCCGACGCCCTGCGGCCGTGAGCTCGGTGGCCGCCACGAGGCCCGAGAGCCCGGCACCGACCACGATGACCTCGGCGTGGTCGGGCCCGGACTGGCTGGGAGCGCTCCCGTGGGCGGGTGTGCCCGACGGGGCGGCGCTGCTCGCGGACGGGATGCTGACGTCGTTGTCACTCATGCGCAGAGACTAGACCCCGCGCCCGGCCGCGAGGTAGAGGGCAGTCGTCGAGGGAGGGACCCGCAGCCCTCCACCTCGGCGAGACGCCTCTACCTCGACGAGACGCGTCTACCTCGGCGAGAGGTAGACCTGCAGGCTGAGCGGCTCCAGGAGGGCCGCCGCCGGGGCGCCGCCGGTGGCAGCCTCACCGGTCGCGTCCCCGCCGGACTCGGCAGGGTGCTCCCAGTCGGAGTCCCACGCGAGCTCCCAGGACGGCGTCCCGGGGGCAGCGCGCCCCGGCACCTCCGCGAGCGTGACCTCGACGGCGTCGAGAGCGCCGTTGAGCACCAGGAGCACGTCACGGTCGCCGGCCCGCGGCCCGGTGCGCAGCATCTGCAGCACGCGGAAGCCGGGGTCGTGCCAGGCCGCGTGGTCGAGGGGGCGGCCGGCGGCGTCGAACCACGCGAGGTCGGGGACGGCGTCCTGCGCCGAGTGCCGGGGGCGGCCGTGGAAGAACGTCTCGCTGCGCAGCGCGGCGTGCTCGCGACGCAGCCCCAGGAGGTAGGTGGTGGTCGCGAGGAGGTCCTTGCGCCAGGGCGACAGGTCCCAGCTCACCCAGGACAGCGGACCGTCCTGGCAGTACGCGTTGTTGTTGCCGCGCTGGGTGCGGCCCATCTCGTCGCCCGCCGTGAGCATGGGCGTCCCGGCCGCCAGGACCTGGGTCGCCATGAGGTTGCGGATCGAGCGGCGGCGCAAGGGCGCGATCTCGACCCCCGGCTCGAAGCCCTCGACCGTCATCTCCTCGTTCTCGAGGCGCCCCTCGAACCCGTGGTTCCAGGACCGGTTGTCGTCGCTGCCGTCGCGGTTGTCCTCGCCGTTGGCCTCGTTGTGCTTGTGCTCGTAGGCGACGAGGTCCGCGAGCGTGAACCCGTCGTGCGCCGTGACGAAGTTGACCGACGCCACGGGTCCCCGCATGAGCGGAGGGTCGCTGTGCCCGAAGAGGTCCGCGGAACCTGCCAGGCGGGTCGCGAGCTCGCGCACGCCCTGACCGGGGCGTCCGTGCGACGCCTCGCACGGGTCGGCGAGCCAGAACTGGCGCACGGCTCCCCGGAAGCGGTCGTTCCACTCGGCCAGCGGGGCGGGGAACTGTCCCGTGCGCCATCCGCCGGGTCCGACGTCCCACGGCTCCGCGATCAGCTTGAGGCCGTTCAGGACCGGGTCGGTCTGGAGCGCGACGAGGAACGGGTGGTCGGGGTCGAACCCGGCCGGTCCGCGGCCCAGGGTCACCGCGAGGTCGAAGCGGAAGCCGTCGACGCCGATCTCCTGCGCCCAGTAGCGCAGCGAGTCGAGGGTCAGCTGGACGACCCGCGCGCGCCGGAAGTCGAGGCTGTTCCCCGTCCCGGTGACGTCCGCGAGCTGGGCCGGGGACGCGCCGTCGTGCAGGTAGTAGAGCGGGTTGTCGAGGCCGCGCCACGACAGGTGCGGGCCGTCCGCGCCGCCCTCGCACGTGTGGTTGTGGACGACGTCGAGGACGACCTCGAGCCCGGCCTCGTGCAGCAGGTGCACCATGCCGCGGACCTCGTCGACGACGGCGCCGGGCCCGGCCTCCTGCGCGGCGCGCGTGGCGTACGGGGCGTGGGGGGCGAAGAAGCCCGCGGTCGAGTAGCCCCAGTAGTTGGTGAGCCCCTTGGCCACGAGGTGCGGCTCGGTGAGGGACGCGTGGATCGGCAGCAGCTCGACCGTCGTGACGCCCAAGGACCTCAGGTGCGCGATCGTCGCCGGGTGCGCGAGCCCCGCGTAGGTGCCGCGCAGGTGCTCGGGGACCGCGTCGAGCTGCATGGTCAGGCCGCGGACGTGGGTCTCGTAGACGACCGTGTCGGTCCACGGCACGTGCGGTCGGCGCACGGGCTCGTGCCCGGTGAGGGGGGCGACGACGACCGAGTGCGGCACGTGCGCGGCCGAGTCGCGGGGGTCGGCGGGACCTCGGACGTCACCCACGAGCGCGCCCGAGGCGTCCCGCTCGGCGACGTGGCCGCGCGTCGACGGGTCGTCGTCGAGCTCGCCCACGATGCCGCGCGCGTACGGGTCCAGCAGGAGCTTCGCCGGGTTGTACCGGTAGCCCGCCGCCGGGTCCCAGGGGCCCTCGGCCCGGAAGCCGTACCGCTGTCCCTCGCGCACGCCGGGCACGTGCCCGTGCCAGACGCCGTGGGTCGGCCCGTCGAGAGGCACGCGCCGTTCGTGGATCTCCCCGTCGGTGGAGACGTCGAGCAGGCACAGGTGGACGGCGCTCGCGTGCGACGCGAGCACGGCGACGTCCACGCCGTCGCCGGCGAGACGGACACCGAGCTGCGGGACCGGCACGTGCGAGGGACGAGGGCGGGGGGTGGGGGCAAGCGCTTGCACCACTCCATTGTGCGGCCCGCACGTGGACGGCTTGTGCTCACCAGGTGGTCGTACGCGAGATCTCACCCGGTTGCGCGGCGCTGCCCGGTAGGGTTTCGCCTGTGCCACACCTTCCACGAAGGGCTGTGGCGTGCGGGTACCACCCGGGTCCACCGTCGTCCCAACCACGGAGCACATCACGATGAGGATCGTCGTCGCCGTCAAGTACGTTCCCGATATCCATGCCGACCGGCGGTTCGACGCCGGGCGAGTGGTGCGATCGTCCGAGGAGGGGACCCTCAACGAGCTCGACGAGAACGCCATCGAGGCCGCGCTGCGCATCGTCGAGTCGCTGCCGGAGGCCGAGCAGGAGACCTCCGAGGTCGTCGTCCTGACCATGGCCGGCCCCGAGGCCGACACCGCGATCCGCAAGGCCTACCAGATGGGCGTCGGTCGTGGCGTGCGCGTGAGCGACGAGGCGCTCGCGGGCTCGGACTACTTCGGGACGGTCGCCACGCTCGCCGCGGCGATCCGTGCGATCGAGGAGGAGGGGCCGGTCGACCTCGTCCTCACCGGCATGGCGGCCCTCGACGGGCTGGGTTCCGTGGTCCCCGTGCTGCTCGCGGCCGAGCTCGACCTGCCGCAGCTCACGCTCGCGGGCAAGCTCGAGGTGGACGTCCAGGCCCGCACGGCCCAGGTCACGCGCGAGCTGGACGACGCGCTCGAGGTGCTCTCGGCCCCGCTGCCCGCCGTGGTCAGCGTGACCGACCACGCCAACTGGCCGCGGTTCCCCAACTTCAAGCTCATCATGGCCGCGCGGACGCAGCCGATCGAGGTCTGGGACCTCGCGACGCTGGGGCTCGACCCCGCGACCGTGGGCGACGCCGGCGCCCGCACCCGCGTCCTCGCCGCCACGCCGCGCCCGCCGCGCCCCGAGGTCGAGGTCGTCGTCGACAAGGGCGAGGGCGGCCGCGCGCTGGCCGAGTTCCTCATCCGTAACGACCTGGTCTGAGAGGGAACATCGTGACCACCAACGTCCTCGTCCTGCTCGACTCCCCGGAGACGCAGCTGCGCTCCGCAGCCCTCGAGCTCCTGACCATCGCCCGCAGCCTCGGTCGCCCCAAGGCCGTGACGCTCGGCAGCCCGAGCGTCACGACGCTCGCCCAGCTCGGTGCCTACGGCGTCGACACGGTCCTGCAGGCCGAGCTGCCCACGTCCGTGAGCAAGGACGCCGCGCACCTCACGGCCGTCGTCTCGGCGACCCTCGTGACCGCGGTGCGCCGCGCGAACGCGGACGTCGTGCTGCTCTCGGCGACGTTCCCCAACAAGGAGGCCGCTGCTCGCCTGGCGTACGCGCTGGGGGCCGGCCTCGTGATCGACGCGGCGGCCGTCCGCGCCGAGGACGGCAAGGCCGTGGGCTACAAGCGGGTCTTCGCGGGCTCGTGGGACACCTCGTGCGAGGTCGTCACCGAGCAGGCCGTGTTCACGGTCCGCGCCAACTCCGTCGTCCCCGAGCCCGCCGAGTCGTCGGTCCAGACCGAGGTCATCGGGTTCCCCGTCGAGGTGCCTGCGTCGGCGACGAACGTCACGGTCGTGTCCCGCGAGGAGAAGCCGGTCGTCGAGGGCGGGCGTCCCGCGCTCGCCGAGGCCGCGACGGTGGTCGCGGGCGGCCGTGGCACCGACGGCGACTTCGGGCCGATCGAGGAGCTCGCCGACGTGCTCGGTGCGGCCGTCGGTGCGACGCGCGACGCTGTCTACGAGGGCTGGTTCGACACGTTCATCGGCCAGACGGGCGTGACGATCGCGCCGCGCCTGTACATCGGCGCCGGGATCTCCGGGGCCCCGCACCACCGCGGCGGCATGCAGGCCTCGCAGGTCATCGTGGCCGTCAACAACGACTCCGACAGCCCGCTGTTCGAGATCGCGGACTTCGCGGTCGTGGGAGACCTCGCCGAGGTCCTGCCCCAGGCCGCGCAGGTCCTGCGGGAGCACAAGGGCTGACACCCCCCGAACGCTCTGACGAACGCCCCGGCGGGCTCGGCCCGCCGGGGCGTTCGCCTGTCCGGCTGCCGCTGCCGTGGCACGCGTCGTGACCTGCCCGACGGCGTCACGTCCCAGCCGTGCCGGCTCACCCGCCGGGTGCGAGGGTCCCGACGGATCCGCTGCGCCAGGTGGCGGAACGGGTCAGAGGCCCAGGTGCTCGAGCCAGGCGAGGGCCGAGACGGCCTGTCCCAGGGCCGTGGTCGGGCGGCACGGGTCGGACCGGGGAGCAGGCTTGCGCGCGACGTCCAGGCTGAAGCCCGCGAACCCGCCGACGATGGACCGCAGGTCACCGGGGTGCACCTCGGCGCCGAGCGGGTGGTCGTCGAACACGGCCGTGAGCCAGGCCCCTGCCCGCTCGGCGTCGTCCCAGGTCACCGTGGGCGAGCTGCCGTCGCCCGGCACGGACACCTCCGGCGGGTCGAAGATCCCGTCGACGCCCTGCGCTCCGACCGTCACGAGCAGGTGCGCGAGGTCCAGCCACCCGGCCCCGCGCATCGCGTAGGGCCAGTCGAGGACGTAGACCGAGTCGTCCGTGACGGTGAGGTTCCGGGCACGCATGTCGCCGTGGACGATCGACTCGCCCTCGCACGCGACGAGCACGCCCAGCTCGAGCTCGGCGAGCGAGGAGAGCCTGCGAGCGGCCCACGGTGCGACCGTGGACAGGTGGTCGGGAGGATCGCGCAGGATGCGACCCCACCCGATCGAGGCGGACGCGAGCTGGGGCCCGGCGGGCGGCAGCGACATCTGTCGGGCTCCGGGGATGCGTGCCAGGTCGTCGAGCGTGTCGAGGACGCGTGCGAGGACCGCGGGGTCCCAGGGGGTCTCGGGCGGGTAGCCGTCGATGGCCTCGTAGGCGAGCACGATCCAGTCGCCGTCGCCGTGGCCCCACAGGAAGCGCGGGGTGGGGACCGCTGCGGGCAGGCGGGTCGCGATGCGTGCCTCGGTGCGGTGCAGGTCGGCGCACTCCCGGGCGTCTCGTGTGCGGGCCGCCTTGAGGAAGACCTGCTCGCCCGTCGACAGGCGCAGCAGCGACCCCATCCCGGGCCGGAAGCCGCTCACGACGCTGATCTCCTCGACGACGTGGGCCTCCATCGTGGCCTCGATCTCGTCGCGGAGGTCGCGAGGGAGCGCCGCCCACCGCAGGCGGTCGCTCGCGTGGGCACGCGGGTCCTGCGGTGAGAGGACCACGCGGGTGGTCGCGACGTCGTCGGGCATGGGGCAGAACGCTCGCACGGGGTGAGGAGGGACGGGAGGGAGCACTGTCGAGGTGTCGCCGTTCACGGGCGGACCCCGGCCGCGCGACGTGGCGCGGCGGGCTGGTGGCGAGGGTCCGAAGGGCGATCGAGCATCTGTCAAGATATCGGGTTTTCCTGTGCTGTCCAGCAATGCTCCACAGATCTCACGGCCCTCGTCCGCACCGTGGCGGCGGCAGCCCGCGAATACCTTCGTAGACTGGACGACTGTGATCGCCTCATGACCGCCACGCCCGCCGAGCCCTCGCACGGCGCCTACCTCGACCACGCCGCCACGACGCCCATGTCGCCGGCCGCGCTCGAGGCCTTCGTCGCGGAGCTCACCCAGACCGGCAACCCCTCGTCGCTGCACGCGGCGGGCCGGGCCGCGCGCCGCGTCGTCGAGGAGTCGCGCGAGGCCGTCGCGGCTGCGCTCGGCGCACGCCCGAGCGAGGTGATCTTCACGGCGGGAGGCACCGAGTCGGACAACCTCGCGATCAAGGGACTGTTCTGGGGGCGGCGCACCACCGAGCCGCACCGTCGGCGGATCCTGGTCTCGGCCGTCGAGCACCACGCGGTGCTCGACCCCGCCTTCTGGATGGCCGAGCACACGGGCGCGGAGATCGTCCTGCTGCCCGTCGACGACGCGGGTCGGCTCAACCTCGACGCGCTGCGCGCCGAGCTCGCCGCCAAGGGCGACGAGGTCGCGCTCATCTCGGTCATGTGGGCGAACAACGAGGTCGGCACGATCCAGCCGGTCCAGGAGGTCGTCCAGATCGCGCGCCCGTACGGCATCCCCGTGCACTCCGACGCCGTGCAGGCCGTCGGGCAGGTGCCCGTGGACTTCGCCGCGAGCGGCCTCGACGCCCTGACCCTCACGGGCCACAAGCTCGGGGGGCCCATGGGTGTGGGCGCCCTGGTCGCGAAGCGCGGCCTGCCCCTGACACCGGTGCTGCACGGCGGCGGGCAGGAGCGCGGCGTGCGCTCGGGCACGCTCGACACGCCCGCCATCCGTGCGTTCGCGGTCGCGGTGGCCGAGGCCGTCGCGGGCCGCGCCGAGCGTGCCGCGCACCTCGCGTCGCTGCGCGACGACCTGGTCCGCGGCGTGCGTGCCGCCGTGCCCGACGCCATGCTGCGCGGCCCCGACCCGCTCACGGACCCGTCGCTGCGCCTCCCCGGCAACGCGCACTTCACGTTCCCCGGTTCCGAGGGCGACTCGCTGCTGTACCTGCTCGACTCGGCGGGCGTCCAGACGTCCACGGGTTCCGCGTGCCAGGCCGGCGTGCCGCAGCCCTCGCACGTCCTGCTCGCGATGGGGGTCTCCGAGGAGGACGCGCGCGGTGCGCTGCGGTTCTCGCTCGGGGCCACCTCGACGCCCGACGACGTCGCGCGCCTCCTCGACGCCCTGCCGCAGGTCGTGGCCCGGGCGCAGGCAGCGGGGCTCGCGTCCTCGGCCCGGCCCGGGGTGAGCCCGAGGACGCGCCCGGCCGCCACGACAGGGAGGTCCGCATGAGAGTCCTGGCAGCGATGTCCGGCGGGGTCGACTCCGCCGTCGCGGCGGCCCTGGCCGTCGAGGCCGGCCACGAGGTGGTCGGGGTGCACATGGCCCTGTCGCGCAACCGCGAGCAGTTCCGTGCGGGCTCGCGCGGCTGCTGCTCGATCGAGGACGCGGGAGACGCGCGCCGCGCCGCCGACGTGCTGGGCATCCCGTACTACGTGTGGGACCTCTCGGAGCGCTTCGAGGACACGGTCGTCGCGGACTTCCTGTCCGAGTACGAGGCCGGGCGCACACCCAACCCGTGCGTGCGCTGCAACGAGCACATCAAGTTCGAGGCGCTGCTCGACAAGGCCACCGCGCTGGGCTTCGACGCGGTCGCGACGGGGCACTACGCGCAGGTCCTCACGCGCGAGGTCACCGTCCCCGGGCCCGACGGCGAGGCGGTGACGCGCACGGTCCGCGAGCTGCACCGCTCGCCCAACGACGCCAAGGACCAGTCGTACGTGCTCGCGGTCATGGGCCAGGAGCGGCTGGCCCGGTCGATCTTCCCGCTCGGCGGCTTCGCGTCCAAGGACGAGGTCCGGGCCGAGGCCGAGCGGCGCGGCCTGTCGGTCTCGAACAAGCCCGACTCCTACGACATCTGCTTCGTGTCCGACGGCGACACGCAGGGCTTCCTCAAGGCGCGCCTGGGCGCGCGCACGGGCGACATCGTCGACACCGAGGGCGAGGTCCTGGGCGAGCACGAGGGCGCGTACGCGTTCACGGTCGGCCAGCGCAAGGGCCTGTCGCTGGGGCGCCCGGCCGCGGACGGCAGGCCGCGCTACGTGCTCGAGGTCGAGCCGGTCTCCAACCGGGTCGTCGTGGGGCCGGCCGAGCTGCTCACGGTCGACCGCATCGAGGGGGACCGCTCGGTGTGGCTCGCGGACGACGTCCTCGCGGCCGCGGGGTGGGAGCCCGCCCTCGCGGGGTCGGTGCCCGACGGTGCGGCGTCCGGTCGGGTGACCGGCTGGTTCGACGCGTCCGTCCAGGTGCGCGCCCACGGGGCGCCGGTCCCCGCGCGGGTGCGTGCCGTCGTCGGGCAGGCGGACGGCGGGTCGGCACCCGGTGCTGCCGACGGCGCCCGCACCGAGGTCGAGCTCACGGGCGAGACGCTGCGCGGCGTCGCCGCAGGGCAGTCGCTCGTCGTGTACCAGGGCACGCGCGTGATCGGGCAGTCGACCGTGCAGCGCGCCTACCGGGCGCAGCGCGCGGCGAGCGCCGCCCGCTGACCGGTCCCCGGCCGTGCGCCCGTCACACCGCGACAGGGACGCTGCTCCCCACCGCGGCGCCGGGCTGCGTCGCGGCGAGCACCGCGCTCGTCGGGACCACGGGGTGCTCGCTGAGCTCGCGCACGAGCCACGCGTCGTCGCGCACCGCCCAGTGCTCGGCCTCGCGCCCGTCCACGAAGCGCAGCATGTGCATCTCCCGGACCGTGAAGTGACGGCCCGTGGGGGCCAGGCCCCGGAAGTAGCCCGTGTGCCGGGCGCTGAACGCGACGTGCAGCGCCACCAGGTCGCCCTCGGCGACCGCGTGCAGCACCTCGACGTGCTGGTCGGAGAACGCGTCCGAGAACCAGTGCATGGTCGCGACCAGCCCCTCGATGCCGCCCGAGCAGCCGGGCGCCGGGTCGTGGTTGTGGAAGTCGGCGGCGACGAGCGCCGCGAGCGCCTCGGCGTGGTTCCCGGGGATGGCCTGGGTGTGCACCGCGATCGCGGCCGCCTTGTTGGTCGCACCGGCGGGTGTCGTGGCCGCCTCGTGGTGCTGGTCGCCGGGAAGGGTGGTCCCGGTCGCCTCGTGCCTGCTGCTGCTCATGTCCGCCTCGCTCGTCCGGCGGGGTCGGTCCAGCGGCCACCGCGTCGTCACGGTCTGTGGTGCATACTCATCAGCCTTCACTCGGAGAGAGGGACACCGCAAGAGTTCGTGCGGGTGATGCTCGGGTGAGTTCTCCGGGGAGCGTCAGGGGAGTTGGTGGACGGGCCCGACCATCGGGCCGGTCCTGGAGCACGTCGAACAGCAAGGAGAACTGGACATGACGTCAGTCAGCGGCCACGGGCCGTGGCCCGGCGGCGAGGGCACCGACGTCCTCGAGGCGCAGCAGACGGTCTTCGGGGACCTCGCCGAGGTCCCCACGGGCGTGACGCCCGTCCCGTTCCTCGTGCGCCTGCCCCAGCGAGGTCCGGGGGCCGACGGCGTGGGCCGCACCGCGACCCTGCTCGCGGACCTGCCCGTCGAGATCGGGCCGCACGGGTGGAAGCTCGCGGACCGCCCCGGCATGGACGAGCGCAGGGCGCGGGCCTTCCTCCGGGACGACCTCGGGGCGCTCGCGATCGCCGGGCACGGGTACGTCGGGCCGCTCGCGGTGTCGGTCGTGGGGCCGTGGACGCTCGCGGCCGAGCTGTACCTCGCACGCGGCGACCGGGTCCTCGCCGACCAGGGCGCGCGGGCCGACCTGGCGTCCTCGCTCGCCGTCGGGGTGCGGGCGCACCTCGACGAGGTGCGTCGGCAGGTACCCGGGGCCGAGCTCGTGGTGCAGGTCTCCGAGCCGCTGCTCGGGCAGATCAACGCGGGCGTCCTGCCCACGTTCTCCGGGTACTCCCGCCTGCGACCGGTCGAGGGGCCCGCCATCGTGGAGGGGCTCGAGACGGTCCTGGACGCGGTGCGGGATGCGGGTGCGCGCAGCGTCGTGCACGTGGGACCCGCGTGGGTGGGGATCGCCCCCGTCGTCCTCGCCGGGGCCGACGCCGTGGGTCTCGACCTCGCGGCCCGGGCCGACGGCTGGGACGAGAAGGGCTGGGAGCTGGTCGCCCGTGCGGTCGAGCGTGACGTCGGGGTCTGGGCGGGGCTGCCGCCCGCGAAGGTCTCGCAGTGCTCGGGACCGAACCTCGGCGAGCTCGCGTCGCTCGTGACCGTCCCGTGGCGCCGGATCGGTCTCCCGGCCTCGGGGCTCGACGACGTCACTCTCCTCGCCGCTGCGCGCCCGGGGGGAGTGGGGCTCGGGTCCGGCCGACGGCTCGGGAGCATCGACGAGAACCGCGCGGCGCTGGGGAACCTGGGGCGGGTCGCGGAGATGCTCGCGGAGCGGGCGCAGGACTGAGGGTCGGGCGCGCGTCAGCGCCCCTGCCCGACGAGCCCGCTCTCGTAGGCGACGATCACGGCCTGCACGCGGTCGCGGACCCCGAGCTTGGCGAGCATGTTCCCGACGTGGGTCTTGACCGTGGTCGCCGAGAGGACCAGCCGCTCGGCGATCTCGGCGTTGGACAGGCCCTCCGCGACGCACCGCAGGACGTCGAGCTCGCGGGGCGTGAGCGTGCGCAGCGCCGGGTTCAGGTCGTCCGCGCTCGCCGCGGCGGTCGCGCCCGTGGGCAGGTGCGGGGCGAAGAGGTCGAGCAGGCGGCGCACGATCCGCGGGGCGACGATCGAGCTGCCCGCCGCCACGGTACGGATCGCGGCGACGAGCTCGGCCGGCAGGGCGTTCTTGAGCAGGAAGCCGCTGGCACCCGAGCGCAGCGCCGCGAACGCGTACTCGTCGACGTCGAACGTGGTCAGGACGAGCACCCGGGTCGCGGGGTGCTCCGCGACGATGCGGCGTGTGGCCTCGATGCCGCCCATGCCCGGCATGCGGATGTCCATGACCACGACGTCAGGGGCCAGGGCCGCGGTCTGGGCGATAGCGACCTGGCCGTCGGAGGCCTCACCGACGACCTCGAGGTCGGGCTCGGACTCGATCACGAGGCGGAACCCCAGGCGCAGGAGCGCCTGGTCGTCCACGAGCAGCACCGTCGTCATCGCTGTCGTCCGTCCGATCTGTCGGTCCCGCCGGGTCCCGTGCCCTGGTCCGGTGCCGCTGCCGGTGCCGGTGCCGGGCGTCGGTCGTCGGACGGCAGCACGAGGTGCACGCGCCATCCTCCACCGGGTCGGGGGCCGACCTCGACGTGCCCCCCGAGGAGCGCGGCGCGTTCCCGCATGCCGAGGATGCCCCGCCCCGAGCCGCCACCGCTCCCCGGGCGGGTGCCGCCGTCGTCGAGCACCTCGACCTCGAGACCCCGCGGGCCGCGTCGCACGGCGACCTCGGCACGCGGGGTGCCCGGGGCGTGCCGGAGCACGTTGGTCAACGCCTCCGTCACGACGCGGGCGACCGCCAGCCGCAGCGTGGTGTCCTGGGGGAGCTCGATGTCGAGCCCCCGCACGCCCACCGGGACGCCCGCGGACCGGAAGCGTCCGACGATCGTCGCGAGGTCGGTGGCGACAGGCTCCGCTCCGCCTCCTGCCGCGTCGGCGCTCTCGCCGGGGTCGAGCGCGCCGAGGACGCCCTGCATGTCGGACAGCGCGCCCCGCCCCGTCCGGGAGAGCTCGCGCAACGCCTCGCGCGAGCGTTCGGGGGCCCGGTCGAGCGCGGCCCCTGCGCCGTCGGACAGGGCCACCATGACCGACACGTTGTGCGCGACGACGTCGTGCATCTCGCGCGCGATCCGCGCACGCTCGGCGGCACGCGCGAGCGCGGCGCTCTGGTCGCGCTCACGGGCCATCGCCGCGTAGCGCTCCACGAGGTCGTGCGCGTGCTGGCGCCTGGCACGCGCCACCGCGCCGGTCGCGACGCCCAGGAGCAGGAGCCCGAGGAGCAGGAGCACCGAGAACGTCCGGCGGCCCGCGGAGAACGGTGGCGCCGGGAGCCGTCGGCCGGGCTCGTCGATCGAGGCCAGAGCGGGGTCGCTCCACAGGAGGAGCTCCGCGAGGCCGATGTCCTGCCAGTGCCAGAGGGCGACCGTGACGACGAGGAACACCGTGGCGCACGTGATCCAGGTCGTGCGCGGTGGTCGCGTGGCCGCGACCGTGCAGAGCGCGCACGCGAGGCACGCCCCGAGGACGCCCAGCACTCCCGCGGTGGCGAGCGAGCCGAGGGCCAGGACGGTGAGCGCGCCCGTGACCACCAGCGGCGACGCTCGCCGCACCACCAGGAGCACGGCTCCCAGGACGGACCCCGCCCACCAGACGGCCGAGACCAGGCGGGCTGCGGACGCCCCTGGCAGGAAGAGACCCAGGCCGGTCGACCCGTGGACCGTCATGCGCGCCATCTCGGTCGTCACCAGACCGAGCAGCAGCACGCCGAGAGCGAGGGCGAGGTCCGCGACCCACGGACGAGCCGCGACGAGGTGCCCGATCGGTCCGACGTGCAGCGCCTGGGTCTCGGTCAGGACGGACGGGACGGTCGACGCGGGGGTCGGCGGAGCGACCGCGCGCGGGGTGGGCATGGACCCCACTGTCCCACCGATCGTCCGGTCCGAGGGCCCTGCCTCCCGGTGCGGGTCAGGAGAGGTCATGGCGACGCAGGCGGTAGAACGCTGCCGCGAGGAGCGCGACGACCCACACGAGGAGGACCAGGCCACCGCCCCACGTGCCGAGGTCCGGACCGACGCTCGTGGCGTCCAGCGCCGCGGCCTGGGCGTCGCCCTGGACCAGTCGAGCACCGGCCGCCGGCAGGAGCGCCCGGAGGGTGTCCGTGAACCGGCCCGGGTTCGTGGCGAGGAACTGGTCGAGGACGAGGAGCAGCATGACCGCCGTGACGAGCGCGCCGGTGGCTCGACGCACGAGCGCGCCGATCCCGAGCCCGAGCAGCGCGACGCCCGTCTGGTGGAGCACGTAGCCCGCGAGCAGACGCACGGTCTCGGCGTCGGTGACGTCGACGACGAGCCCGGCGTCTGCCCGCTGCCCCGACGTGACGAGGAGCGAGGCGCCGACCGCGGCGGCTGCGACGACGGCCCCCCACCCGGCCGTGACCACGGCCTGGCCACCGAGGACCGGAAGGCGTCGGGGGACGGCCGTGAACGTGGCCCGGAAGGTTCCCGTCGCGTGCTCACCCGTGCCGACCAGCACGCCCAGGACGAGCGGGCCGAGCTGGGCGAGCACGTGGCCCGTGACCGCGAGCGACGCCCCGCTCCCGGCGTCACCCGGTCGGACCAACAGGCCCAGGCCGAAGGCGAGCCCGGCCGCCGCGACGACGGTGGCCGCCGCGAGCCAGGCGGTCGAGCGAAGGCTCGTGATCTTGGTCCACTCGGCTGCGAGCACGCGGGGGATCGTGGGGCCCCGGTCGCTCCCGGGCTCGGGAGCCGTGGTGCGGTCCGCGGCCCGGTCGAGAAGGTGGCTCATCGCTCGTCCTCCTCAGACCACGTCGCGGGCGCGCAGGCGGACCGCGGCGACCGCGAGCGGGACCAGGACCCAGCCGACGAGCACGAGCGCGCCACCCCAGGGGCCGAGGTCCGGGGCGCCCTCGATGCCGCTGCCTCCCGGTCCCCGCACGAGGAGGTCGGCCGCGCCGCTGGGGAGGAACGTCACCACGGTGTTCACGAGGGACTGCTGCGACGACACGGTGCCCTCCGCCGGGGACATCGGGTCGGTCGCCAGGTCGGAGCCCAGCGAGAGGACGACGGGCAGGACGAGCACCAGGACGACCGCGAGCGCGACGGCGGGGACCGGGCTGCGCAGCAGCGCACCGACCGCCAGGCCGAGCAGCGCCATCGCGACGAGGAACGCCGCCATCCCGACCAGGACCTGCGGGGTCCCGTCGCCGGTCAGGTCCAGCGGGATGCCGCGAGAGGACGCCGCCGGCACCAGCGCCACGACGGCGGCAACCACGGAAGCGGCCGCGACCACGAGCGCGGACGCGCCGACCGCGACCACCTGCGCGGCGAGCACGGGCAGCCGCCGGGGGACGGCCGTGAACGTCGAGCGGAACGTGCCCGTGGTGAAATCACCGGTCCCGACGAGGATGCCCAGGACCAGCGGACCGACCTGGGCGAGCAGGAGCCCCGCCGTGAGCGAGTCGAGCGGGACGAACCCCGGGTCGACCGACGAGGCGTTCGCGGCCAGGTACGTCAGCGCCCACGACACCACGACCGTCGCGACCGCGATCACCGCCGTGGACCGCAGGCTCGTGAGCTTGGTCCACTCCGAGGCGACGACTCGGGGGAAGGTCGGGCCGCGGCGGACCGCGGGCCCGCCCGTCCGTGCGCCGGCGCCCCCCGCGGGCGACGTGGTGAGGGCGCTCATCGGACCCCTCCGGCCGACGTGCCGGTCGCCGCGCCGTCGGGGCTGCCGCCCCGGTACTGGACGGCGTCGGCGGTGAGGTGCAGGTAGGCGTCCTCGAGCGAGCCGCCCTCGGTCGCGAGCTCCAGGACCGTCGCGCCGCAGCGTGCGGCGGTCGCGCCGACCTCGTCGACGGACGCCCCCCGGACGGTCAGCACCCCGTCCTCGTGCGGCACCACGTCGGCACCGAGGCCGACGACGGCCTTCGTGAGCAGGTCGGGATCGGTCGTGCGGACGCGGACCGTGCTCGCGCGTTCGGAGCGTCGGACGAGCTCGGTCACCGTGGCGTCGGCGAGCAGCCGACCCTTGCCGATGACGACGACCCGGTCCGCGCACAGCGAGAGCTCGTGCATCAGGTGCGAGGAGAGGAAGACCGTGCGGCCCTCGGACGCCAGGCTCCGGACGAGCCCGCGCACCCACAGGACCCCGTCGGGGTCGAGGCCGTTGACCGGTTCGTCGAGGATCAGGGTCTCGGGGTCGCCGAGGAGGGCACCAGCGATCCCGAGACGCTGCCCCATGCCCAACGAGTACGTCCCGGCCCTGCGCCCGGCGACGGACTCGAGCCCGGTCGTCGCGATCACCTCGTCCACGCGTGAACGGGAGACGCCGTGGGTCCGGGCCTGCGCGAGGAGGTGTCGGAACGCCGAGCGCCCGGGGTGGACCGAGCGCGCGTCGAGCATGACGCCGACGGCGTGCAGCGGCGCGGGCAGGTCGGCATACCGGCGGCCGCCGACCGTCGCGGTGCCCGACGTGGGACGTTCGAGCCCGACGATCATCCGCATGGTCGTCGACTTCCCGGCACCGTTCGGGCCGAGAAAGCCCGTCACCGTCCCGGGGCGAGCCGTGAACGTCAGCCCGTCCACGGCCGTCGTGGCCCCGTAGCGCTTCGTCAGCGCCTCCACCTGGATCATGCGTCTCCTGTCGTCGTCGGGCGGCCTGGTCGGCGCGTGCCCGGTCCGTCGTCGACGCTACGGAGGTGGCCCGTGACCCCAGCACCTCCCGACGGCCGAGATCTGCTGCGGACGCTCCTCCTCCGGAAGGAGGAGGCAGGTGGTCCCCCGGAAGGGAGCGCCGCCTGGGGCAGGGCGCCGGTCGCGGTGCTCACGCGCCGTGCGCACCTCCCCGTTTTCGCCGTGACGCCCCCTGGTGCGTAGGCTCGGAGGGAGGTGCCGAACTCGCGGCGCTCCCTCGTCCGTCCACTCTCCCGAAGGAGCGCGATGCCCGCTCTGCACGCCGTCCTCTTCGACCTCGACGGGGTCCTCACGCCCACCGCCGAGGTCCACATGCGCGCCTGGGAACGCCTGTTCGCGCCGCTGTGCGCGGAACGTGGGGTCGCGCCGTACACGTCGGCGGACTACTTCGCGCACATCGACGGCAAGCCCCGCTTCGACGGGGTCGCGACGATGCTCGCCTCACGCGGGATCGAGCTGCCGTGGGGCACGATCGACGACGCCCCCGGCGAGGGCACGGTCTGTGCGCTGGGCAACAAGAAGAACGAGATCGTCAACGCGATGTTCGTCGAGGAGGGCATCGACCCGTACCCGGGCTCGATCGCGTTCCTCGACGCCGTGACCGCGGCCGGGGCGCTCGTCGCGGTCGTCTCGTCGTCGCGCAACGCCCCGTCGGTCCTCGCGGCCGCGGGGATCGCGGACCGCTTCGAGGTCGTCGTGGACGGCGCCGTCGCGGCCGCGCAGGGCCTCGCGGGCAAGCCGTCACCTGCGACCTACGAGTACGCCGCCCGGCTCCTGGACGTCCCGACGACCGCTGCGATCGTGATCGAGGACGCGATCTCGGGCGTCCAGGCGGGAGCGGCCGGTGACTTCGGGCTCGTCGTCGGGGTGGACCGAGGGGTCGGGGCCGACGTCCTGACCGAGCACGGCGCCGACGTGGTCGTCACCGACCTGGGTGAGCTCGACGCGACGGTCCTGGACCGCGCGGCGCGCGAGGGGGCACTCTGATGGGCGGGTTCGAGCACGGGTTCGACGGCACCGTCGACCGCAGCCGCTTCCCGGCAGACCCGTGGCGGCTCACCGAGAACCGCTACTCCGCGCACGACCTCGGGGTCACCGAGACCCTCTTCTCGGTCGGCAACGGGTACCTCGGCATGCGGGGCAACGTCGAGGAGGGGCGCGAGTCCCACACGCAGGGCACGTTCATCAACGGCTTCCACGAGACGTGGCGCATCCACCACGCCGAGGAGGCGTACGGGTTCGCCGAGGTCGGGCAGACCATCGTCAACGTCCCGGACGTCAAGATCATCCGCCTCTACGTCGACGACGAGCCGCTGCTGCTTCCCGTCGCGGACCTCGTCTCCTACGAGCGGTCGCTCGACATGGCCGACGGCGTGCTGCGCCGCGAGATCCTGTGGCGCACGCCGTCGGGCAAGCGTGTCCTGGTGAAGTCCGAGCGCATGGTCTCGTTCGTCGAGCGGCACCTGGCCGTCATCACGTTCGAGGTCACGATGCTCGACGACCCGGCGCCCATCGCGATCTCGTCCCAGATCCTCAACCGGCAGGACGGCCAGGACGAGTACCACGTCCCGTCGGCCGCCATGGGGCTGGGGTTCGACCCCCGCAAGGCCAACCAGTTCACCGAGCGGGTCCTGCAGCCGCAGGCCCAGTGGGGTGACGACCAGCGCCTCGTGCTGTCCTACCGCTGCACCAACTCGGGCATGACGATCGCGGTCGCCGCGGACGACGAGCTGGTCACGGAGAACACCCACGAGGTGCGCACCCAGGTGGACGAGGACCTGGCCAAGCACGTCTACCGGATCCAGGCCGAGCCCGGCAAGCCGGTCCGGCTCACCAAGACCGTGGCCTACCACACGTCCCGCGGGGTGCCCGCGCGCGAGCTCATCGACCGCTGTCGTCGCACGCTCGACCGCGTGCGCGAGGAGGGCGTCGCGTTCCAGCACGCCGAGCAGCGCGAGTTCCTCGACGAGTTCTGGTCGCGCTCCGACGTCGAGATCCCGGGGCAGCCCGAGATCCAGCAGGCCGTGCGGTGGAACATCTACCAGCTCGCGCAGGCCACGGCCCGCGCCGAGGGCAACGGCGTCCCCGCCAAGGGCCTCACGGGGTCGGGATACGGCGGTCACTACTTCTGGGACACCGAGATCTACGTGCTGCCGTTCCTGACGTACACGAGCCCGCGGTACGCGCGCAACGCGCTGCGCTTCCGGTACCAGATGCTCGACGCCGCCCGCCGCCGCGCAGGTCAGCTCTCGCAGGAGGGCGCGCTGTTCCCGTGGCGCACGATCAACGGCGAGGAGGCCTCGGCCTACTACGCCGCGGGCACCGCGCAGTACCACATCGACGCCGACGTCACCTATGCCCTCATGCAGTACGTGCGGGCGACGGGAGACCAGGACTTCCTGGAGCGCGAGGGCGTCGACATCCTCGTGGAGACCGCGCGCATGTGGGCCGACCTCGGCTTCTGGCGGGCCAACGGCGACGACCACTTCCACATCCACGGCGTCACGGGGCCCGACGAGTACACGACGGTCGTCAACGACAACCTCTTCACCAACGTCATGGCCCGCTTCAACCTGCGCGTGGCGGCCGAGACCCTCGACGCCATGCGCCTCGACGCACCGCACGAGTACGAGCGGCTCCGGATCCGGCTCGGCGTCTCGGCGGAGGAGACGGCCGAGTGGTCCCACGCGGCCGAGCGCATGTCGATCCCGTACGCCGAGCACCTGGGCATCCACCCGCAGGACTCGCACTTCCTGGAGCGCGAGATCTGGAACCTCGCGGCGACCCCCGCGAACAAGCGGCCCCTGCTGCTGCACTACCACCCGCTCGTCATCTACCGCTACCAGGTGCTCAAGCAGGCGGACGTCGTCCTCGCGCTGTTCCTCCAGGGGGCCGAGTTCACGCCCGAGGAGAAGCTGGCCGACTTCGAGTACTACGACCCGTTGACCACGGGGGACTCGACGCTCTCGGGAGTGGTCCAGTCGATCATCGCGGCCGAGGTCGGGTACCACGAGCTCGCGCTCGAGTACTTCACGTCGTCGTTGCTGGTCGACCTGGAGAACCGCCACGCCAACGCGTCCGACGGCGTGCACGTCGCCTCGGCGGGCGGGACGTGGTCGGCGCTGGCGTTCGGGTTCGGCGGCATGCGCGACGACTGCGGCCGGATCAGCTTCGACCCGCGCCTGCCGCAGGAGTGGGAGTCGCTGACGTTCCGCGTGTCCCTGCGCGGGGCCCGGCTCAAGGTCACGGTCACGGCCGACGCGATCACGTTCGTGTGCGAGACGGGCGAGAGCGCCGAGGTGCTGGTGCGCGGCGAGACCGTGCGCGTCGGTGCCGGCGAGCCCGTGACGGTGGCCCTCGACGGGCAGGGGCCCGTCCGCCAGGGCGTGCCGAGCCTGCGCGACCTGACCGGCAACCGGCGCGAGGACGGGACGCTCATCACGGCGACGGTGCCGCACTCGTAGGTCGCCGGTCACTGATCGCCGGCCGCCGCGCCGACGGAGCGCACGCACGCACGCCGAGAGGGCGGGTTCCCCGGGGAAACCGCCCTCTCGGCGTGCGTGCGTCCTGCGTGCGACCTGCCCGGGGTCAGCCGAGCTGCTCCCGCAGGTCGGCGTGCGTGCGTCCTGCGTGCGACCTGCCCGGGGTCAGCCGAGCTGCTCCCGCAGGAAGCGGTAGTGGATCGCCGCCATGTGGGCGGCCTGGGCGTTGTTCGCGGAGCCGCCGTGGCCGCCCTCGACGTTCTCGTAGTACGTCACGTCCTTGCCGGCTGCGAGCATCTTCGCGGCGAGCTTGCGCGCGTGCCCGGGGTGGACCCGGTCGTCCTTGGTCGACGTCGTGAAGAGCACGGGCGGGTACTCGCGGTCGGCGTCGAACAGGTGGTAGGGCGAGAACGTCCTGATGAACTCCCACTGCTCGGGGTCGTCCGGGTCGCCGTACTCGGCGGCCCACGACGCCCCCGCGAGCAGGTGCGTGTAGCGCAGCATGTCGAGCAGCGGGACGCCCACGATCACGGCGCCGAAGAGCTCGGGGTACTGCGTGAGCATGTTGCCTGCGAGGAGCCCGCCGTTCGAGCGCCCCTCCATGCCGAGGTGCTCGGGGGTCGTGATGCCGCGGGCCACGAGGTCACGAGCGACGGCCGCGAAGTCCTCGTAGGCCTTGTGGCGCTTGGCCTTGAGGGCTGCCTGGTGCCAGGCCGGGCCGTACTCGCCGCCACCGCGGATGTTCGCGACGACGTACACGCCGCCGTCGGCGAGCCAGGCCCGTCCGAGCCCGCCCGAGTAGCCCGGGGTCAGCGAGACCTCGAAGCCGCCGTAGCCGTACAGCAGCGTGGGTGCGGCGCCCACGGGGGCGGCGTCGGTCCCGGCGACCGAGCCGGCCCCCGGGCGGACGAGGTCCTCCCGCCCGACGACGAAGTACGGGACGCGCGTGCCGTCGTCGGACACCGCGAAGTGCTGGTCGATGACCAGGCCCTGCGCGTCGAAGAACGCGGGGCTCGACTTGAGGACCTCGGGGGCGGTGCCCGCCCCGACCGACAGGAGCGAGAGCGTCGAGGGCGTGAGGTAGTCGGTCGTGACGAGCCAGACGTCGTCGCTCTCCTCGGAGTCGACCGCGCCCACGACGACCGTGCCGATGGTCGGCAGGCCGGGCAGCTCGCTGCGGGGCCATCCACGGTCCTGCGCGTCGGCGTCCGCCCCCGTGCCCGAGGGGGGCGGCGTCAGCACGTGGAGGCGGTTCTTGACGTCCTCCAGGACGTTGACCACGAGGTGGTGCGCGGTCCACGTGGCGCCGGCGAGCGACGTCGTGGGCGTGGGCTCGAACAGGACGGTGAAGTCGCGCGACCCCGCGAGGAAGTCCTCGAAGCGGGCCGCGAGCAGCGACCCCGCGAGGTATGTCGCGCCGCCGACCGCCCAGTCGTCGCGCAGCTCGACGAGCATCCACTCACGCTTGACGCCGACCTCGGCCGAGCGGGGGACGTCGATCTTGACGAGGTGCTCGTCGGGGGTGCCCGCGTCCTGGACGAGGTAGGTCTCGGAGTCGTAGAACGCGATCGAGCGGCCCACGAAGTCGCGCTCGAAGCCGGGGGAGTGGGTGCGCCAGCCGAAGATGTACATGTCCTCGGGCTCGCCCTCGTACACGACCGTGGCCTCGGCGAGCGGGGTGCCGCGGCGCCAGCGCTTGACGATCCGGGGGTACCCCGAGGGGGTCATCGAGCCCGGTCCGAAGTCGGTGTAGACGTAGACGGTCTCGGCGTCGATCCAGCCGAGCCCGCCCTTGGACTCCTCGCGGTGGAACCCGCCGTCCTCGGGGGCGACGAACTGCTTCGTGACGAGGTCGAACTCGCGGGTCACGTCGGCGTCGGAGCCGCCGGGGGACAGGTCGACGAGGGCGTGGCGCCACTCGCCGCCGGGGGCGGGGCGCAGGACGCTCGCACCGTGCCAGACCCAGCTCTGGCCCTCGGCCTCGCCCAGGGCG
This sequence comes from Oerskovia sp. NPDC057915, assembly GCF_042887685.1. NCBI lineage: Bacteria > Bacillati > Actinomycetota > Actinomycetes > Micrococcales > Cellulomonadaceae > Oerskovia > Oerskovia sp. NPDC057915. The sequence goes on along the minus strand of NZ_JBHVOS010000027.1, from coordinate 42,729 downwards.
TCGAGGTCGAGCACGAGCTCCCACTCGGGGTGGTCGGTGCGGTACGAGTCGAGCGTCGTGCGGCGCCAGACGCCGCGCTCGTGCTGCGCGTCGCGCCAGAAGTTGTAGTAGTGCTCGCCGATCTTCGAGACGTCGGGGATCTTGTCGTCGGAGTCGAGGACCTCGCGGATCGCCTGCTCGGTCGCGGTGAACTCGCTCGTGGCCTCGATCGTCGCGGCGGTCTCGGCGTTGCGGCCCTGGACCCAGGTGAGCGCCTCGCGGCCCTCGACCTCTTCGAGCCACAGGTACGGGTCGTGCGGCGTGGTCGGCTGTCCGGCGGGCGTGTCGGTCACGACGTTCTCAGCGCTCATGCGAACACACTAGGCGACCGATCCGCGGGGCCGGGCATGCATAGATCCGTGCGGGAGCGGCGCGCGCGAGGTGCGTTCCGGGTCACGCCCTGCTGCCACTTGCATCTATCCGTACCTTGTGAAATCATTCACAAGCAAGGGAAAGACACACGCAGACCCGGCCGCTCGGGTCACTGGAGGAGCAACGTGAGCAGCACGAGCAAGGCCCCCGTCAAGGCCCCCGCCGGAGTCACCGAGATCGACGCCCTCGTCGACCGTGGCCTCAAGGCGCTCAAGCAGTACGACGCCTTCACCCAGGAGGACATCGACCGCATCGTGAAGAAGGCGTCCGTCGCGGCGCTCCACGAGCACGGCCGCCTCGCGCAGCTCGCGGTCGAGGAGACCGGGCGCGGCGTCTTCGAGGACAAGGCCACCAAGAACATCTTCGCGTGCGAGCACGTGCCGAACTCGATGGCCAACCTCAAGACGGTCGGCGTCATCGGGCGCGACGAGCTCACGGGCATCGTCGAGATCGCCGAGCCGGTCGGCGTGGTCGCGGGCATCACCCCGGTCACCAACCCGACCTCGACCGCGATCTTCAAGTCGCTCATCGCGCTCAAGACGCGCAACCCCATCATCTTCGCGTTCCACCCCAGCGCCCAGAAGTGCTCGGTCGCCGCAGCCCGCATCGTGCGGGACGCCGCCGTGGCCGAGGGCGCGCCCGAGGACTGCATCCAGTGGGTCGAGCAGCCCTCGCTCGAGGCGACCTCGGCGCTCATGAACAACGACGGCGTCTCGCTGATCCTCGCCACCGGCGGCAACGCGATGGTCCGCGCCGCCTACTCGGCCGGCAAGCCGGCCCTCGGCGTCGGTGCGGGCAACGTCCCCGCCTACATCGAGAAGACCGCCAAGCTCGGCCGTGCCGTCAACGACGTGGTCCTGTCCAAGGGCTTCGACAACGGCATGGTGTGCGCCTCGGAGCAGGCCGTCATCCTCGACACCGAGATCTACGACGCGGCCCTGGCCGAGTTCGCCCACATGCACGCCTACCTCGCGAACCCCGAGGAGAAGGCGATGCTCGAGCGCTTCATCTTCGGCGTCGAGGCGGGCGGCGCGAACTGTGCCGGTGCCAAGCTCAACGCCTCGATCGTCGGCAAGAGCCCCCAGTGGATCGCGGAGCAGGCAGGCTTCTCGGTCCCCGACGGCACGTCGATCATCCTCGCGGAGTGCAGCCAGGTCGGCCCCGCCGAGCCCCTGACGCGCGAGAAGCTCAGCCCCGTCCTCGCGGTGCTGCGTGCCGAGTCGACCGACCACGGCATCTCGCTCGCCGAGCAGATGGTGGAGTTCGACGGCCTGGGCCACTCGGGTGCGATCCACACCGAGGACAAGGCCATCGCGGAGGAGTTCGGCCAGCGCGTCAAGGCCGTCCGCATCCTCTGGAACCAGCCGTCGGCGCTGGGCGGCATCGGTGACATCTACAACGCTCTGATCCCGTCGCTGACCCTCGGTTGCGGCTCCTACGGGCACAACTCGGTGTCGAACAACGTGTCGGCCGTCAACCTCGTCAACGTCAAGCGGATCGGACGTCGTAACAACAACATGCAGTGGTTCAAGATCCCGCCGAAGACGTACTTCGAGCCGAACTCGATCCAGTACCTGGCCCAGATGCCCGACGTCGAGCGCGTCACCATCGTCACGGACAAGGTCATGAGCCAGATCGGGATCGTCGACAAGGTCCTCGACGTCCTGGGGCGCCGCCCGAACAAGGTCTCGATCCAGATCATGGACCAGGTCGAGCCCGAGCCGAGCGTCGAGACGGTCGAGAAGGGCGCGGAGATGATGCGCGACTTCAAGCCCGACACGATCGTCGCGATCGGCGGCGGGTCGCCCATGGACGCCGCGAAGGTCATGTGGCTCAAGTACGAGCACCCGGAGATGGCGTTCTCGGACCTGCGCGAGAAGTTCTTCGACGTCCGCAAGCGCGCGTTCAAGTTCCCCACCCTGGGTGACCTGGCCAAGCTGGTCTGCATCCCGACGTCGTCGGGCACGGGCTCGGAGGTCACGCCGTTCGCGGTCATCACGGACCACGCGACCGGGTACAAGTACCCCCTCGCCGACTACGCGCTGACCCCGTCGGTCGCGATCATCGACCCGGTCCTGACCGCGACGATGCCCGCGAAGCTCGCGGCGGACTCGGGCTTCGACGCCCTGACGCACGCGACCGAGGCCTACGTGTCGGTCTACGCGAACGACTTCACGGACGGTCTGGCGCTGCACGCGATCAAGCTGGTCTTCGAGCACATCGAGGCCTCCGTCACGCAGGGCGCGGCTGCCCCCGAGGCCCGCGAGAAGATGCACAACGCGGCCACGATCGCCGGCATGGCGTTCGGCTCCGCGTTCCTCGGGATCGTCCACGCGATGGCCCACACGGTCGGCTCGACGTTCGGTCTGGTCCACGGCCGCACGAACGCGATCTTCCTGCCGCACGCGATCCGCTACAACGGGCAGATCCCGACCAAGGTCACGGGCTGGCCCAAGGCGGAGAAGTACATCGCGCACGAGCGTTACCAGCAGATCGCCAAGCACCTGGGCCTCCCGGCCTCGACGCCCGAGCAGGCCGTCGAGTCCTACGCCCGGGCCGTCGAGGAGCTGCGCGCCAAGGTCGGGATCGAGCGCTCGTTCCAGGAGCAGGGCGTCTCGGAGCGCGAGTTCATCGGAGGCCTCGACGCCCTGTCGATGCGGGCCTACGAGGACCAGTGCGCCCCCGCGAACCCGCGTCTGCCGATGCTCGAGGACATGAAGGACATCATGGTCGCGGCGTACTACGGCACGAGCCGCGAAGAGGTCCGCGCCGAGCGCAAGGCCACCGAGGAGGTAGCCCGCAAGACCGCCGAGAAGAAGGCCGCGGCCCCTGCCGCGGGCCAGTCCTCGAAGTGATCTGGGCACCGGCGTCCGGGGAGCAGCCCGGACGCCGGTAGCCCGTACGACGACCCGAGCGGTACGGGTCACGGTCGGGTGGCGCGTCCTGCCGGGTGGCGCCACCCATCCCGGGCCCGAGGCATCCCCCTTGGCCTCGGTCCCGCTCGCAGCGCCCCCGCGTCCTCCAGCGCGGGGGCGCTGCTCCGCGTCCGGTCCGGGAGCACCCGTGCCCGACGGCGGAGCTCGCCTCGGGCGTCCGGTGGGCGTCCCCGAGGTGGGCCGGCGGGCACGGGTGAGCGGCGCCGTCGGGCAGGACGCGCCGCCGCCGGGACGCGCGGCTGTCGGTGGGGCGAGCGATGATGGGCACGTGAACGACGCCACCCCGCCGCACCCCGTGACCAGCCCCGACAGCACGACCGAGGCCGTCGCGGCCACCGCTTCCGCCACCGCCGTCGTCCCCGACGCCGCGCCTGCGCTCGACGAGGCGGCGGCGCAGCGTCGGTGGGCCGAGCTCGTCGCCCAGCTCGAGGCCGACCAGCGGGCCTACTACGAGGCGGACGCCCCCGTGTCGTCCGACGCCGACTACGACGCCCGCATGCGCGAGCTCGAGGCGCTCGAGGCGGCGCACCCCGCGCTCCAGACCCCCGAGTCACCCACGCAGCGCGTCGGCGGGCGTGCCGCGACGGGCTTCGCGACCGTCGAGCACCTCGAGCGCATGCTCTCGCTCGACAACGTGTTCAGCGCGGAGGAGCTGGAGGCGTGGGACGTACGCGTGCACCGTGACCTGGGGGTCGCTCCCGAGGAGTCCGTCGAGTACCTGTCCGAGGTGAAGATCGACGGTCTCGCGATCGCGCTGCTGTACGAGAAGGGGCGTCTCGTGCGGGCCGCGACGCGCGGCGACGGGCGCGAGGGCGAGGACATCACGCAGAACGCGCTGCGCATCGCCGAGATCCCGCAGACCCTGCGTGGTGAGGGCCACCCGGACGTCGTCGAGGTGCGGGGAGAGGTCTTCATCCCCGTGGCCGCGTTCGACCGCCTCAACGCGCTGCAGGTCGAGATGCGGGGTCGAGCGGTCGAGGAGGCGCGCGAGCGTGCGGTGGGACGGGGGACCGTGCTCGACGAGGCGCGCGCGAAGGACGCTGCGCTGCGACGGTTCCCGGCCTTCGCGAACGCTCGCAACGCGGCGGCAGGTGGGCTGCGGCAGATGCTGGACAAGAAGTCCGGCCTCGACCTCGAGGCGGGCCTCGCCCGGGTGGAGTCGCTCCGGCTCTACGCGCACGGCGTCGGCGCGCTCCAGTGGCAGGAGGGGGAGCACACCGAGCTCGGGCGCCAGTCGGACGCCTACGCGCTGTTCGAGCAGTGGGGCATCCCCGTCTCGCCGCACAACCGGGTCGTCGACGGGATCGCGGGCGTGCAGGACATGATCACGTACTTCGGCGAGCACCGGCACGACATCGAGCACGAGCTCGACGGGATCGTGGTCAAGGTCGACGAGCTCGCGCTCCAGCGCCGCCTCGGGTCCACGAGCCGCGCACCGCGGTGGGCCATCGCCTACAAGTACCCGCCCGAGGAGGTCAACACGCGCCTGCTCGCGATCCAGGTGGGGGTCGGGCGGACCGGCCGGGCAACCCCGTACGCCGTGATGGAGCCCGTGCTCGTCGCGGGCAGCACGGTGCGCCAGGCGACGCTGCACAACCAGGACGTCGTGCGCGCCAAGGGCGTGCTGATCGGTGACGTCGTGGTGCTGCGCAAGGCCGGGGACGTCATCCCGGAGATCCTCGGGCCGGTCGGCGCGCTGCGCGAGGACGGCGTGCAGCGTACGGAGTTCGTCATGCCCGCCGAGTGCCCCGAGTGCGGCACGCCGCTGCGCCCTATGAAGGAGGGCGACGTCGACCTGCGCTGCCCCAACGCCGAGAGCTGCCCGGCCCAGGTCCGCGGGCGGGTCGAGCACATCGGCTCCCGCGGCGGCCTCGACGTCGAGGCGCTCGGCGAGGTCACCGCGGCCGCGCTCACGCAGCCCTACGAGCCCGCCGAGCCTCCGCTGCGGACCGAGAAGAACCTGTTCGGGCTCACGGTCGACCAGCTCGCCCCGATCCGCGTCGTCGTCCGTGACCCGGAGACCGGGCTGCCCCGGCCGTTCGAAGGGGTGGGGGAGTCGGGCGAGGTGGAGATGTCCGACGGCTCGGTGCTGCGGGCCAAGGTCGTCCGGCCGTTCCAGAAGGTCACCGCGCGCACCTACCCGCCAGGGTTCGAGGACGCCACCCCCGCCGAGCGACGGGCCGCGGGCGTGCGGAAGGACTTCCCGGTGTACGGACCGTCGACCACCGCGCAGACGCTCGTGGACGAGCTGCGGATCGCGCGGACCAAGGACCTGTGGCGCATCCTCGTGAGCCTCAACATCCGGCACGTCGGGCCGGTCGCCGCCCGGGCGCTCGCGGAGTGGTTCGGGTCGCTCGACGCGATCCGGGCCGCGAGCCGGGAGGAGCTCGCCGCGGTCGAGGGCGTCGGACCGGTCATCGCCGACGAGGTGCTCGCCTGGTTCGAGGTGGACTGGCACCAGGAGATCGTCGAGACGTGGAAGCTGGACGGCGTCCGGTTCGAGACCCCGGGCCACCCCGGCCCCGGCGCCCGCCAGCAGCCGACCGGCCCCCTCGCAGGACTGACCGTCGTGGTCACGGGAGGCCTCGACGGGTTCTCGCGCGACGGCGCCAAGGAGGCGATCCTCACCGCGGGCGGCAAGGCCTCGGGCTCGGTGTCCAAGAAGACCGACTACGTGGTCGTCGGGGAGAACGCGGGCTCCAAGGAGACCAAGGCCAGGGACCTGGGCCTGCGGATCCTCGACGAGGCCGGGTTCGTGGCGCTGCTCGCGGGCGGACCGGCGGCGGTCGGCGACGGGCCGGACGAGGACGCGGACGCACCCGGCGGGCTCGACGGCACCGGGGAGGACTCGGGTCCCGAGGGCCCGACGGCCGACTGACGGCACGCACGGCTCCGGCAGGGCCCACGGTGGCCCGCCTGGGTGCCCGATCGGAGCCCTCTACGTCGTGGGGCCAGGCTCCCCGGGACCCGGTACCCCAGGGCCGGGCAGCGCGGCCGGTCGGCGTGCCAGCACGGCCCGCAGTCCTGCGGTCTGCTCGGGTGGCGTCGCCAGGACCGGCCCCCGTGGCGGGCCGGTCGGCACGTCGAGCAGCTCGGCGAGCGCGTGGAGTCCCGCGACGGGCCGCAGCCGCCCGAGCTCGCGGGCCAGGGCGAGGATCCAGGACCGCTCCACGACCGCGTCGAGGGGCCGCCGGTCGACGTGCGCGCGGCGCACCACGACGTACTCGTCGGGCACGAGGGCTGCGAGCCCGGTGTGCCAGGCGTCGCTCGACGGCAGGGTCGTGAAGGCGCCCTCGGTCATGGCGAGGTCGCCGCTCAGCCCCACGGCGAAGGGCTCGCCCGCGACCGCGGTCCGGACGGCGTCCAGCCGTGCGCCCACGTCCGTCCGCCCCGCGGGTTCCTTGAGGCCTCGGAGCCTGGCGGTGGAGGCGAGGTGGGCCAGGACCTCGGGCGTCACGTCGTACCCGCTCTGGGCAGGCCGGTTGTAGAAGCACACGGGCAGGTCCGTCTCGGCGGCCACGGACTCGAACAGGGCCACGACCTCGGCGTCGACGAGCGGGACGTACGCGAAGGGGGTCAGGACCAGCCCGTCGGCCCCGCCGGCCTGCGCGGCGACCGCGTTCCGCACGGCCTCGGCGGTCGAGGGGGCCGCGACCGCGACGTGCACCGGGACCCGCCGCCCCGAGGGGCCGGGACCGGCGTCGTGCGCCGCGCGGACCGCGGCGGTCACCACGGCGGCGCGCTCCCCGGGGGAGAAGGACGTGCCCGCGCCCGACGACGCGAGGACCGTGACGCCGTCGACCCCGGCACGGACCGCGTCCTGGACGAGGCACGCCAGCGCGCCCAGGTCGGGGAGCCCGTCGGTGCCCAGCGGCGTGATCGGGTAGGCGAGCAGCCCGCTGAAGGGTGTCGGGGAGGTCATCTCCGAGATGGTGCCACAGGCCGACCGCCGAGCGATGGTCGGCCCGGCCAGTGAAGTGGTACCCGCGTCTACGATGCGTTCATGACTCAGGCGACCCCCGCGACCCAGCCCTCCCCGCACGACACCGCCCCGCAGGACCGCGCCCAGGTGCGCGGCGCGCACCTCGTCGGTTCCGTGAACCTTCCCACGGCCGAGGACACGTTCCGCACGGTCGCCGCGCACGCGGGCACGCACCTCAGGCGCATCCCCGACGGCGAGGTCGGCGAGCGCTTCCACTGGATCCTCTTCCAGGGCGAGCGCTTCGACGCCGCACCGGGCCTGGCACGGTTGCCGATCGAGCCGGTGGTCGTCGCCGGGTTCGACGTACGTCCTCTCGTGCTCGACGGCTCGGTCCCGGCGGACGAGCTGGCCTTCGGCGAGCTGGGCTACGCGGCCGCGGCGGCGGCGTCGTACGCGGACTTCGCGCGGCTGTGCGGGGAGGGTGCGATCCCCGCGGGCACCCGCTTCCAGGTGTGCCTGCCCACGCCGCTCGCCCCCGTCGTGGCCTTCGTCGTCCCCGACGCGCGAGAGGCCGTCTACCCCGCCTATGAGGCCGCGATGCTGCGCGAGATCGAGGCGATCGTCGCCGCGGTCCCCGCGGACGACCTCGCGATCCAGCTCGACCTCGCGAGCGAGTTCGCACTGATCGAAGGTGCGAACCTCGGTGCCGGCCCGGCCCAGGCGTGGTTCGCGGTCGACTCCGACGAGGTGCTCGCGGGCTGCGTCGCGCGCGCCGCTCGCGTGGCCTCCGCGGTGCCCGCGGGCGTCGAGCTCGGCTTCCACCTCTGCTACGGCGACGTCGCCGAGAAGCACTTCGTCGAGCCGTCCGACACGCGCCGCCTGGTCGAGGTCGCGAACGGGCTGGCTGCGACCGTCTCGCGCGAGATCGCGTGGTTCCACCTGCCCGTGCCGATCGAGCGCGACGACGTCGAGTACGTCGCCCCGCTCGCGGACCTCACGATCGACGACGCGACCGAGCTCTACCTCGGCGTGGTGCACCACGAGGACGGTGTCGAGGGCGCGCAGCGTCGCCTCGCTGCTGCGACCCAGGTCCTGGGCCGCGAGGTCGGCGTGGGCACCGAGTGCGGGTTCGGGCGCGGCCCGAGCGAGCGCACCGGCCCGCTGCTCGACGTGCACACGGCGGTCGCGCGCCCCTGGTAGGAGTGCCCGCTGCCCGACGGCGCAGCGTACGTCGGTGACCGGACGTGCCCCGGTGCGTGGCAGCGCCGGGAGCACGAACGGTCGACGACCCCGACGGGTCGTCGACCGTTCGTCGTGCTCGTGCGCTCGCCCGCTAGGTGCGGGGGAGCGTCACCGGGCGGCCCACAGCAGCCCGCGCTCGATCACGGTGCGCAGCGCGGGGGTCTCGAGGTCGGCGAGCTGGTGCCCCGGCGCGCACACGAAGATGCGTCCCTCGCCCCACTGACGGGTCCAGATCGAGGGGGAGACGACGGGGGAGCGCCACGGGGAGCCGGCCGTGGGTTCGATGGTCGTGGTCGCGAGGACCTCGTTGAGCGAGTCCGCGAGCACCCAGTACTGCTCGGAGCGGAGGGTGATCGGTCCGACGCCGGCGACGATCGGGTGGTCGGCGTGCTCGGGCAGGATCTCGACGGTGTGCTCGACCAGGTCTCCCGGGTGCGCGGCGAACTGGCCGCCGAGCATCTGCAGGTAGTCCGTGGCCATGCGGTACGAGTCGATGATCCCGCCGTGCCAGCCCGCGAGACCCGTCCCGCTCGTCACGGCCTGGCGCAGGCCGCGCATCTCGTCGGGCAGGATCTCGCCCATGGTCCAGGACTGGACGATCAGGTCGACGCCGGCCATGTACTCGGCGTCCGCGTACACCTCGAGAGAGGACTCGACGACGACGTCGAAGCCCGACTCCTTGAGGAAGGGGAGGAAGAGGTCGGTGCTCTCCTCGGGGGAGTGGCCTGGCCATCCTCCCCGGACGATCAGGGCCCGACGGTCCGGCACGCTCATGAGTCCTCCGTTGGCGCTCACGCGATCAGGGCATCGATCGCTGCGGGAGAGAGTACGTGATCGATCGCCATGGCGCTCGCACCGAGCACGCCCGCCTGCCCCCGTGCCTGGGACGTGACGATGCGCAGGTGCTGCGTGGCCAGCGGCAGCGAGCGCTGGTAGACGATCTCGCGGATGCCCGCGATGAGGTGCTCTCCCGCGTCGGCGATGACGCCGCCGACCACGATCATGGAGGGGTTGAGCAGGCTCACGCACGCGGCGAGGACGGCTCCGATGTCGCGCCCGGCCTGGCGCACGGCGTGGGACGCCATGAGGTCGCCACCGCGCACGAGCGACACGACGTCGCCGCTGTTGGTGGCCTCCAGACCCTCCTTCTTGAGGGCGCCCGCGATGGCCTGGCCGCTCGCGACGGCCTCGAGGCAGCCGATGTTGCCGCAGCGGCATGGGGTGTCCGTCGCGTTGGGCACGGCGATGTGGCCGATGTCGCCGGCCGCGCCCTGGGCGCCGCGGCGCAGCTCGCCGTCCGAGATGACCCCCGCGCCGATGCCGGTGGCGACCTTGACGAAGAGCAGGTCGCTCACGCCGGGCCACGCGGTGCGGTGCTCGCCGAGGGCCATGATGTTGACGTCGTTGTCCACGAGGACCGAGGCGTCGAACGTCCGCTTGAGGATCGCGGGCACGTCGACGTCGTCCCACGCGGGCATGATGGGCGGGTTGATGGGGCGCCCGGTCGAGTGCTCGACGGGCCCGGGGAGCCCGACGCCGACGCTCACCAGGTCCTTGAGGTCGCGCCCGGTCGTCGCGATGAGCTTCTCGCCCGTCTCGGCGACCCAGGCGAGGACGTTCTCGGGGCCGTCGGAGATGGCGAGCGGTGCGTCGACCTCCGCGAGGACGTTCGAGGCGAGGTCCGTGACCGCGAGGCGCGCGTGCGTCGCGCCCAGGTCCACGGCGAGGACGATGCGTGCACCGGGGCTGAAGGCGAACGTCACGGGCGGTCTGCCGCCGGTCGAGCTCGCCTCGCCCGCGGGGGCGATGAGCCCGGAGGCCATCAGCAGGTCGATGCGGGCCGCGATCGTCGACCGCGCCTGCCCGGTGATCGCGGCGAGGTCAGCCCGCGTGCGGGGTTGGCCGTCGCGGAGCAGCTGGAACATGTCCCCGGCGCCGGTCGGGCGGGGGGCGAACTTCAGCAGTTCCTCGGTGGGCACGATGTATCACGGAGCCTCTCGTTGCTACGCAGTGGTGACAATCCGTCTAGCGTACTGCGATCTTCGGCTTTTGCTTGACGATCGACAAAAGCCGACCTAGCGTGTGGTTTGCTGCGGCAAGGTCGCCGGAGCCCTGCGAGAGCTCGCGCCTCGCCGGCCGGGACCCCGGAGCTCCTGTCGTTCGACCGTTTCCTCCTCTATGCACCGCTCGTCGCGCAGTGTCGCGGTGACCCTCGAGTGACCTGGGTCACGCGACGGGAGCCCCTGGCGGTTCGGACGGTCATGCCCACTTTTGTCGGTCACGGTGGGGTAACGAAGCGAAAGTTCGAGATCTTCTGCTTGACCGCCGTCAAAAGGTCCGTTAGTTTCTCCCACATGGTCAACGCAGACCCTCAGCCCACCCGGCCGCTCCTGCAGATGCAGGGCATCGTCAAGCAGTTTCCCGGCGCCCGAGCACTCGACGGCGTCGATCTCGACATCCTCCCCGGAGAGGTCCACTGCCTCCTCGGCCAGAACGGTGCCGGCAAGTCCACCCTCATCAAGGTGCTCGCCGGCGCGCACCAGCCCAACGAGGGGCAGATCCTCATCGACGGCGAGGTCGTCACGATCCCGCACCCCGTGGCCGCGCTCAAGCTCGGGGTCGCCACGATGTACCAGGAGCTCGACGTCGTCGACGGCCTGACCGTCGCCGAGAACATCTACCTCGGGCACGAGCTGTCGACCGCGGGCTTCTCCAGCCGGCGCACGGCGGCCAAGAACACGCGTGAGCTCATGAAGCGCCTCGGGCACCCCGAGATCTCGCCCCACCGCGAGGTGGGTGAGCTGTCCGCCGCGGGCAAGCAGATCGTGTCCATGGCGCGCGCACTCTCGCACGACGCACGGGTCATCGTCATGGACGAGCCCTCCGCGGTGCTCGACAGCGAAGAGGTCGAGAACCTGTTCCGCGTCGTGCGCCAGCTCACCGGGAGCGGGGTCGCGATCGTCTACATCTCGCACCGCCTCGAGGAGATCCGTGCGATCGGCGACCGGATCACGGTCCTCAAGGACGGGCGCACGGTCGCGCAGAACCTCGCGGTCTCGCAGACCCCGACGGCCGAGCTCATCAAGCTCATGACGGGGCGCGCGGTCGACAACGTCTTCCCCGAGCGTGCGCCGGTCGCCGACGAGGCGGACGTGCTGCTCGCGGTCGAGTCGCTCGGGCTCGAAGGGAAGTTCGCGGACGTCTCGTTCGAGGTCCGCGCGGGTGAGGTCCTGGGCTTCGCCGGGCTCGTCGGCTCCGGCCGCTCCGAGATCCTCGAGACCGTCTACGGGGCGCGTCGAGCGACCGAGGGCACCGTCGCCGTCGCGGGCAAGAAGCTCCGAGGCGGCTCGGTCGCCGCCGCGGTCGACGCGGGCATCGGCCTGTGCCCCGAGGAGCGCAAGAGCCAGGGCCTGCTGCTCGACGAGCCGGTCTACCGCAACATCACCCTCTCGACGTTCGGGCGCTTCGCGAAGGCGGGCTTCCTCGACGAGAGGGCGGAGCGGGCCGCGGCGAAGGAGCAGGCCGTCTCGCTCGACCTGCGTCCCGCAGGGGTCGAGCGGAACGCCCGGACGCTGTCCGGCGGCAACCAGCAGAAGGCGCTCCTGGCGCGCTGGCTCGTGCACGGGTGCCGGGTCCTCCTGCTCGACGAGCCCACCCGGGGCGTCGACGTCGGGGCGCGCGCCGAGATCTACGCACTGATCCGCGACCTCGCGGCGTCGGGTGCGGCCGTGCTCGTGGTCTCGAGCGAGATCGACGAGGTGCTCGGTCTCTCCGACCGCGTCCTCGTGATCTCGGAGGGACGCGTCGTGCACGAAGGCCCAGCAGATTCGATCGACGAGCACGGCGTGCTCGACCTCGTCATGGAAGGAAGTGCCGCATGAGCGAGCAGGAGGTGGCTCGCGCCGCCGTCGTGGACGGACCGGGGCACGCCCCGAGCTCCGAGGTCCCCGAGGGCAGACGGTCGCGCCGCAATTTGTTCAGTGGATCGGTCGGCCGGAACATCGGCCTCGTCGTGGCGCTCGTCGCGCTGTGCGTCGTCGGGTACGCGACCGCGGGGGAGAACTTCGCGAACGTCAACAACCTGCTGACGATCCTGCGCCTGGCCGCCGTCCTGGGCGTCCTGAGCATCGGGATGACCTTCGTCATCACGGGCGGCGGGATCGACCTGTCCGTCGGGTCCGTCATGGGGCTGGCCACGGTCTGGGCGAGCACGCTCGCGACCCAGACCATGGCCGCCGACACCCACTGGATCGTCATGGTCGGCGTGGCGCTCGCGGTCGGCACGGCGTGCGGCCTGATCAACGGTGTCCTCGTCGCCTACGGCAAGGTCGTCGCATTCATGGCGACCCTCGCCATGATGGTGGGCGCCCGTGGTCTCGCCGAGATGATCTCCAACCGGCAGACGCAGCGCGTCACCGAGGTCGACGCGTTCCTCGACTTCTTCCGCGCGGACCTGCTCGGCGTCCCCGTGCTCGTGTGGATGTTCGCGGTCGTGGCGGTCGCGGGCTGGTTCCTCCTCAACCGCACGACGTTCGGCCGCCGCACGGTCGCCGTCGGCGGGAACCCCGAGGCGGCCCGGCTCGCGGGCATCAAGGTGAAGCGCCACACGATGTACCTCTACGGCCTGGTCGGTCTCACGACCGGCATCGCGGCCGTCATGATGCTCGCCCGCACGACGGCCGGGTCCTCGACGAACGGCCTGTTCTACGAGCTCGACGTCATCGCGGCGGTCGTCGTCGGCGGGACGCTCCTCGTGGGTGGTCGCGGCACGATCGTCGGCACCGTGCTCGGTGTCCTCATCTTCACCACGCTGACCAACGTCTTCACGCAGAACAACATGTCGACGTCGGCCCAGGCCGTCGCGAAGGGCGTGATCATCGTGGTCGCCGTGCTCCTCCAGCAGCGCTTCGCCTCGCGCGCCAGATCGGCCTGACGCCCCGCCGTCGGGGCTTCTCGCACCGCACCACCGCACTGCGGCACCACGGCTCCGCCCCCCCGGGGCCGGACCCCAGCACGTCCCGTCCCAACCAGCACCAGCAGGACCAGAATCAAGGGAGATCCTCATGTCCGCTCGTACCCGCACCTCGGCGCGTCGCCGCCTGGCCCTCGCCACCGTGGCCCTCACCTCGGTCGCGCTGTTCGCCTCGGCCTGCACCTCGAACACCCCGCAGGCCGAGGAGACCGGCGCCGCCGCCGCCCCTGTCGCGTCGTCCGACAACGACGCGTCGGGCGACAAGGTCGTCATCGGCTTCTCGGCCCCGGCCGCCGACCACGGCTGGATGGGAGCCATCACCAAGGCCGCCCAGGCCGAGGCCGCCAAGTACGACGACGTCGAGCTCAAGGTCGCCGAGGGCACCAACGACGTCAACCTCCAGATCAGCCAGATCGAGACCTTCATCAACGACGGCGTCGACGCGATCGTCATCCTGCCGTTCGACGGCGCCGCCCTGACCGAGGTCGCGACCGACGCCATGGAGGCCGGGATCACGGTCATCAACGTCGACCGCGAGTTCTCCAGCCCGTTCGCCGCGCGCGCCACCGTCCTCGGCGACAACTACGGCATGGGCGTGAGCGCCGGCACGTACATCTGCGAGCAGCTCGGCGACAACCCGGATGCCGTCGTCGCCGAGATCGCGGGCATCGACTCGCTGCCCCTGACGCAGGACCGCAGCCAGGGCTTCGCCGACGCGCTCAAGGGCTGCGGGCTCGACGTGAGCAACCGCGTCGCGGCGGACTTCACCGTCCAGGGCGGCGAGCAGGCCGCGTCGAACCTCCTCCAGGCCGCACCCAAGATCGACGCGATCTGGAACCACGACGACGACCAGGGCATCGGCGTGCTCTCCGCGATCGACGCGGCGGGCCGTGACGAGTTCTTCATGGTCGGCGGCGCCGGCTCGAAGGACGTCATGGAGGACATCAAGGCGGGCGACACGGTCCTGCAGGCCACGGTCGTCTACCCGTCCACGCAGGCCGCCGACGGCATCAAGCTCGCCCGCCTCGCGGTCCAGGGCAAGTCGATGAGCGACCTCGCCTCGATGGGCGTCCCGCGCCAGATCCAGCTGTACGCGCCGGTCGTGACCAAGGACAACGTCGACGAGTACCTGCCGTCGGCCTTCCAGTCCTGAGCACGTCCCACCGCTGACGTCGCGGGCGGGGAGCTGCGCCCGGTGGGTGCCCCGCCCGCGACGTCCACCACGAAAGGAAGTGCCTGAGATGGCGCAAGACGATCACCCGACCCTCGGGATCGGCATGGTCGGGTACTCGTTCATGGGGGCTGCCCACTCGCAGGGATGGCGCACCGCACCGCGGTTCTTCGACCTGCCGCTCGCGCCCGAGATGCGCGTGCTGGCCGGCCGCGACGCCACAGCGGTCACGGCGGCGGCGCACAGGCTCGGCTGGGACGACGTCGAGACCGACTGGCGCAAGCTCGTGGCACGCGACGACGTCGACCTGGTCGACATCTGCACCCCGGGCGACACGCACGCCGAGATCGCGATCGCGGCGCTCGAGGCGGGCAAGCACGTGCTGTGCGAGAAGCCGCTGGCCAACACGGTCGCCGAGGCCGAGCTCATGGTCGCCGCCGCCGAGGCGGCGGCCGAGCGCGGCGTGCTCTCCACGGTCGGCTTCACGTACCGCCGGGTTCCCGCGGTCCAGCTCGCGCGCCAGCTCGTCGTCGACGGCCGGATCGGTACGATCCGCCACGTGCGCGCCCAGTACCTCCAGGACTGGATCGCCGACGAGAACGTGCCGCTCTCGTGGCGCCTCGACAAGACCAAGGCCGGGTCCGGGGCGCTCGGCGACATCGGTGCCCACATCATCGACCTCGCGCAGTTCGTCACGGGCGAGTCGATCACCGGGGTCTCGGGCATCCTCGAGACGTTCGTCGACGAGCGTCCGATCGCGACCGGCTTCTCGGGCCTGTCCGGCACCGCCGGCACCGAGAAGGGGCCTGTCACGGTCGACGACGCCGCGGTGTTCCTCGCGCGGCTCACGGGCGGCGGGCTGGGGGTCTTCGAGGCCACCCGCTTCGCCTACGGGCGCAAGAACGCGATCCGGCTCGAGATCAACGGCTCGCGCGGCTCGGTGGCGTTCGACTTCGAGGACATGAACGTCCTGCACTTCTTCGACGCGTCGGACGACCCGCAGGTCGCAGGCTTCCGGCGGATCGTCGTGACCGAGCCCCAGCACGCGTACATCGCGAGCTGGTGGCCCGCGGGCCACGGCCTCGGCTACGAGCACGCGTTCACGCACCAGGCCGTCGACCTCGTGCGCGACGTCGCGGCCGGCACCCAGCCCACCCCGTCCTTCGCGGACGGCCTCGCCGTCCAGCGGATCCTTCACGCCGTCGAGCGCAGCGCTGCGTCCGACAGCGACTGGCAGCAGGTCTGAGAGGAGGTCCACCGTCCCGCCGACCCGGCGGGGGAGCCACGTGGAACGTGGTGCGAGATGCCCGGCGGAGCAGGTCCGTCACCGGCGACGACGGGTCATGGCCGATGCCGTCGTCGCCCCGGAGCGCAGCACCCTTGTCCCATCATCACAAGGAGTCCTTGGTGAGAAACGTGCTCTGGAGAGCACCGCGCGCAACGATGCGCACGGTCGCGGCCGTCGCCGCTACCGCGGTGGCCCTCCCACTGTCCATGGCGACCGGGGCGGCGGCATTCGCCGCTGAACCGGGCGCCGCCCTCAGCTCCGTCCAGCCCGCCGCGTCCGTCGCGGCCGCCCCGGAGGCCGCTGCGGCGCCCTTCGACGCGCTGATCTTCTCCAAGACCGCCGGGTTCCGGCACGACGCGATCCCTGCCGGGATCACGGCGATCGAGAAGCTCGGCACCGAGAACGGCTTCACGGTCGACGTCACGGAGGACGCGGCCGACTTCAACGACGCGAACCTCGCCCAGTACGAGGTCGTGATCTGGCTCTCGACGACCGGCGACGTGCTCAACACCGAGCAGCAGGCCTCGTTCGAGCGGTACATCGCGAACGGCGGCGGCTACGCCGGCGTGCACGCGGCCTCCGACACCGAGTACGACTGGCCCTGGTACGGCGGCCTCGTGGGCGCCTACTTCTCCGGTCACCCGCAGAACCAGGACGCCACGATCAAGGTCGAGGACGGGGTCCACCCCTCGACCGCGCACCTGCCGTCCCGGTGGGACCGGCACGACGAGTGGTACAACTTCCGCACGAGCCCGCGCGACAAGGTCCACGTGCTCGCGAGCCTCGACGAGACGTCCTACGACGCGGGCAGCGCCAAGATGGGCTCCGACCACCCGATCGCCTGGTGCCAGACCTACGAGGGCGGACGCTCCTGGTACACCGGTGGCGGCCACACGCAGGCCAGCTACACCGAGCCGAACTTCGTCGAGCACCTGCTGGGCGGCATCCAGACCGCCGCGGGCGTCGTCGACTCGGACTGCAACGCGACGCAGAGCGCGAGCTTCGAGCGCGTCGCGCTCGACGAGGACACGAGCAACCCGATGATGCTCGACGTCGCACCCGACGGCACGGTGTTCTACGCCGAGCGTGACGGCCGCGTCCGCCGCATCGACCACGACGCCAACGTCACCTCGACGGCGCTCACGCTCAACGTGACGCAGGCGAACGAGGACGGTCTGCTCGGCCTGGTGCTCGACCCGGACTTCGCCGCGAACGGTTGGCTGTACGCCTACTGGTCGCCCGCGAACACCGGGTCGGACGGCCCGCACAACAGGATCTCGCGCTTCACGTACGACACGGCGTCGAAGACGTTCGACCTGGCGAGCGAGAAGAAGCTCCTGACCGTGGCGACGCAGCGTGACACGTGCTGCCACGCGGGCGGGGACATGATCTTCGACGAGGACGGCAACCTGATCCTCGCCACGGGCGACAACACCAACCCGTTCGAGTCGGGCGGCTTCACGCCGACCGACGAGCGAGCGGGCCGCAAGAACTACGACGCGCAGGGCTCGTCGGCGAACTCGAACGACCTGCGCGGCAAGGTCCTGCGCATCACGCCGCAGGACGACGGGACGTACACGGTCCCCGAGGGCAACATGTTCGCCCCGGGCACGGACAAGACGCGCCCCGAGATCTACGCCATGGGATTCCGCAACCCGTTCCGGATCGGTCTCGACCCGGCCTCGGGCAACGTCCTGGTCGCCGACTACGGCCCCGACTCGGGGGCGGCCGACCCGGCCCGCGGTCCTCGTGGTGCGGTCGAGTGGAACGTCGTGAGCGAGCCGGGCTTCTACGGCTGGCCGTACTGCACGGGCGCCAACACGTCGTACATCGACTACAACTTCGCGACCGGCCAGTCCGGTGCGTCGTTCGACTGCGCGGCGGGCGCGACCAACGACTCGCCCAACAACACGGGCATCCAGAAGCTCCCGGCCGCCGTCGCTGCCGAGATCTGGTACACCGGCGCGGCCAACCCGCAGTTCCCCGAGATCGGTGGGGGCGGTGCCCCCATGGGCGGCCCCGTGTACGAGTTCGACCCCGAGCTCGACTCCGACGTGAAGTGGCCCGCGTACTGGGACGGCAAGGCGCTGTTCGGCGAGTGGAACCACGGCACGATGTTCTCGATCCAGCTTGACGGCGACAAGCGTGACCAGATCGTCGACATCAACCGGATCATGCCGGGCGTCCTCGACCCGTCCAACGGTTTCGACCGTCCGATGGACTTCGACTTCGGTCCCGACGGCGCGCTCTACGTGATCGACTGGGGCTCGGGCTTCGGCGGCAACAACGACTCGAGCGCGGTCTACAAGGTCAACTACGTCCAGGGTGACCCGTCGCCCATCGCGCACGCCCAGGCGGACGTGACGAGCGGCTCCGCGCCCCTGACGGTCCAGTTCTCCTCGGAGGGCACCCGCCACCCGGCGGGCGAGCCCATCTCGCTCCAGTGGACGTTCGGTGACGGCTCCGCGCCGTCGACCGAGGCGAACCCGACCCACACGTACACCGAGAACGGCTCCTACACGGCGCAGCTCACGGTGAGCGACACGGACGGCAAGCTCGCCGTCGCGAACGTCACGGTCGTCGTGGGCAACCAGTCGCCCGTGGTGAAGATCGAGTTCCCGGACAACGGCGGGTTCTTCGAGTGGGGCGACCAGGTCCGCTACCGGATCACGGTCGACGACCCCGACGGCGAGGTGGACTGCTCCACGGTGGCGCTGCGCACCTCGCTCGGACACGACTCGCACGCGCACCCCATGGAGGAGCTGTACGGCTGCGAGGGCGTGCTCCAGACCGCTCGCGACGAGGGGCACGGCATCGAGTCGAACATCTTCTGGGTCATCGAGGGCTCGTACACGGACGACGGCGGCGACGCCGGCGTGCCCCTCACGGGCAACGCGCTCCAGGTGCTCCAGCCCAAGCGCGTCCAGTCGGAGTTCTACACCTCGACCGGTCGTGAGACCTCGATCGGCACGGGCGGCACCCCCGGCGTCCAGAAGGAGACCACCTCGGACTCCGCGGGCGGCGGCCAGAACCTGGGCTACATCGAGCCCGGTGACTGGTGGGCGCACGAGCCCGTGAGCCTGGCCAACGTCGAGGCGATCAGCCTGCGCGTGGCCTCGCCCAACGCGGGCGGTGTCGTCTCGCTGCGCTGGGACGCGGCGGACGGCCCCGAGATCGGCCGGATCACCGTGCCGAACACGGGCGACTGGCAGGTCTACCGCGACGTGTCGACGCAGCTGACGAACGTGCCGGAAGGCAGCGGGACGCTCTACTTCGTCCTGCTCTCGGGCGGCATCAACGTCAACTGGATGGACATCGAGGGCCGCGGCGTGACGGACAACATCCGTCCCGACGTCGAGCTCGACGTGCCCACGCTCGTCGGTCCGGCCCCGCTGACGGTCACCGCGACCGCGACGGGCACCGACCCCGACGGCGAGGCGTCCGACCTGGTGTACGCGTGGGACGACGGGCTCGGCGGCGGGTTCGTCGACGGCGGTCCGGAGTTCTCGCACACGTACACGGCCGCGGGCACCTACCGGCTCCAGGTCCGCGTGACCGACGCCGGCGGCGCCTACACGGTCAAGTACGTGAACATCAAGGTCAACGAGACCGGCCCGGTCATGTGCTTCTCGGGCCGTTCGGACGACTTCACGGGGACCGCGGTGGACGAGGACCGCTGGTCCACGATCATCCGCCGGGACCAGAAGCTCGCGGTCTCCGACGGTCACCTGGTGATCCCCGCGAGCAAGGCGGACTTCTACGGCCAGGGCGAGGGACCGGTGTCCAACATCGTCCTGCAGGACCTGCCCTCGGGTCCGTGGACGGCGACCACCAAGGTCACCTTCCCGGCACGCGCGCAGTACCAGCAGGCCGGCCTGCTCCTGTGGGGCGACGGTGACAACTACGCCAAGATGGTCATCCAGGGCCGTGGGACCGGGGCCAACCCGAACTCGCGCGTCTTCCAGTTCATCCGCGAGGAGAACGGCACGCCGAACGAGGTCGCAGCGTCCAACGTGAACATCACGACGGACTTCCCGGACACGTTCTACGTGCGCTACACGAGCGACGGGTCGAACCTGCGGGCGTACTACTCGGCCGACGGCCTGGACTTCACGGCCATGTCCGAGACGAAGTCGCTGCACGGGCTCGTGAACCCGAAGATCGGGCTCGTCGCGTTCGCGAACGACGGCTCCGTCCCGGACGTCGTCGACGCGAAGTTCGACTGGTTCCACATCACGCCGGACGACACGGCCACCGCGGCCGGGCCGGACGACCAGTTCGAGGGGACGTCGCTCGACGGCTGCCGCTGGAACACGGTGGTCCGTCCCGACGCGTCGGGTCTGCGGGTCGCGGGCGGCAAGCTCGAGATCGACACCACGCCCACGGACATCTACGGCACGGGCAACACCGACGTGCCGAACATCGTCCTGCAGGACCAGCCTGCCGGTGACTGGACCGTCGAGACCAAGGTCGACGGCTCGACGTTCAACCAGCAGTACCAGCAGGGTGGTCTGATCCTCTACGGCGACGACGACAACTACGTCAAGCTGGACTTCATCACGAAGAACCAGCCGGGCGCGGCGGTCGACCGTGGTCTCGAGATGCGCAGCGAGGCCGGCGCGACCGTCCTCAACCCGCAGCCCAACGTCAACAACCTGACGCAGGGCGTGTGGTGGCTGCGCCTGGCCAAGGTGGGCACGACCTTCACCGGCTCGTACAGCGCCGACGGCGTGACGTGGACCGAGATCGCCGAGAAGGTGACCAACCCGGGTCTGGCCGACGCCAAGATCGGTCTGTACGCCCTGGGAGCGGCCCAGCAGGCCTCCGCGACCGCGACGTTCGACCACTTCAAGGTCGTGGGCCCGGCCGCCGAGCCGCTCACGGTGAGCGGGTCGCTCGACCCGGCCTCGCCGTCGGGCGCGAACGGCTGGTGGACCGGACCGGTGACCGTCACGGTCGCCACCACGGGCGGTGCGGTCGGCCAGCAGGTCTACCGCGAGTACCAGCTCGACGGCGGCGCGTGGGCCGAGTACACGGCCCCCGTGGTCGTGGCGGCCCCGGGCGAGCACACGCTCAAGGTGCGGGCCTCGGCCGGCACCGAGAACGTGACGGGTGCCGACGTGGTGGTCAAGATCGACGCCGACGGCCCGAGCGTGGCGGCGACGCTGCGCGAGGACCGCACGGTCGAGGTCGTCGCCACGGACGCCGTCTCGGGCATCGCCTCGGTCGAGTACTCGCTCGACGGGACGACCTGGGCCGCGTACGAGGCCCCGGTCGCCGTCGGCGACGAGGCCGTGACGTTCGCGTACCGCGCGACCGACCTGGCAGGCAACGTCACGACGCAGTCGGTCGACGTGCCCGCCGGCGAGACCGTCCCCGTGACGGTCTCGGCAGCCCCCAAGTGCGTCGCGAACCGCGTGACGCTCGCGGTCACGGCCGTGAACTCGGGCGACGCCCCGGTCACGATCGTGGTCCGCTCGGCCTACGGCACCAAGACCTTCACGGGCGTCGCGGCGGGCAAGTCGGCCCACCAGTCGTTCGCGACCCGTGCGGCGTCGATCGCCGCCGGACAGGTCACGGTCACCGCGACGGACTCCGAGGGGAGGACCACCACCTACACGGTCGACCACGCCGCGGCGAGCTGCGGCTGACCGGCCCCGGTGAGGTCGTGGCGGTGACGCCGCGACCTCACCGGCAACGACCGGTGTGCCGTGGAGCGTCGACCGACGTGTGCTGACGAGGGCCCTTCGGCCGGGACCTCGCCAGCACGGTCGAAGGCCGCGCACACCCGGGTGCTCCCCGGACGTCCGACGCGAGTCGGCGTCCTGGGGAGCACCGGCCCCCGGCACCGGAACCCCGGTGCTCCGGCCGGTGCCGGGAGCCACCCCTCCGACAGCGGAGGGGACGCCCGCGGGACACCCGTCCCGCGGGCGAGCACCACCGGCTGCACCGCCGCGCGAGGCGCGGTCCGTGCAGCGCACGTCCAGCAGTACCGTTCGGTCCACCGGGCCGCACAGCCCGACGCACGACCCCTTCCTTCACGACGAGGTGATGAGCGACATGACTCAGCAGGCGAACCGGCACACCGGTCCCGACCGGGCGCGCACCCCGCGCCCTCGCGCCCGCTCCGGCCCCCTGAGCCGCCCCCTGGCAGGCGTCCTCGGGCGCCTGCGCGCGGCCACGGCCGCGGGCGTGGCCCTGCTGCTCGGGGCGCTGCTCGCGACCGTGCTCGGCGCGGCCCCGGCGAGCGCGCACGGCGGCGACATCATCCTGTCGATCGGCGGCGACGGCGCCGGCGGCATCTCGGTCAACGTGACCTACAAGACGGACGGGCACCCGGTCGAGGAGATCGTCGACGTCATGGTCACCGCGGTGTCCGACGCGGGCACCGAGATCGGTCCTCTCCAGCTCTCGTCGGCCTCCGAGGGCGTCGGCTGGTACACGTCCGCGCCGGACGTGCTGGCCGACGGCCACTGGACCGTGACCGCGACGACGACCACCCCGGTCGCCACGACCGCGACCTCGCAGATCGACGTGGTCCCGCCGCCCGCCGCACCCGCACCTGCGGAGGGCGGCGCGGAGGTCGGTGCCGAGGGAGAGGGAGCCTCGGCAGCGGCGGCGAGCGACGAGGGGTCGGGCGTCCCGACGGCGGCGCTCGTCGTGGGGGGCGCGGTCCTGCTCCTCGCGGTGGGGGCCGTGCTCGTGGCCCGTCGCCGGACGGCGGCCGCCAAGCGTCCGTAGGGCGCCGTCATCGAGACCACAGACCGCAGGACGAGCACCGAGACATCCCGGACCACGGGCGTCGGAACGAAGGAGACATCGACATGGCACGACCCATCACCCTGTTCACCGGCCAGTGGGCCGACCTGCCCTTCGAGGAGGTCGTGCGCCTCGCGTCGGGCTGGGGCTACGACGGCCTGGAGATCGCCTGCTGGGGCGACCACCTGGACCCGTGGCGCTGGGACGACGAGGAGTACGTCGCGGGCAAGCTCGCGCTGCTCGAGGCGCACGGGCTGAAGGTCTACGCGATCTCGAACCACCTCAAGGGTCAGGCGGTGTGCGACGACCCGATCGACCAGCGGCACCGCGACATCCTGTCGGACCGCGTGTGGGGCGACGGCGACCCCGAGGGCGTGCGGCAGCGCGCTGCCGAGGAGATGAAGAACACCGCTCGACTCGCGGCGAAGCTGGGCGTCACGACGGTCGTGGGCTTCACGGGCTCGTCGATCTGGAAGTACGTCGCGATGTTCCCGCCGGCGTCGCAGGACATGATCGACGCGGGCTACCAGGACTTCGCGGACCGCTGGAACCCGATCCTCGACGTGTTCGACGAGGTCGGGGTCCGCTTCGCCCACGAGGTGCACCCGAGCGAGATCGCGTACGACTACTGGACCACGGTCCGCACGCTCGAGGCGATCGGCCACCGCAAGGCGTTCGGCCTCAACTGGGACCCGAGCCACATGGTGTGGCAGGACCTGGACCCCGTCGGGTTCCTGTGGGACTTCCAGGACCGGATCTACCACGTGGACTGCAAGGACACGAAGAAGCGCATGCACAACGGCCGCAACGGGCGGCTGGGGTCGCACCTGGCATGGGCCGACCCCCGTCGCGGCTGGGACTTCATCTCGACCGGCCACGGCGACGTGCCCTGGGAGGACGCGTTCCGGATGCTCAACAGCATCGGTTACGACGGCCCGATCTCGGTCGAGTGGGAGGACGCGGGCATGGACCGCCTCGTCGGTGCGCCCGAGGCGCTCGCCTTCGTCAAGCAGTACGCGTTCGAGGCTCCGGAGGCCGCGTTCGACGCGGCGTTCTCGACCAAGGAGTAGTCACCGAGCCCACCGCGAGGGCGTCCTCCCGTCCCGGGAGGGCGCCCTTCGGCGTGCGCGGCGCGACGCCGGGCCGGGGGCGTCGGGCCGTCCGCGGGCGTCCCCGGGGCCTCGTCGACGGGCTGGAGGAGCACGGTT
Organism: Oerskovia sp. NPDC057915; assembly: GCF_042887685.1. NCBI lineage: Bacteria > Bacillati > Actinomycetota > Actinomycetes > Micrococcales > Cellulomonadaceae > Oerskovia > Oerskovia sp. NPDC057915. The sequence continues at coordinate 18,820 of NZ_JBHVOS010000027.1, read as the reverse complement.
CTGCGCTGTACGAGGGGCGGTTTGCCGCGCAGCGGCGCGCTTCCTCAATTGTTTAACCGATGGAGTTACTAAACGGTGACATCAAACATCCGGCTTTTGCTTGACGCTCGTCATAAGTCGGCCCTACGGTATGGGACATGCGAGCCGAAGAAGTCGCGCGAGACCACGGGGCCATCGACGCCCCCACCGTCCGGACGGAGCTGTCCGCCCTGGACGGCCGCCCCGTCGTGGGGACCGCGACCACCCCCGTTCTTGTCCACCCCGCGACCGACCTGCTGCCGAGCCGGCTGCCCGCCGCGGGCTACCGCGCCGGCATCATCGGCACCGGATTCATCGGGGAGGTCCACGCCCGTGCGATCCGCACGGCCGGGGGAGACCTCGTCTCGGTCGCCGGCATCGACGCGCCCGGCGCACGCGAGGCCGCCGCCGACCTCGGGGCCCAGGGGTACGCGGCCACGTCGCAGGAGCTCATCGACGACCCGGACATCGACGTGGTGCACATCTGCACCCCCAACTTCCTGCACGTCCCGCTCGCCACGGCCGCGCTGGCCGCGGGCAAGCACGTGGTCTGCGAGAAGCCCCTCGCGATGGACCTCGAGGGCGCGATCGCGCTCGCCGGTCTCGCCGAGGAGGCCGCCGCCGGGGACGGCCGCGTCGCCGTCGTGCCCTTCGCCTACCGCTTCCACCCCATGGTGCGCGAGGCACGCGCACGGGTCCGCAGCGGCGCGGTCGGCACCATCAGCCTCGTGCACGGCTCCTACCTCCAGGACTGGCTCCTGCGGGCGAGCGACGACAACTGGCGCGTCGACCCCGCGCTCGGCGGCGCGAGCCGCGCGTTCGGCGACATCGGCTCGCACTTCTGCGACCTCCTCGAGTTCACGACGGGCCAGCGCATCGCGCGGCTCGTCGCGCAGACCGCCACCATCAACGCCGAGCGCACGGGCGCCGACGGGCGGCCCGCGGCGGTCCGCACCGAGGACGCCGTGACGCTGCAGTACGAGACCGACGGGGGAGCGCTCGGCTCGGCCGTCATCAGCCAGGTCTCGGCCGGCCGCAAGAACCGGCTCTTCCTCGAGATCTCGGGCTCCGAGTCGACGCTCGCGTTCGACCAGGAGGGGCCCGAGACCCTCTGGGAGGGTCGCCGCGACACGAGCCACCTGCTCATCCGCAACCCCGAGGCGCTCTCGCCCGAGGCTGCCCGCTACTCCCGGCTCCCCGCAGGACACCCGCAGGGATACCAGGACTGCTTCGACGCACTCGTCGGCGACACCGCGGCGGCCATCAACGGGCTCGCGCCCGACGGGCTGCCCACGTTCGCCGACGGGCTCCGGGCCGCCCACCTCGCCGAGGCCGTGGCCCGATCCGCACGCACCGGCACCTGGGTGGAGGTAGAGGCATGACAGCACCGACGGCGGGAGAGGGCGTGACCGCGCCCCTCCTGCGGCTGCGGGGCATCGGCAAGGTCTTCTTCGGCAACTCGGTCCTGCGCGGCATCGACCTCGACGTGCGACCCGGTGAGGTCCACGCGCTCGTCGGGGAGAACGGCGCCGGCAAGTCCACGCTCATGAAGATCATCGCCGGGGTCCACCAGCCCGACGCGGGCACGATGGAGCTCGACGGCGCGCCCGCCACGTTCGCGTCCCCCCTCGCCGCGCAGGCAGCCGGGGTGTCGACCGTCTTCCAGGAGTTCAACCTCCTGCCCGAGCGCACGGTCGCGGAGAACGTGTACCTCGGTCGCGAGCCACGCAGGTTCGGGATCGTCGACGCGCGTCGCATGGCCCGCGACACCGACGAGCTGCTCGCCGACCTCGGTCTGCACGGCCTCGCGTCGTGGATGCGGGTCGGGTCGCTGTCCGTGGCCGAGCAGCAGATCGTCGAGATCGTCAAGGCGGTCTCGTACGACGCCCGCATCATCTCGATGGACGAGCCGACGGCGGCGCTCGCCGACCAGGAGGTCGAGCTGCTCTACGCGCTCGTCCAGCAGCTGCGCTCCCGCGGCGTCGCGATCCTGTACGTCTCGCACCGCCTCAAGGAGATCTTCGACCTCTGCGACACCATCACGGTCCTCAAGGACGGCGACTTCGTCGTGACGACCGCGACGGCAGACATCACCCCGGACCAGCTCGTGCGGACCATGGTCGGTCGCGAGTTCGCGGGCTACTACCCGGACAAGGACCCGGGCACGGTGCCCGGCGCCGTCAAGCTCGCCCTCGCGGGGGCCGGCAACACCCAGGTCGACGGGATCGACCTCGAGGTCCGCGCAGGGGAGATCGTGGCCCTCGCGGGGCTCCAGGGCAGCGGGCGCACCGAGATCGCGCACGGCGTGTTCGGCGTCGCCCCGTTCACCCGGGGCACGGTCCTGCTCGACGGCAGTCCCGTCTCGATCGGCTCGGCACGCGAGGCCGTCCGCCGCGGGCTCGCGCTCGTGACCGAGGACCGCAAGGCCGAGGGCCTGGCCCTCGAGCAGTCGATCTCCGCGAACGCGCGGCTCGTGCTCGACGCCGTGACCCCCGGTTCGTCCGACCGCCGCGCCAGGTCCATCCCCGGCATCCTGTCGTCGCTCGACCTCGTCTCGCGCTCCAAGGACGCCGAGGTCCAGTACCTCTCGGGCGGGAACCAGCAGAAGGTCGTCCTGGCCAAGTGGCTCGTGACGGACCCGTCGGTGATCGTCCTCGACGAACCCACGCGCGGGATCGACGTCGGCGCCAAGCGCGCGGTCTACGACCTCATGCGCACCCTCACGGCGCGCGGCGTCGCGATCCTGCTCATCTCGTCCGAGCTCCCCGAGGTCGTCGCGATGGCCGACCGCATCCTCGTGATGCGCGACGGCCGGGTCGCCGGCGAGCTCCCCGCGGGCAGCGACGAGGAGACCATCATGGCGCTCGCGACCGGTGCAGGAGACACGTCGGAGCACGTCGAGGTCGACCTCTCCGCTCTCGACGTCCCCGTGGGGTCCACCGTCCGGCCACCGCGTCCCGCGCACAGCGACACCCTCCAGGAGGAGAAATGAGCACCGCGGTGAGCACCGCTTCGCCCCGGGCGGGGAGCGCGACGTCCAGCCCCCGACGGCGCCGGCTCGGCTCGACGGGGATCGTCTACCTCGCGCTCGTCGGCATCCTGGTCGTCTCGGCCGGGCTCGTCGCCGCGCAGGGCGGCAGCTTCTTCAGCCAGGGGAACCTGTTCTACCTGCTGTCCCAGACGAGCCTGCTGGGCTTCGTCGCGATCGGCCAGACGTTCGTCATCCTGTGCAAGTCGCTCGACCTGTCGGTCGGGTACGTCGTGGCCTGGTCCTCGCTCGTCGCCGCCACGACCATGGCCGGTGACCCGTCGCGCATCTGGCTCGGCGTGGTCGCGGCGCTCGCGGTCGCCGCGGGCGTCGGTCTGGTCAACGGCCTCGTCATCTCGAAGCTCCGCGTGAACTCGTTCATCGCGACGCTCGGCGTCGGCCTCATCATCAAGGGCTACCTCGACACCCAGTACAAGGGCCCGTCGGGCGAGGTCCCCAAGGCCTTCCAGGGCTTCGGGTACACGCGCATCGGTCCGGTGCCGGTCTCGGTCATCGTGCTCGCGGTGGTCATGGTGCTCGGCGTCGTGCTCCTGACCCGCACCCGTCCGGGGTACCACATGTTCGCGGTCGGCGGGAACATCGACGTCGCGCGTCTCTCGGGGATCCGCACGGACCGGTCGATCATCCTGGCCCACGTCCTGTGCTCGCTGTGCGCGGGTGTCGCCGGACTCCTCATCGCGGCCCGGTTCGGCACGGGCAACGCCCTGGTCTACACGTACGGCTACGACCTCAACTCGATCGCGGCCGTGGTGCTCGGCGGGACCCTGCTCATGGGCGGCCGGGGCTCGATCCTCGGCACGATCGCCGGCGTGCTGATCCTCGCCTCGCTCGACACGGTGTTCAACGTGCTCGACGTCAGCCCGTTCTTCAAGGACGTCCTGCGCGGCGCGATCATCATCGCGGCCGTCGCCATGTACGCCCGCCGTCAGATCGACCCCGCGAGCAGCAGGGCGAGGTTCCGGGCCCTGGCCCAGTCGGTCCGACCCGGCCCCCGCGGCGGCCCGGACGGCACGAGCCCGCAGGACCGCACGAGCCCAGCAGGGCCGGGGACCGCCGCAGGCCCCGAGAACCCGACCGCCACGACCGGCAAGGAGGCCGACCGATGAGCGCAAGCTCTCCAGCGACCAGCCCGAGCACCCCGGGCGGGACGCAGGCCGCCACCCGGAACGGGTTCTCCCGCTGGGTCCAGCGCGTCACGTCGGGCAGCACCTGGACGGTCTACGCCCTGCTGATCGTGGTGTTCGTCGCGATCCTCGTGATGAACCCCTCGTTCGGCGAGCCCATGTCGCTCATGGCCTTCCTCAAGAAGGCGGCGCCGCTGATCGTCCTCGCGATCGGTCAGTACTTCGTCATCGTGTCGGGGGAGTTCGACCTCTCGGTCGGCTCGCTCGTGGGGGCGCAGGTCGTCATCGCGGCCAAGCTCATCGACGGCGAGGACTCCATGACCTGGCCCGTGATCGGCCTCATGGTCCTCTTCGGCCTGGCGGTCGGGCTCGTCAACGGCCTGATCGTCACGCTCCTGAAGGTCCCGTCGTTCATCACGACGCTCGGCATGATGCTCGTGCTCTACGGCGCGATCCGCCTCTGGACCGGCGGGGCGCCCACGGGCTCGCTCACGGACGGCTTCCGTCAGTGGGGCCGCGGTGGTCTGCCGGACACCCCGGGGCAGTTCCAGCTCCCGTACGCGGTGCTCATCACGGTCGTGCTCGGCGTGATCGCGGTCGTGATCATGCGGCGTCCGTTCGGCCGCACGCTCGTCGCGACCGGCGACAACGACGTGGCCGCGGCGTTCTCGGGAGCCTCGGTCTGGTGGGTGCGCACGCGGGCCTTCCTGTTCTCCGGCTTCATGGCCACGGTCGCGGGCATCCTCATCGGCGGCTACGCCGGCGTGACGGCCCAGGTGGGCGAGGGCCTGGAGTTCATGGCGATCACGGCGGTCGTCCTGGGCGGCGTCGTCCTGGGCGGTGGCCGGGGGTCGGTGGTCGCGGCCATGGCCGGCGCACTGACCCTCGAGGCCCTGTTCACCCTGTTCAACCAGCTCAGCCTGCCGTCCACGATCCGGCCCGCGGTCCAGGGCGTGATCATCATCGCCGCGGTGGCCTACGCCGCGATGCCGCGCCGGTCCAAGGCTGCACCGACCACCCCGGCAGGGGTTCCCGAGCCCACCGTCCCCAAGGAGCCCCAGCCAGCAGCGCCCTAGTCCTCCGGTCACCACCCGGAACGCCACACAGATCCGTCCCCGACAGGCCGCCGCAACCGTTGCGTCGGCAGGACAACGAAGTCTTCCGATCACAGGAGAAGGAACATGCGACGCTCTCGAGTTCTCATGGCAGGGGCCGCGACCGCGGCACTGCTGTTCACCGCTGCGTGCAGCACCGACGTGCCCGACGCCCCCGCCGGGGGCGAGACCGCCTCCGAGGCGGCCGAGGAGTCGAACGAGTCCGGTGCGAACAGCCAGTGGTTCGTGCAGGCCGACTACGACCGCCAGCTCGCGCAGCGCACCGCGGTGCCCGAGGGGCCGGGTGAGCAGCCGTGGCTGCAGGCGATCGACCCCGAGTACGTGGACACCGCGCAGTACAAGAAGGAGGGCGGCAAGAAGCTCTGCTTCTCCAACGCCTCGGTGTCCAACCCGTGGCGTGTGACGGGCTTCATCACGATGCAGCAGCAGGTCGAGGTCCTCAAGGCCTCGGGCGACATCTCGGAGTTCCGCGTCTCGGACGCCGCGGACGACGACAACAAGCAGATCTCGGACATCCAGGCGTTCGTGGAGGCCGGTGACTGCGACGCGATCATCATCTCGCCCTCGACCACGGCGACCTTGACCCCTGCGGTCGAGGCGGCGTGCGCGTCGGGCAAGCCCGTCATCGTGTTCGACCGCGGCGTCAACTCCGACTGCATGGTGACCTACATCCACCCGATCGGCGGCTACGCCTACGGCGCCGACGGTGCGGAGTTCCTCGTCGAGAACCTCGAGCCCGGCTCGAAGGTCCTCGCGCTGCGCATCCTGCCCGGCGTCGACGTGCTCGAGAACCGCTGGGCCGCGGCCGACAAGATCTTCTCCGAGAGCGAGATCGAGGTCGTGGGCCAGGAGTTCACCGGTGGTGACGGCGCGAAGATCAAGGACATCGTGACGCAGTACCTGCAGCGCGGTGACGTGGACGGCATCTGGATGGACGCGGGCGACGGCGCGGTCGCGGCGGTCGAGGCGTTCGAGGACGCCGGCAAGCCCTACCCGGTCTTCATGGGCGAGGACGAGCTCAGCTTCATGCGCAAGTGGAAGGAGACGGACATGACCGCCCTGGGCGCCGTGTACTCGAACTTCCAGTGGCGCACCCCGATCCTCGCGGCCCAGAAGATCTGGAACGGCGAGCAGGTCCCGGCCGAGTGGGTCCTGCCGCAGTCGCCCATCACGGGCGAGGACCTGGACGCCTACCTCGACGCCAACAAGGACATGCCCTCGCTGCACTACGCCAAGTTCGGCGGCGAGGACCTGCCGGGCTTCCCCGAGGCCTGGACGGACCGCTGACCCTCGCCTGACGACCCGGCGGCACCAGCCGCCGCCGGTCACCGACACCGGTCACGGGCCGGGCCAGCCCGGCCCGTGACCGGTACCGCCCGGCCGGTCCCTCGCTCTCCTCGGGGGACCGGCCGGGAGCCGGTACGCACCGCACCCACCCGGGTGCCCGACGACGGAGCGCACCTTCCGCACGAAGGTGAGCTCCGGCGTCGGGCGCCCGGGCAGCGCACCCACCGACGAAAGAGAGCACCGTGGCTCGCACGCGCCCCCTGGGGGTCAACACCTGGGTGTGGACCTCGCCCCTGACCGACGTCTCCCTGCGCGAGATCGCCCCGCGCGTCGCCGGGTGGGGCTTCGACGTCCTCGAGCTGCCCGTCGAGGACGTGACCGACTGGAACCCCCAGCTCGCCGCGGACGTCCTCGCGGACCACGGCCTCGGCGCCTCGGTCTCGCTCGTCATGGGCCAGGGCCGCGAGCTCGTCGCGGCCGACGCCGGCACGATCCGCCGGACCCAGGACTACCTGCGCCAGGTCGTCGACATGGCGCACGCGGTCGGTTCCCGGGTCATCGGTGGCCCCGCGTACGCGTCCGTGGGGCGCACCTGGCGGATGACCACCGGGCAGCGTGAGGCCGCGAACGCCGAGCTCGTCGACCACCTGGCGCCCGTCGTCGAGCACGCGATGACCGCGGGCGTGCGGATCGGCCTCGAACCGCTCAACCGCTACGAGACGAGCCTGGTCAACACGGTCGACCAGGGCCTCGCCGTCGTCGCCCCCCTCCCGTCGGAGGGGATCGGGCTCATGCTCGACGTCTACCACATGAACATCGAGGAGACGGACCTGGCGGCCGCAGTGACGCGCGCCGGGGACCGCATCGCGCACGTGCAGGTCTGCGGCAACGACCGCGGCGCGCCGGGTACCGACCACCTCGACTGGACCGCGTTCCTCGGCGCGCTCGACGCGAGCGGCTACGACGGCTCGTTGTGCATCGAGTCGTTCACCGCCGACAACGCGACCATCGCGACGGCCGCCTCGATCTGGCGACCGCTCGCCCCCACCCAGGACGCCATCGCTGTCGATGGCCTGGACTTCCTGAGAGGACTGATGCGCGGCTGACCGTTCGGTAGGTGCAGGACCGACGGCGCCGGCACGCCGTGGGACGACGTAACTCTTCACAGCACGTGCGGCCCCGTTCACCGACGAGCGGGGCACGGACTCTCGCCACGTGCCGACTGCCCTGGAGGCAAGACACATGAAGGCTGCGCGACTTCCCCTGCGGGGAAGAGCCGTCGCGGCGCTGACCATCGGAGCTCTGGCGTTCACTCTCGCGCCCGCGACCATGGCTGCCGCCCACGACGGACCACACGCTCCCGGTGACGACCGCAAGGTCCTCATCTTCACCAAGACGACCCAGTTCCGGCACACCGAGGCGATCACGCAGGGCACCCCGGTGCTCGAGGCCGCGTTCGCCGACGTGGGCATCGCGTCCGACCACACCGAGGACTCCTCGGTCTTCACCGACGCGGGACTCGCCCAGTACGACGCGCTGGTGATGTTCCAGACGTCGGGCGACCCGTGGAACGCCGACCAGAAGGCTGCGCTCGAGCGCTACCAGCAGGCCGGCGGCGGCATCGTCGCGATCCACAACGCGACCGACATGCGCGGGAACTACGACTGGTGGGACGACATGATCGGGGCGCTCATGCCCGGTCACGCCGCGACCGGCAACAGCCCCGGCCTGCCCGGCACGGTGCGCGTCGAGGACCGCGTGCACCCCTCGACCAAGCACCTCGACCAGCGCTGGAACCGCGCCGACGAGTGGTACAACTACTCGGCCAACGTCCGCGGCAGCGCGCACGTGCTCGCCACGATGGACGAGTCGACGTACGACGCGGGCGGCAACAAGATGGGCGCCGACCACCCGATCTCCTGGTGCAAGCCCTACGACGGCGGCCGCGCCTGGATGACCGGCATGGGTCACTTCGGGGCGCACTTCACGGGCGAGCCGGACCTGGTCCAGCACATCGTGGGCGGCGTCCAGTGGGCGTCGGGCCAGGTGGCCGGCGACTGCGGCGGCACCGACTGGGGCCAGTTCGAGAAGGTCGCGCTCGACACCAACACGAGCGCACCGTTCGGCATGGACGTCGCGCCCGACGGCCGCGTGTTCTTCACCGAGCTCGTGCGCGGACAGATCCGCGTCTACGACCCGCGCACCCAGAACACCTCGACCGCGATCACCATCCCCGTGTACTCGGGCGGTGAGGACGGCCTGCTGGGCATCGCGCTCGACAAGGACTTCGCGACCAACGGGTACCTGTACCAGTACTACTCGCCGGCCTCGGCCGACGACACCAACCCCGCGAACTTCTTCAACCGGATCTCGCGCTTCACCGTGACCGACGGCGGTCCCGGCGGCACCGTGATCGACCCGGCCTCGGAGAAGGTCCTCATCGAGGTCCCGGCCGGGCGCCTGCCCGACGAGCCGGGCCACACGGGCGGCAGCCTGATCTTCGACGACCGCACCGGTGACCTGTACATCGGCGTGGGCGACGACGTGAACCCGCACTCGGAGCCCTCGGGCGGGTACGCCCCGATCTCGGAGCGTCCCAACACCCAGCACGACGCGCGCGCGACGTCGGCCAACACCAACGACCTGCGCGGCAAGGTGCTGCGCATCCACCCCGAGGCCGACGGCACGTACTCGATCCCCGAGGGCAACCTGTTCGCCCCGGGCACCGAGAAGACGCTGCCCGAGATCTACGCGATGGGCTTCCGCAACCCCTTCCGGTTCACGATCGACCCCGCCTCGGGCAACCTCGGCGTGGCCGACTACTCGCCGGACAACGGCTCCGACAACCTCGCGAACCGCGGCCCTGCGGGCATCGCCGAGTGGAACCTCATCCAGGAGCCCGGCTTCTTCGGCTGGCCCCTGTGCATGGGCAAGAACGAGCCTTTCCGTGACGTCGACTACCGCACCAACCCGGTCACGGTCGGCGCGAACTTCGACTGCGCCAACCCGGTCAACGACTCGGTCAAGAACACGGGTCTGACGCAGCTCCCGCCGGCCCAGCCCGCGGACATGTACTACGGCTACCAGCGCACCTCGGCCCCCGGCGTCATCAACGCCGGTGGTGGGCTCGCACCCATGGGTGGCCCGTTCTACAGCTACGACGCGGACCTCGTGTCGGACACCAAGTTCCCCGAGTACTACGACGGCAAGCCCTTCTTCTACGAGTGGGCGCGCAACAAGATGTACTCGATCGACCTCAAGGACTCGACGCCCCAGGGCGCCGCTGTCGAGAAGGTCAACCCGTTCCTGTCGAACGAGCAGTTCCTCGCCCCGATCGACTCGACGTTCGGTCCCGAGGGCGCGCTCTACGTGCTCGACTGGGGCGGCGGCTTCGGGCGTGACAACCCGAACTCGGGTCTGCACCGCATCGACTACATCTCCGGTTCGCGCTCCCCGGTCGCCAAGCCGGCCGCGACGCCGGACTCGGGCACGGCCCCGCTCACCGTCACGTTCGACGGCGCCGCGAGCACCGACCCCGAGAACGAGGCGCTCACGTTCGCGTGGGACTTCGACGGTGACGGCACGACCGACTCGACCGAGGCGGCCCCGACCCACACCTACACCGTGAACGGCGTCTACGACGCCCGCCTCACGGTGAGCGACCCGTCGGGCAAGGTCGGTACCGCCACGGTCCCGATCACGGTCGGCAACACGCGCCCCGAGGTCGACTTCAACCTGCCGCCGACCGGGTCGTTCTTCGACTTCGGCGACCGGATCGACTGGGACGTCGAGGTCAGCGACGCCGAGGACTCCTCGATCGTCGACGAGAACGTCATCATCCAGCCCGCGCTCGGGCATGACGCCCACGCGCACCCGTCCGAGCCCCTCCACGGGACGACAGGGTCGGTCGAGACCGGCCTGGGCGGTGGCCACGGTGAGGACATGAACGTCTTCTACGTGCTCGACGCCCGGTACACGGACGGCGGCGGCGAGGGCGACGTGCCCGCGCTGACCGGCTCCGACACGACGCTGGTGTTCGGCAAGAAGCGTGAGGCCGAGTTCCAGACCGCTTCCCAGGGCACGACCCAGCTCCCCAGCCGGGACGTCGAGGGTGGCGGGTCCGTCATCACGGGCAAGGACGGGGCCTGGTCCTCGTACGACCCGTTCAACCTCCACCAGATCAGCGCGCTGTCGCTGCGCGTCTCGGCCGCCCAGGCGGGCACCGTCGAGCTGCGCCGTGACGCTCCCGACGGCGAGCTCCTCGCCACGGCCTCCGTCCCGGAGACCGGGCTGGGCACCTTCACCGACGTGCGCGTCGACGTGGCGGACCCGGGCGAGAGCTTCACGCTGTACGTCGTGTTCCCCGGTGCGGGCGAGCGTCGCCTGAACTTCATCGAGGCGCACGGCAAGGGCATCTCGGCCACGACCCGTCCCGAGGTCGTCGTGACCGCTCCCGAGGCGGGCGTCCAGCTCGAGCAGGGCGCGATCACGGTCACCGCGGACGCGACCGACGCCGAGAACACGGTCACGCAGGTCGAGTTCTTCGTGAACGGCCAGTCGATCGGCACGGACACCTCCGCGCCGTACACGACGACGTGGAACGCCACGGCGGACAACTACTACAAGCTGACCGCGGTCGCCACGAACGACAAGGGGCTCACCACGAAGTCCCGCATCGTCATGGCTCAGGTCGGTGACCTCTTCGCGGGCATGAAGACCTTCACGAACGCGAACGGCACGTTCGAGCAGCTGTCCGAGGGCAAGTACCTCGTGACCTCTGCGGGTGCCAACATGTGGCAGGGCACCGACGAGTACTCGGCCATCTACAAGGAGGCCGGTGCGGACGAGAAGTGGTCCGCGACGGTCAAGGTCAACAGCCAGGGCAACTCCAACGGGTCCGCCAAGGCGGGTCTCATCGTCCGCAACGACGTGACGCAGCCGGGCAAGTCGCCGGGCTACGCGGCCCTGGGCATCCGTCCGAACGGCGGCTTCGAGTGGCTGCGCGGCAACGCCGCGGGGCAGCTCGTGACCTCCTCGGCGGCCAGCTCGACGAGCTACCCCGCGTGGGTCCGGATCGAGCGCGACGGCAACCTGTACACGGCGTCGTGGAGCAAGGACGGCGAGAACTTCACCCAGATCGGCGACCCGGTGTCCCTGCCGGGAGCGGCGTCGGTCCAGGACGTCGGTCTCTTCGTGACGGCGCACAGCTCCGCCACGAGCGCGGTCGAGTTCCAGGACTTCTCGTTCGACGACGACCCGGTCGACCCGACCGAGCCCGGGACGGGAACGCCGCCGCAGTGCGCGGCACAGAAGTCGGACGACTTCGACGCCGCGGACATCAACACGGGTCGCTGGACCGTGGTGCGCACCGCACCCGGGAAGTCGATCTCGGTCGCGGACGGCAAGGCGGTCCTGCCCGTCGTCCAGGGCGACATCAACGAGGCGGTCCCGGGCCCGATCAGCTACCTGGGCCAGCCGGCACCCGCCGGGGCGTGGGAGATCCAGACCAAGGTCGAGGTCCCGCTCGCACGGCACTGGCAGCACGCGGGTCTCCTCGTGCACGTGAGCGACGACGAGTACACCAAGTTCGCGTTCACGAAGAACCAGAACGGCAACCGGTTCCTGGAGTTCCAGACCGAGACGGGCGGTGCGCGCACGTGGCACGGCCAGACGAACGTCGCGGCGAGCTTCCCGTCGTCGGTGTACCTCAAGCTGACCTCCACGGGCACGGCCATCACGGCCGCGTACTCGGCGGACGGCCAGACGTGGACCGCGATCGCGGGCTCGGCCCCGGTCAAGGCGAACGCGACCTTCGGCGTCATCGCCGCGGGCGACACGGGGACGGCCGACTCGGTCGCGCTGGTCGACTGGTTCAAGGTCACGCCGGACTCCGAGGACGACGGCACGCGTGAGCCGTCCGACGAGTTCGACGGGACGGCCCTCGACGGCTGCCGCTGGAACAACGTGGTCCGCTACGACGCCTCGAAGGTCGAGGTCGCCGGTGGCGAGCTGCGCATCACCACGCAGCCGGGGGACATCAACAACACCAACCCGGTCAGCCCGCGCAACTTCGTGCTCCAGGCAGCCCCCGAGGGTGACTGGGTCGCGGAGACGCGCTTCAAGGCGCCGCTGCTGCACCGCTGGCAGTACGCCGGACTGATGGCCTACGGCGACGACGACAACTACGTCAAGCTCGACGTGGTCGCCAAGAACCAGCCGGGCACCCCGCTCAACCTGGGTGCCGAGCTCGCGTCGGAGAAGAACGCGGCCTCGAGCGGCGGCAACCGCCAGCTCGAGATCGCCGACACGACCGAGTCGGGCTACTGGTACCTGCGCATGGAGAAGGTGGGCAACACCTACCAGGGCTGGGTCAGCGACGGCGGGGTGAACTGGACGTCCCTCGGGGCCCCGGTCACCAACGACGCGGCGCTGACGTCCTTCGGTCTCGTGGCCATCGGCCCCGAGCAGGAGGTCCCCGTGAAGGTCGCCTTCGACTGGTTCCACGTCACCACGGGTGACGAGGACACGCAGGCGCCCGTCGTGGCCGTCGCCCAGGACCCGGCAGCCGGCGCGTCCGGCTGGAACACCGGGGCCGTGACGGTCACCGCGACCGCGACCGACGACGTCTCGCAGACGCCGTCGATCGAGGTCAAGGTCGCGGGCGCCGACTGGGCCCCGTACACGGGCGGCATCGCGCTCTCGACGGGTGGCGAGCACTCGCTCGCCTTCCGCGCGAGCGACGAGGCGGGCAACGTGTCGCAGGAGGTCGTGCACGTGGTGAAGATCGACGCCACGGCACCGACCGCCACGGCCGAGCTGTCCGAGCGCACGGTCACCCTGGCCGGCGCGGACACCGGTTCGGGCCTCGCCCGGGTCGAGTACCGCCTCGCCGACACCCCCGCCGGCGAGTGGCTCGCCTACACCGAGCCCTTCGTCGTCGGGGACGGGGCCGTCGAGGTCTCGTACCGCGCGGTCGACGTCGCCGGGAACGTGAGCGAGCCGCTCACCCTCTCGGTGCCGCCGGTCGAGGGCGGGGTCACGGCCGAGGTCGTGGCCAAGACCCAGTGCACCGCGGGCAAGGTGCTCGTCAACGTGCGGGTCGTCAACACCGACGACGCGCCGGCGACGATCAAGGTGAGCACGCCGTTCGGGACGAAGACCTTCACGGGTGTCGCTCCGGGCAAGTCCGCGTCGCAGTCGTTCGCCTCGCGCGCCACGTCGGTCGAGGCGGGTTCCGCCACGGTCGTCGCGACGATCGGGGACCGGACGTCGACGTACACGGTCGACTACGCGGCCGCGTCCTGCGGCTGATGCACGAACGGCAGGCGTCGCCCCTCAGGGGGCGGCGCCTGCCGCGCACGTCGGGTGCGTGGCCCGGCCGGGACACGCCCGGCGCGTCGCAGCAGGACCACGCACCCGACGTCCCACAGACCTCCCGCACCCGAGACGACAGGAGTCCTCCCGTGGCACAGACCACGTCCGCGCAGCGCACCAAGGCCCAGCGGGCCGCCCGCTCCGCGACCGCCCGTGGTGCGGGCCACCAGACCGGGGACGGTGCCGGCCGTCCCCGCCCGCGGCCGCCGGAGCGCGAGCGCGCCCGGTGGCCGCGGAACCTCTCGCGCGGCCGTCGCGCCCTGCTGCTCGCCGCGGCGGTGGTCGTCGTCGGCATCGTCGTCGCGGTCGTCGCCTGGGCGCTCACACGAGGGCCCGACGACGCAGCGTCCGGCGCGTACGCCGTCGACCCCGCGCGCGTGGCCGAGCTCGAGGCGGCCGAGGCCGCGCGCGACGCCGAGAACCTGGGCGTCGTGACCGACTTCGCGCTCTCCGCGCAGGAACGCCTCGTCCCGACCATGAACGACCTGTCCGTGGCGCTGCCGCTCGACGGTTCACCCGGCACCCCCGCGACCCCCGAGCAGGTCGCGACCTGGCGCGAGGACCTCGCGGCCCTGACGACCGAGGCCGAGGCGCTGCCCACCGGCGCGTCGGGGTACAACGTCACGCGCAACGGCCTGGGGGTCTCGATCGCGCTGCTGGGCGACACGGTCGACGCGCTCGTCCTGGCCGAGGGCGCGGCCGAGCCCGCCCGCGCCGAGCTCCTGGCGCTCGCGTCCGACCTGCGGCTGCGCGCCGCCGACACGTGGGCCATGGCCGCGACCCAGCTCGACGAGCTGAGCGTCGGCGCCGACCAGGGGCACGTCCACGTGTTCCTCCCGCTCCACCCGGACGACGCGGGCGACGGCGCCGCGAGCCTGGGCGACCACTAGACCGGTGCCCGCCGGGACCACCTGCGGGTGGGCCGAGTCCCGGCGGGCGCCCAGGGGCACGGTGCGCACGAGGAGGTGAGGACGGCGCGGTCTGGAAGATGGCCGGGGACGACAGCCCGGGCGTCTTCGGCGTCTTCCCCGACCCGGGGAACGCCTCGGGCGGAGGGCTCAGTCGAGCGGGCGCACCATCACGACGTCGTCGTGCGCCTCGCCGCCCACGACGTACGTGCGCGTTCCCGCGACCGCGAACCCGTGCTTGCGGTAGAACGCCTGGGCCCGCGCGTTCTCCCCGTTGGTGCCGAGCCACACGGCCCGGTCCGGGACGAGGGCAGGTGCCGCGTCGAGCGCGGCCCGCAGGAGGTCGCTCGCGACGCCCGTGCCCTGGGACGCGGGATGCACGTAGATCTTCGACAGCTCGACCGTGGGCTCGGCGCCCACGACGGCCACGATGTCCGTGTCGTCGGGCACGCCGCGCACGAGCAGCGCGTAGCCGACCAGGTCGCCGGCGCCGTCGGACCCGGTCCTGTCGTCGGGCGACCCGGGCCCTACGTCGGGAGACCCGGGCGACCCGGGCGACTCGGCCACGAGCAGCGCGTGGTCGGCGCTCGCGGACCACGCGACGAACCTCTCCGGGGAGAGCTGCGTGCGGATGTGCTCGGCGACCGCCGCCGGGTCGGAGCCCGGCGGGCACGCGAGCGGGAACGTGATCGCGGCCAGGGCCGCGAGGCGGTCGGCGTCGGCAGGGGTCGCGGTGCGCAGGGAGGTCGTCACCCGCGGAAATCTACCCGGCCGCACCCACGAGCGGGAGGGGCGTCCCGCCGTTGGGCCGTTGACACCCCGCCCCGGCCGGAGGACGGTGGAAGGACCGGAGACGTCGCCCGCCCAGCCCACGGACGCCGCCCCCGCCGGAGCCCCGACGACGGGGCCCGCGTGAGGGGAGGTGAGAACACATGAGGAAGATGGTCGACTGTCGGACCACGCCCAGCGTCATCAACTGCACGCTGACGATCGCCGGCGAGGAGGAGGAAGTCCTCGACGCCGCATACGACCACATGGTCAGCAAGCACGGTCACGAACCCACACCCCAGCTGCGGGAGGACATCCGTGCCGACCTGGTCGACGCCGAGCCGTCGATGGCCTGACGCGCCCGACGGGACGGGACGAGCACGAGAGAGCACCTGACAGCACAGCCGGTCGTGACCGGAGGGTCACGACCGACGCGCGTGCTCTCGGCCATGATGGGGACATGACGCACCTCCCTGCGCCCGACGCGCGCCGCATCGACCTCAACGCAGACCTGGGCGAGGGGTTCGGGCCGTGGGCGCTCGCGGACGACGACGCTCTCCTCGACCTCGTGACCAGCGCGAACGTGGCGTGCGGCTTCCACGCGGGGGACCCGATGATCATGCGTGCGACCACGCGCGCGGCGGTCGAGCGGGGCGTGAGCATCGGCGCGCACGTGGCCTACCGCGACCTTGCGGGATTCGGCCGCCGCTTCCTCGCGGTGACGCCCGCCGAGCTGACGGCCGACGTCGTCTACCAGCTCGGTGCGCTCGACGCGTTCGCGCGCCTCGCGGGGGACCGGGTCAGGTACGTCAAGCCGCACGGCGCGCTCTACAACGCGATCGTCCGGCACGAGGAGCAGGCCCGCGCGGTCGTCGACGCGGTCGCGGCCTACGACGCGACGCTCCCCGTCGTCGGTATGTCCGGCTCGGCCGTGCTGCGCCTCGCCCGGGAGGCGGGGCTTCCCGTGGTCCACGAGGTCTTCGCCGACCGCGGCTACGCGCCCGACGGGTCGCTCGTTCCCCGCGGGACGCCGGGGGCGGTCCTGCACGACCCGGTCGAGGTCGCCGACCGCGCGCTGCGCCTCGTGACCGAGGGCGTCGTGGTCGCGTCCGACGGCAGCGAGATCACGGTCGAGGCCGACTCGGTCTGCGTGCACTCCGACACCCCCGGTGCGGTCGCGCTCCTGACCGAGGTGCGCAGGGTGCTGGAGGCGAGCGGCGTCGTCGTGCGGGCGGCCGGGCGGTGACCGTGCCGACGAGGTCGGTCGGGCCGCACGTCCAGGTCTACGGCGACCACGCCCTCATGGTCGACGTCGAGGGGCTCGCCGACGTGCACGCGCTCGCGGCCGCGCTGCGCCTCGCGCCCGTGCCGGGCGTCGTGGACGTCGTGCCCGCGGCACGCACTGTGCTCGTGCTGCTCGACGACCGGGCGTCCGTCGCGGACCTGGCCCGGGTCGAGGACGCGGTCAAGGTCGCGTGGGGCTCCCGCAGCGCGGTCGCGCAGCAGGGGGAGGGTCGCCTCGTGGAGATCCCGGTCGTCTACGACGGCGAGGACCTGCCCGACGTCGCCGCGTGGGCCGGACTGACCGTCGCCGAGGTCGTGGCGCGCCACAGCGGGCGGGAGTACGTGGTCGCGTTCGGCGGCTTCATGCCGGGCTTCGGCTACCTGACCGAGGTCGACCCGACGATCGCGGCACCCCGGCTCGCGACCCCGCGGACCCGGGTGCCGGCGGGATCCGTCGCGCTCGCGGGCGACCTCACGGCGGTCTACCCCCGGGCGACTCCCGGCGGATGGCGCCTGCTGGGACGGACCGACGTCGAGCTGTTCGACGTCGACCGCGACCCGCCGGCGCTGCTGACGGCGGGGACCCGGGTGCGCTTCCGGGAGGTCGACCGGCTGCCGGGCGACGTGCCCCTTGCCGGGGGTGCCGGCGTTGCGGCCGGGGGGGACCGGCACTCTGGCGGGGGTGACCGGCACTCTGGCGAGGGTGACGGTGCACCCGCCGGGGGTGCAGAGGTCCTCGCCACGGGACCGTTGGCGCTGGTCGAGGACGAGGGGCGGCCAGGGTGGGCGTCGTCGGGCGTCGGGCGATCGGGCGCCGCGGACCAGGGGGCGCTGCGCCTGCTGAACCGCCTGCTCGCCAACGACGACTCCGCCGCGGCGCTCGAGGTGACCCTCGGCGGGCTCGTCCTGCAGTTCCACGAATGGGCGACGATCGCGCTCGCAGGTGCGACGGTGTCGGCGACGATCGACGGCATGGCGGTCGGCATGCAGGCGCTGCTCGAGGTGCGTCCGGGGGCCGAGCTGCGCCTCGGGTTCGCCGCGCGCGGGACGCGGACGTATCTGGGGGTGCGGGGCGGGTTCGACGGGACGTCCGTGCTGGGGTCCCGCTCGTCCGACGTCCTCGCCGGGCTGGGGCCGTCGCCGTTGCGCACGGGCGACCGGTTGGCGATCGGGCCGCGTCCCGCGCGCCTGCCCGTGGTCGACCTGGTGGCGCCCCGTGCCGAGGCGACGGGAGTCGTCGACCTCGTGGTGCGCCGCGGCGTACGGGACGAGTGGTTCGACGACGACGCCTGGCGCGACCTCCTGGGTGCCACGTTCGAGGTGTCGGACGCGAGCAACCGGGTGGGCCTCAGGTTGTCGGGCCCCGTCGTCCGCCGACGGAGCGGTGAGCTGCCGAGCGAGGGCCTCGTGCCCGGCGCGATCCAGGTCCCTCCCGACGGGCACCCCGTCCTCTTCCTCCGTGACCACCCCGTCACGGGCGGCTATCCCGTGATCGGCGTCGTCCCGGCCGACGCGCTCGACGTCGCCGCGCAGCTCCGCCCGGGGGACCTGCTTCGCTTCAGGGAGGCGAGTTGACGGAGGCGACGGGCACCCCGTAATGTTCTCGAAGTCAGCCCGGCAGGGAGGAACAGACACCACTGCGAAGCTCTTCGGAGCCGCCGCGAAGTGGCTGGATCCCCCGGGTGGCCACCCCTCAGATCTGCTCGGGACACCTCTGCGTGTCGCGGGAGTCGTCGGGGCGGTCGACTCAGGCGGATCACTTTCACCGGAAACGGCGGAGTTGAGACGCGGGAATGAGTCTGGTAGGTTAGAGAAGTTGCCCCGAGTGAAGGCCCCTGGTGGGTTGGAGTCGGTGCGTGTCGGTTGCTTGAGAACTCAACAGTGTGCTTGATA